>NZ_JBHEVB010000011.1:0-83425 GCF_041925195.1 Flintibacter porci
GATTGAATAATGCCTGTTTCCACAATTCGACTTGTGACCATTCCTCCATCCCCATTACAGGGACTTCTTCGGTTCGATCACTACTTTTCAGCAGCGGTTCACCCGCTTATTGTTCTTCGCCGGGTTCTTCCTTGCGAAAGCCGCTGCCTTTCCTCGTTCCGGTAATCCTATCTGTGCATCTATACCTTTAGGTTTCCGCTATGAGCCTGCCGGCTGGGATGTGCCTATAACACAACATGGTCGTTCGTAGGGCAAATTTCTACTAAACCACACCGGCTGCGCTTAAACGCACCCATACATTTCTATATGGTCTTCTTATAGACCCGTACATTCGCGGATTCGTCAGTTCGCCTGCCAAGGCGAACATTCTAACCATGGGTATTTTATAGACCCTTGGCCTATAGGCAACACAGTCTGCCTCCAGACCGCTTTCGGCCGCCGTTGGCGGCGGCTACGGTTGCTCTCAGCCGTTGTCATGGGGCTTCGTACACCGGCTTTGCAGCCAATGCACGCCCACCGAGGGCAGGCGTTTCAGGGCGTTACCCCGTCATTCCACCTGTCGAATTACCAGTTATCCAAACAACTGTATTTTGTTGTTTGTCCGCTGACTTCTTACCGCCAGCGAACGAGTCGCACTGACCCAGAAATCGTCCCCGGCCTTGCCCTCGCCCTTGGTATTGGCGATCAGCGTCGTGACCAGCTTCAAAATGTCCTTCTCCGAGTGGATATAGGCAAAGGGGTTATAGTGCATGGACTTCTTGAAGTTGATGGTATTGAGGACCTTGATCCGGTAAGGCTCATAGATGACCTTGCCGCGCTTGTCCTTCATGGGCTTGCCGTCCTTGCCCAGCTTGGGGGTGCCGCGCTGGAGCATCTTGCCGCACTCCACCAGGATGGTGCCTTTCGGGTTTTGTCAATAAGGATAGAGAAAAAAGTAAATTATTTTTATGAGGTTACAACATCGGATTGAATAAGGCGCAGTACCTTGTCGGTAAAGGTTTCCCGGCTGGTCTGGCTGAAATGGAAATAAATATCAAAGGTCGTACCGCCAACGGTCTTTACCATATCGGGTGGCGGTACGTCCGGGGCGGGTGAAGCGTTGCCGCCCGCCATCACGGGCAGGGGGATGGCCTTGCCCTCTCTGCTGGTTCTGTCGCTCCCCTCCGGGGCGGGGATGGTGCTGGTGATCGTCATGCTGGGGTCGTAGGTCATAGGCTCTCCTTTCATCATTCATCAAAGTTAATCCACGTGAGCGCCATTTTGCCGCCCACGTTGGAGTGGGGGAAGGGGAATGTATTAGTCCCCCTTTGAGGACTGTCCACAAGCCCCCTGATTGCAAGGCTTTTCAGCCTCTAAATGTCCACGCCTGCGGCGTTCCCGTTCGCTGGCAGCTTTCTTTCTCCGGCGCACATTGGCGGCGCACTCGTCACAGTATTTGCCCCGATTGGAGCGCGGCACGAACATCGCCCCGCACTCGGCACAGGGCCGCGCCTGTCCTCGGTGGAGCAAGGCGGCACACAACCCCTTGTCTGTTGGCAGGACGGCGGCGCGGAACCATTTACAGACCAGGGAATAGGTGATACTCTGGACGCAGACACAAGGCTCCCAGCCGTCATCAAGAGCAAGACAGTTGCCGCCGTCATAATTGCAGCAGTCATGCACCAGCCGCCGGACGGCTCGGTACTGCTGGTAGGTCAGTCGGGGAATGCCGTTCACCGCTCCACCTCCCGGCGTTTCTGCTGGGTCTGCTCCTGCTGGTGTATGGCAGCATCGGCGTTCCGCTTCACCTGTTGAAGCCGCCGCAAATCGTCTTGGATAGGCTTGTACTGCTCATACTCGGCTGTGTACTCCTGGTGAAGCCTCGCCTGTTCCTGTTCCCACGCATGAACGGGGATTTTACCAGCAGGGGAACGGTGCTTGTCCAGCTTCCGGCGGGCCATGTGGAACGTCCTCAACTCGTTCTCATGCTCCCTCTCGAATTTTTCCCGCTTGCCCTTCCACTTGATACCCTGCAACTCGTCATAGACGGGCTTGGTGTCTCGGTAGAGGTCAACAAGGCGAAGCAGTTCCTTCAATTCGTTCAGACGGTCACGCTTCGCTTTCATGGATGTGTTGATGGCCTCCGTTCGTTCACTCTGGGCGGCGATATGGGTCTCTAAATCTTCCAGCGTAGCGATGCCCCTCTCGGTCAGAAAATTGATGGCCTCGGCAAAACCTTTAAGATTTCCAATCCTGGCGTTGCGGCTCCATGCTCCGGCGTTCCGGCCCTCATAGTAGTCGGTCAGCAGGGCGGCAAGGGTCGGGGCCTGGGGCTTGCTCAATTCTTCTTTTATGGCCTTAATCCAATCCGTCAGGCCGGCGATTTTCTTCCGAATATCCCGCAGAATGTTGTTGGCCTTTTTTATCCAGCGGTTCAGATCGCCCTTGTCGGTGGGGATGCCCTTGGCCTCCATCTGGCGGACGGCCACGCCCTCATGGACGGTGGGCAGCAGGTCAAGGCCCTGACGCTCATAGGAGCGGTGGTCGATGCGGCAGGTCAGCCCCTTTTCCTCAAACTTGGCGTTCACCATAGCGGCCCACGCCTCCCGCCAATGTTCCAGTGTTTCCGGGCTTCCCCAGTCGGTAGTGGGAACAGCGTCAAAGAGGGGCTTGCCGTCCTCTCCCATAATGCGGTTCCCGTCCTCGTCCAGACGGTAGCGGCGGCGCTGCTTGCACCCCCATTTGCCGTCTGGCTCAATGGGCCGGATGGGGCAGAGAACATGAAAGTGCGGGTTAGGAATACCGCCGTCCTCCTTGTCCGGCTGGTGGATGGCAAAGTCGGCAATCATGCCCCGGCCCACAAGCTGCTCCGAAACAAATTGCCTTGCAAGAGCGATGTTTTCCTCCAATGAAAACTCGTTCTGCAAGGCAATGTCAAAGCTATATGCAAGCTGGGCTTTCTTGCCGCGCTCGGCCTTCTCCACGGCGTTCCAGAGGGTGGCGCGGTCTTGGTACTGGTTGGGGGCCTGGGGCGGCAGGAGAATGTCTGTGCAGACCACGCCGCCCTTGTGGGTGTAGTCGCTGACCTCGCCATAGTATTCGCTATACAATTTCTCCCCGGCTCGGTAGGCGGCGGACGTGACAACAGACTGTCCCGCGCTCCGTTTGACCTGGGTAACGTGGAGATGGAACAGGGCCAATTATCCGCTTTCCTGCTGGTCAGTGGCTTGGCTCACCAGGGCGGCAACTTCCGGCAGGGAAAAGACCTTTTCCATCAAAAGAAAAAAGGCCCTTTCGCTCATGCCGCGCACCTCCGGGGCGATACTCTCCACCGCTCCGCCACGGGTGATAAGTCGGTGGTTTCGCTTCTTCCTTTCGCCTTGGGTGTAGTAGCGGATGCGGTTCTCATACCGCTGGCCTCTGTGCTGGTACTGCTCCAACTTAGCGGTGGCCTCAGCATACTCTTTCTCTAATTCTTCGCGTGACTTGTCCATCGTGTTTGACCTCCTTCTTGGCAAAACAAAAGACCGTCTACCTGCTGTGTCGGGTAAACGGTCAAGGGTAACGGTATTCGGTTTTAGCCTCGCTGGAAAGGTGCAGACGCAGAGCGGATGTACCTTTCCAGCGAGGGCGCAGGGATAGCCGCAAAGCGGCGCAAGGGGCGCAGCCCCTTGTACGGAGCGGAGCGACGCAAACGGCCCGGACTTTCGGAAGTCCGGGCCGTAGCCTCGCAGAGCGCACGATACATGGTCGCAGACCATGTATAGAAGTGCGCCCTTTGTTCCAAAGGGATTTTATAAGTCCATCATTGATGGGAGAATTTTGTTGAACATATGGCGCACCTTATCAATCCGGGTGTTTGGGCGGCGTGGCTGAAAAACTGGTTCGCCGCTGGCGATTTGATACCCCTTCAATTCTGTTAAACAAACGCTTCTCCCGTTTGTATAAAAGGTGAGGTCATTGCGGTACTCTTGCACACAGCGGGCAGGGATTTCGCCAGTAAAAATCACCTCGCTGTTTTTAACCTGGGTCGTTTCAATACTCGCGCAATATTTTGGTGCGTCATGATAAGCTCTGGAGAGATATTCCTGCGGCGCATAGAGTGTAAAAGAAAGATATGGTTCCAATAGCTGCGTCCCCGCCTTTTTCAACACCTGCTCCAATACAATAGGTGCCAATGACCGAAAGTCTGCGGGAGTGCTGACCGGACTATAATAAAGCCCATACTCAAAACAGATTTTACAGTCCGTTACCTTCCATCCATACACGCCTTGTTCCAGACCGTAGCGGATACCATCCAATACAGCGTTTTGAAAACTCTGATTCAAGTATCCAACGGAAACTTTGCTCTCATACTGCACTCCGGTGCCAAGGGGGAGAGGGGTGACGGACAGCCCGATGGACGCCCAGAATGGATTGGGCGGCACTTCGATATGAATGGTGTGACTTACCGCTTTCAATGGCCTCTCCATATAGATGACGGTAGGTTCTTTTGCAGTTGTGTTGAGCTGATATTTTTCCACCAGAAGATCAGAGATAATTTCCAATTGTACCCGGCCCAAAAAGGAGAGAATGATCTCATGGGTCACAGCGTCTACTTCATAGCGCAGAAGCGGGTCGGTATCCGCAATTTCTGTCAAGGCGTTTAACAAGCGTTCCCTCTGTTCTGGTTTCTCTGGTGCAATTGTTGTCCGCAGCAAAGGGAGAGGATTGTCGCTCCACGTTTCACGGGGCAGCAGCAGTTTGTTTCCCAGCACATCATTCAGCCGCAAACTGTCGCAGGGTACAATGACGATCTCGCCCGCATGGGCAATCTCTGTTCGGACAATCTCACCCTTTGAGGGGATACGCATTTCCGTAATTTTCAGTTTTTCTTTCCCTGCCAAGGCTACGGAATCCCGCAAATGAAGCGTACCGCTATACAACCGCAGATAGGCAAGGCGTTGGCTCTGGTTTGCGTACTCAACTTTGAACACAGTTCCGCACAATTCAGAGCTGTTCTGCCCGGTGGGTGATTGGAATGTATCTGTGACCGCTTCAATGAGTTGTCGGATTCCCAAGTTTACCTTGGCACTGCCATGATAGACCGGAAACAGAGAGACGCTTTGGATTCTCCTGTTTTCCTCCCGCAGAAGTTCTTCTTTGTCCATTGGTTCTCCGGCAATATATTTCTCCAACAATTCATCACAGTCCGCAATCACGGTATCCCAATTCTCCAGCCCCATGTTTTCCATGATGGATATATCCGGGGAAAGCTGCACGTTCTGCTTAATAATCATATTTGCGGAGAGCTTATCTCGGATAGACTGATACACACCTGGCAGGTCAATCCCGTCCTGGTCGATTTTGTTAATAAAGATAACAGTTGGGATTTTCATTACTTGCAGAGCATGAAACAGAATACGGGTCTGCGCCTGAACGCCGTCTTTTGCAGAAACAACCAAAATCGCTCCGTCAAGAATGGCAAGGGAGCGATAGACCTCCGCTAAGAAATCCATATGCCCAGGAGTATCCACAATGTTGACCTTACAATCGTGCCACTGAAAGGAAGTGACCGCCGTTTGAATGGTGATTCCACGCTGCCGCTCTAAAAACATGGTGTCCGTTCTCGTTGTTCCCTGATCCACACTGCCGGGCGCCTCGATTGCTCCGCTGGTATATAACAGGCTCTCCGTCAAGGTCGTCTTACCTGCGTCTACATGAGCAAGAATGCCAATATTGATGATTTTCATATGATTGTCCTCCATACAAGGCCCAGAAGGGCGCAAAAATCCCCAGCGACAAATACTTTTACCGCTGGGGATGATAGGTAGGACACACATGAAAACTGCGGCCAAGGCTGGCCGTTGTCTATCACGATATGAAATGAAAAGGCAAAAGTATTCTTAAATTGGGTACAAAAACCAAGCCCTCTCCTTGAGGACGTTTGTCTTTGTTCCCATTATCAAATTTTATTTAAGAATACCTTGCCGCATATTGATAAACTCCTTTGCTTGGATTTTTATAGTATAGCATATCAAATTCCCAAAAGCAACCCTGTTAAGATAAATTTTTTCTGTCACTGCACCTCCATATCTCTCTCGTGTATACGCCATACGCAACTCTTTTCAAAAAAGAAGTGGACGCGCTGGCAAAGCTGTGGTAGAATGAAACGAAAGAAGGTGAGGATGGTGGAGCTCAAAACGACAATCGCCCAGGGACTGCACGTCACAGATGACAGCGCGGGTTATGATGCCGCCTGTAAGCGTGTCCTGTCTGAAAAGGCAATCCTGGCGCGGATTATGAAGTCCTGCCTGGAAGAATACAAGGATTGCGATGTCAATGATATTGCCGAGAAGTACATTGAGGGCCAACCCCAGGTGTCCGCCGTCCCGGTGCTGCCGGACGAGGGTGGCACAGTCATCAGCGGCATGGACACCGAGGACAAATCGGTGCGCGAGGGGACAGTCACCTATGACATTCGCTTCCGCGCCATCGTTCCCGACTCCGAGGAACAAATTGCCCTCATCATCAACGTGGAGGCCCAGAACGATTTTTACCCCGGCTATCCGCTGATAAAGCGTGGCATATACTACTGTTGCCGCATGATTTCTTCCCAGTACGGCAGGGAGTTCACTGGCTCCCATTATGAGAAAATCAAGAAGGTCTACTCCATCTGGATTTGCATGAAACCGCCGCAGTATCGAGAGAACACCATTACCCGGTATCGGCTGGTGGAAGAATATCTGGTCGGCGAGGGCAAAGAACCCATCAGGAATTATGATTTGCTGTCCATCATCATGCGGTGCCTTGGCGGGCCGGATGGGTCAAATTATGACGGCGTATTGCGGATGCTGGATGTGCTTCTCTCCAACGAAACCAGCGAGGCGGAAAAGCGGAAAATTTTGCAGGACGATTACGACATTCAAATGACGCAGACAATGGAAAGGGAGGTGTCGGTCATGTGTAATTTGAGCAAGGGCGTTGAGGAAAAAGGCGTTGCTAAAGGTATCTTGTCCTCTATCAAAAACCTCATGGAAACGATGGGGCTGACCATTGAACAGGCTATGGCGGCGCTGAAAGTCCCGGAGGGCGAACGTCAGAAATATATGGATTTGCTGGAACGGCAGTAATGACAAAAACGCCACGGACTATCGTTGTCCCTGGCGTTTTCTGTATCTACGTTAGCTGACTTGAGCAGCTTCGGCTTCTGCCTGTTTCTTCCTGTGGTAGTTCTCCCGCCTCGCGGCAAGCATACGTTCATACCGGGCCTGGGCTTCGGGATCTCCGGCGGCAGCGTCCGCATACATTTTCTGACGGGACTTCTTTACCGCTTCTGACTGTTGCGCTCTCTGCTGCGCCAACTCTGCCGCCGCTACCGGGTCGGTTTCGGCGCGGGCTTTCAAATCCTGCAAAGCCGCCTTTTTCCGATTGCGATGGGCTTCCAGCCGTTCCGCTTCTTCTAGGGTGAGAGGCAAACCTGCCTCGGCACATCTGGCAAGTTCTTTCAACGTCCGCTGTTGGGGCTTCGGGGGCTGTGCGGACTTCTGCCTGTCACGCCACGCTTTGTGCTGCTCGGCTTTCTTCTGGCGGTGCGCCGCAAGCCGCTCCGCTTCCTCCGGGGTGAGATCGGCTCCATCCAGCTTGGCGAGTTCCTTCAGTGAGCGTTTGCGAGGCTTCTCTGGCTGACTGGCCTTTTTCTTGTCGCGTTGCTTCTGCTGATAGGCCCGATTGCGCTCTAACCGCCGTTCTTCCTCCGCCTGTTCCTCCGGGGTCAACAGGCCCGCCCGCTTCCTCGCGGTAAACTCCCGGCGCTCCTGCTTGTACCTCTCATACCGAACCTGGGCAAGCACCTGGGAGCGTTCCTCTTTCTCTGCCTGTTCCTCCTGCTGGCGGCGTTCTTCCTCCTGCTCCATCGGGGTCACAATGTCGGCGGGAACCTCAAACGCGCCAATGAAATTGAAATAGAAATCTAACCGCTGACGGCGCTGCTTTCCCCGTCCGTTGCCCTCATGGACAACGATTTTCTCGATAAACTCATTGAGAATGGGCGTAGTCAGTTCCGAAAAATCGGTGTACCGCTTGGCAAGGTCGATAAACTCCGTCATTCTCACCCGGTCGGCGTTCCAGTTGTCCAGCAAGCCCTGCCACTCCGTCATGGAGGCTTCCAGCGCGGCCTGTTCCTCGTCATACTCGGCAAGGAGACGGCTGAAATGCTTATCCGGCAGCTTGCCCGTGGCGTTGGCCTCGTACAGCTTCTTCACCAGTCCGTCCAGTTCGGCGTGGCGCTTCTTCGCCTGGACAATCTGTTTCCGGCAATCCTTGACTGCTTCCTCCTGGCGCAGACTGGATGCCTTTCGAACCCGCTGAACAAACTCCTGCTCGTTGTTGCGGACATACCAGCTTATCCGCTGGATGGCGGAGAGGATCGCCGCTTCCAGCTTTTGCGTGGCAACATAGTGAATGGTGCAATCCTCCATAGGTGCCCGGTATCTGGAACAGGTGAAAGCATCGTCAATGTACTTGCCTTGGACAAGACTGTTGTGGTGGGTCAGCTTTGCGCCGCAGTCGGCACAGTAGAGCAGTCCGGTTAAACGGTTAGGGGCATTACTCCGCTTGGGTGTCCGGCGCTTGGTTTCCCGCAAACGCTGAACATTGTGCCACGTTTCTTCGTCAATGATGGCGGGGACGGCTCCCTCAAATACAAATTGTTCCTCTGGCATTGTCCTGCGGGTGCTTTTAGTCTTGTAGTTCTCACAGACAGTCTTGCCCAGCACCTTGCGCCCCAGGTACTCCGGCCTTTTAAGAATATAACCCAGGGTGGTGGCAGACCATGCGTAGGGGTCGCGGTAGCTGTTGGCTCGAACAGGACAGCCGATACGCTTCCAGTGTTCGGAAGGGATGGGGATTTGCTCGGCCCGCAGCGTTCGGGCGATGCCGTTGACGCTCTGACCGTCCATGACCATCTGAAAGATGCGGCGCACAACGGCGGCAGCTTCCTCGTCGATCACCCACTCGCCCTTTTCTTCTTTTGAGGCGAGATAGCCATAGGGGACGGCCCCCGAACAGCGCAGGCCCTTTTCCATTCTGGACTTGAAAACGGTCTTGATTTTGCGGCTGGTGTCAGCAACGTACCACTCATTTATCACATCCCGGAAGATGGACATAATATCAAATCCATTGGCGGTGTCCAGGTTGTCATTGGCGGCGATAAAGCGGACGTTGTACTCGTCAAAGGTGCGTTTGAGCAAGCCGACCTCCACCACGTCACGGCCTATTCTGCTCTGGTCTTTGACAATGACGGTAGCCACATTTCCGGCCCGTATCTCGTCCACCATAGCGTCCAGGCCGGGCCGCTTGAAGGTCGTTCCCCGCACCCCGTCATCGGTGAAGTGGCGGACATTAGTGAAGCCATTTTTTCGGGCGTAGTCCTCCAGGATGCGCTTTTGATTTTCTACGGACACGCTCTCGTCAGACCGCCCATCGTCGTGAGATAACCTTTCGTACAATGCTGTGATTTTACCCTTTTGCTCCTGCTTCCTCATGTGTGTAACCTCCTGTTTTGTATTTTCACGACCTTTCTATCCTTATTATAGTGACCCTTTGGGGTCTGTGACCACATAGGACGAGTGCATCTGCATCAGGTTCGGCTTGAGCCAGAACCGGGTCTTACCGGAGCCGGAGCCGCCGATTACCAGAACATTTTTGTTTCTGGCGGTCTTGGGGTCCTTGGGGCGGCTGTTCATGGTCAGGCTCTCGGTTTTGGTCAGAATCACATTGTTCTGAAACACCGGGTCTATGTAGGGAGCGATGTCCTCATGGGTCCCCCATCGTGCGGACCCGTACTCCATGCCGTGTCGGTACTTCTTGGCGTTCTTGCTCTTGAGATAGACTGCAAGCCGCAGGCCAGTGCCGCAGCACAGCCCCACCAGCAGGTCCAGAGGGTGTAGGCTGGGCCACCAGCTGGCCAGCGCCACCGGCAGCGTGGAGAAGAACGAGAGCATTTTTGCCGAAGCGTCCGCACCCACGGCCATACGCCATCCTTCACCGAAGTTGGTAGCGAACAGTCCCATCAGGAGATAGGGCATATTCAGCAAAAGGAGCTTTTTGATGTCAAGCTGCTTTTTCATCGTTCCAGCTCCCTCCGCTTGTTCCGATCCAGGACGGCGTGCTTCACCAGCTCTTTGAACTGGTTCAATTTTTCCAGCACGGACGGTCGCTCGGATTTCGCCGTCTTTCTGACTTTTTTGTAGGTGTACTCGGTAAAGGCAGCGGTCAGGGCATCCGCATCACGGCCCTTGAAAAAGATCAGGTACTTGGGCGGGGAGCTGCTGCGGTCTTTCTTCACCGCATAGTCCACACCGTATTTCCGGGCGATCTTCTCAAACTCCTTGATGGATGGGTCGGTAATCTCGATGTTGGAAACGCCCTGGTTCTGGCCGATCAGCTGCTTTACTGTCTGCTTGCCGTGGGGAATCACGGGGGCATCCCGGCTTTTCTGCTTTTGTAGCTTCTTTTCCTTGCGGTGGGCAAGGTACTTAGTGATGGCGGCTTTCAGCAACCGCCCGGTGAACTTTGTTCCGCTGACTACCAGCGTCAAAGTCCTGTTTTCCACTTCCTCCTGCATTTTTCTCGCCTCCTTTCCACGGATTTTGCAGGGGTGGCGCTTGATACTAAGGCGGGACCACCAGCCGCCGCAGCAGGTATTTCAGCATGGCAGGCTCCTTTCAGCGCAGCTGGTCAGAGCGGTCATAGTACAGGTGGCCCTGGCGCACCTTGGCATGGCTGAGAATCTTGATGTGGCCCTTTTCCTGATTCTCCAGGCTTTTCTGGTATCCGGCCTCCGTCAGAAACAGGCGGGTCCGTTCGCCTTTCCAGCCAACCGGGGAATCGTGGGTCAGCACATCGAAGATAATCATGTGTCGGGTATCCTCGGCAAACCGCTCCAAATCCATGTACTCATGGCCGTGATAGTTCTGCGCCCCGGCCTTGAGGCGCATTTCCTCCATCAGCTGGCCCATGGTTTTCCTCTCCGACATTGAAAAGCCTCCTTTCGCTTGCTCTTACACAACCATCAGAATCAAATCCCGCAGCTCGGCAAAATACAGCTTGCCCTGGGGCGTCACCAGCGTATAAGAGCCAAAGTGTCCATGATTGTAGTAATCCTTCACACAGAACAGACCGGCGTTGGAGGGCTTCGCATAAGGCAGGACATTCCCGGATGCCGTGCGGTAAACAAACCGCTGTTCCAGCAGAAACCGGACAAACCGGCGTTCCGGCACAACCAGCTCTTTGGCGGTGGTGCGGAGATTGGTGCTGTGATTGAGGTCGATGAACAGGTCATAAAAGGCGGCCTTGCTTTCCAGCAGGGCCTTTTCCTCACGCAGCGCCGCATTTTCTTCCCGCTCAGCCAGCAGTTCGGAACAGAGCTTCAGCAGCGCCTCCGGGGAGGTAGCAACTTCCCACAGCTTTTCCTTGGTCATATAGGCCCCGTGCTTGCGGATGGTGGGCAGTACCTCAGACGTGACCCACCGGCGGAACTGCTTTGCTTTGGGGAGCTTGCTAGACAGCACCAGGGAGTAGAGGCCGCTCTCGTTGATGAGCGTGATGGCGGTTCCGTTGACGGTGAACGAATCGTTCACCGTCCGATCTTCTGCATCCACATGGTCCCGAATCGCTTTCTGCGGATTGGTGTACTCCAGCGCCAGGGATACGTCCTTGCCCACCAGCCAGGGTTCGCCATCAATCTCTACGGCGCGGATGGCTCCAAACTCCGGGTTCTTAAAAATTTCCATCTGCTTCATGTTGTTCCTCCTTTGGCATGAGAAAAGGCGGCCCTTACCAGCCGCCTGCGTACATATCGTGGTTAACTTGTGCGGTGTAGTGGTTACTGATGGTGGTGGGCGCATTGAACAGCACCGCAAGCAGATACTGTTTCATGTTGCGGATTTCGGTGGTATTGTTCCGCAGGCACTCCATGACAAACTCGATGTGGGAGCAATCCAGCTTCAAAAAACGGGAGCGGACTACCTCATGGGGGAAGTCGCTGCCAGCGATCCGGGTGGTTTTCCGCTTGGCGCAGACGGTCTCCACCATCAGCTCCACAATCTCGTCCAGGTCCTCCCGGTAGGTGGTAAACTCCCGGCACAGGTGGTCATACTCGATGTTCTCCAAAATCAAATCCCGATAACTTTCCATCTCTGTGAGCGACATCGCATCCCTTCCTTTCCGTTCCGGCAGCTGTGCTGCCGCTGGCTCCCGGAAGGGAATGGAATCGGTACTTGATCCATGAGTAATTGATTTTTGGGTATTTGATTTCTCTATATTTAATTCTGCGGGCTTTTCCGTATCCGGTTTATCCAGATACGGGTTTTCCGTATCTGGTGAAGCCGTATCTGGTACATCCGTATCCGGCCCAGGCGTTTCCGGCTGCCGGGGCTGGGGCTGTTCATAAATGACATACTCGGTATCGCTGATCCGGCCCTGCCGGTCCCGCAGCTGGTGGCGCACGATGTAACCGGCGGTTTCCAGCTCCCGCAGCGCATTACCGATGGCGTCCACGCCCTCCTTGCAGATTTTCGCAAGGCCACGGGTGGTATAGTTCCAGTCATCCGGCAGGGACAGCATCATGGAAAGCAGTCCCTTGGCCTTCAGCGACAATTCATGGTTCCGCAGGTGATGATTGCTCATTACCGTATAGTCGCGGGTTCTTTCAATCCGAAAGACCGCCATTGACTTCACTCCTTTCTGCTCTCAGGGCATGAAAAAAGCCACAATCCTATAAAAAGAATTGTGGCAGTCACACTTTTTCATATTTTCTTGCGTGGAACCAATACGGCGGCCTTTGCGATTTCGGCTTAGAAAATGGTCCCGGTTCCTGAGAAAACGGGAGGGTCTGCAAAACCCGGTCAATGTCAGTGGATGCCATGTCATATTGGGACTGGCAGTTTTCCCAGATAGCATCCTTGATGCTCTGGACAGTACACATATTCATTCCTTTCCTTTCGTGGTAGTGGCAGGTTTACGGGTGGCGGCGGCGCTTGTCCGGCTTGAAGTCGAGGACATGGCCCTCGATCACGCGGGCATACCGCTTGATTTTGATTTCCCGGCGCTTCCGGCTTACGAGGGCGGCCTGATACCCGTCCTCCGTGAGAAACAGCCGCATTTCATCGCCGGGGCTGCCGTAGGAGCAGGGACGCAGGATGGAAAACTCGATCATCCAGCGGGTGTTGTCCTGAAAACGCTCCACGGCCAAAATGTTGTGTCCTTTCAGCTCACGGGCTGAAATATCCCTCATAGGCGGCTCCTTTCATCGTTCCTGGTCTCTCTGGCGCTTCTTCTGCCACCCCTCCAGCAGCTTGATGATGGTCTCCTGCATCCGCTGGGGCGTATAGCTCTTGGGAAAATACTTCCGCAGGATGTCGGCAGAAAGGGTCACTTTGTCGAGATCGCTTTTCTTTTCCTCGCCCATGATGACGCGCATCATATCGAGGGTCAGATGCCCCTCCTGGCTGTATTTCTTGAGCCGCTGGGCTTGGGAAAGAGAGGGGGTGGCCTGTTCGCTGTCCATCGCGTCCAGCAAGTCCCGCTGTTCCTCTTTTTTGAGGAAAGACAGCTCATAGGCCGGGTTGAGAGCAATTTTCTTTTCATCGACCATATCCAGCAGTTCGGGGATCAGCTCTGTCAGGCGGATATAGCGGAAAATCTGATTTTTACTCTGGCCGACCTGTTCAGCCAAAAGCTCACTGGACTTCTTTCCAGCAGACTTGTTCCCAACTTGGGAACAAGTTAAATCCATGCGCTCACCTTGGTGCTTCATAGCCTCCAGCTTCATCTTATAGGCAAAAGCTCTCTCGCTGGGGAGCAGGCTTTCTCGCTGCAAGTTGCTGTCCACCATGATGATGGTGGCGGCATCATCGTCCAGGTCTCGGACAATGACCGGCATGGTTTCTTTCTCGGCCAGCTCACTGGCCCGGTGCCGCCTGTGACCGGCAACCAGCTCATAGCCGCCCTCCGGGTCCGGGCGGGCAATCGCCGGAACCAGAACACCGTACTGCCGAACACTGTCGGCGGTCTCCATCATGGCCTCGTCATCCTTGACTTTGAAGGGATGGTTCTTGAAAGGATGCAGCTCAGACAGCGGGATTTCCCGTACTTTTTCCAGCTTGGCATCCTGGCGGCTTTCTTCGGTGGAAAACAAGTCATCGTATGGAGCCAGCTCTACTTTTTTCGCGCTGCTTTTCAAGTTTTATCACCTCCTGGGTCAGATTTTTGTACCCCTCGGCTACCTTGCCATTGGGGTCATGGGCAAAAATGCTCTTGCCCTCGGCGCTGATTTCCTTTGCCCGGACAGAATGGGGAATCTCGCTTTTGAAAACCGTGATTTTGCTGCCGTAGGTCTCCCGCAACAGAGCGGCGATCTCCTTGGCAAAGTTGGTGCGGTTGTCTACCATCGTCAGCAATATGCCGTCGATCTGGAGCTTGGGGTTGATCTGCCGCTTCACCTTGTTTACGGTCTGGAGCAACTGTTCCAGGCCCTTGGCGGGCAGGTACTCCGCCTGGACGGGGATTATGACCCTGTTGGCGGCGGCCAGGGCGTTGACCGTGAGCATACCCAGGGAGGGCTGACAGTCAATCAGGATATGGGAATACTGTCCCTTGAGCGTGTCCAGATACTGCCGCAGAATAGTCTCTCGGCTCATGGCGTTCACCAGGGAGACCTCCATGCCGGAGAGCTGGATGTCGGCGGGCATCAGGTCAACGCCTTCCGGGTGGTGCAGGATACCCTCACCGGGACGCAGCGGCTCGTCCATCAGGATACGGCCCATCGCGTCGGACAGGGTAAAGGGCAGCTTGTCCGGCTGGGGATGGCCCAGGCTGATAGTCAGGCTGCCTTGCGGGTCCCCGTCGATCAGCAGCACTTTCTTTCCGGCCTGTGCCAGCCCGATCCCCAAGTTCGCGCAGGTGGTTGTCTTGCCAACGCCGCCTTTCTGGTTGGCGATGGCGATAATTTGCGTGTTCATGTTTTGCGTCACCTCCTCAAAATTGGATAAAAAATAGGCGCTCATTTCTGAACGCCTACATTAGCCAAGCACAGTCTAAACCTGCGCTTTCAGTTGATCTTTGTATTCCGCATAGTGGTCGCTGAGAACATAGTCAATGACCCAGGCTTTGGGAATTAGATAGGTAGAACGGATGTAATAGTGCTTAACGCGATTCTCGCGCATGAGCTTTCTTGCAGTCCCGTCACCGATACCACCCAGCATATTTCTGAACTGCGATAGCGTCACCACATCGGGATACTTGTTAAAAAGTTGCTCATAGTATTTTCGGGTTTTCATTGTATCAGCTCCAATTTATGTATTGTCAACAACGGATGAAGCTGTTACAATTCCTATTAGTGTGTATGTCCCCTGTACGAGTTTGCAGGAGGTATATCCTGCTTACATCCCTCCAACATCCCTCCAGCGCCTCAAATTGGGTATCTGGTTGCCGATAATTGAGGAGGGGACGAATTGCTTGTACTTTTGGTGCTTTGCGTCGAAAATGCTGATTTTATAAGGCTTTTTCGTGTTTTTGATGTTTTGGAAAGTGACGGAAAAGACCGTTTTATTCCGGTTCAGGCCATCAGGTTCCGAATGGCTTGAATAACTCAAAATCCACCGCTGGCGACAGCGTACCGGTTCGAGTCCGGTCACCGGCACCACGTGGTCGCAAAGTTCGCTTTGCGACCACGTTTTTTTATACCCATGGCGAAAAAAACTCATCCGCCCGCTCCCTTGCTCCTCCTTTCCAAATCACAACCGCTAATGCTGGGTTGTGATTTGGTTTTGGGTGCGAGCCTGGAAGCTGCGGCATCTATACTGTTGCAATATTTCGCGTCGGAGCAAAGTCTGCTTTGCTCCGGCGTTTTTATGCCTGCAACAAAAAGCGTCAGCGCTGATGCACTCACTTGCTCTTCGTGCCAATCCCAATTTCTCAGCCTAAATATAATTGTGATATTCGCCTTTTCTTACCAGGCTTATTCGTTTATAACGCAACAGCTTTTCTATTATTATCTTATCCGTGCGAAAAGTAACATTTTCCCTGTATTTTATGTGATTTATTCACCATTTACTTCACGTATGGACACTTGCTATAATATAATAGCTTCATCATTTTTCGACCATAATTCAAAAAAATCGCAAAATATAACAATAATTAGAAATGTAGCAAAATCATGAAGCACAGATTGCGACAAGGCGTGTCAGTCTTGCTGGCAACAATTTTTCTTGGTCAATACTTTCCAACGGCTATAGCCGCTTCCGGAAATACAATTTCTGGAGAAAGCATTACCATCACTGAACATACATTCCCTGACGCCGCTTTTCAGAAATGGCTAAAAGACCCCTCTCATATCAGCGGATACGGCGCAGACGGCGTGCTGACCGCCGAGGAGTTGGCTAATATCCGTTCCATCGATGTGGCAAATCAGAACCTGACCTCGCTGAAGGGAATCGAGGTCTTTTCCGCACTGGAATCCCTCAATTGCAAAAATAATGCTTTGACCGCCCTGGATGTCAGCCAGAATCTCCAGCTGAAGTATCTGCACTGCGCGGTTAACCGGATCTCTTCCCTGGATGTGTCCGGGCTGAAGGAGTTGATTTCTCTCAACTGCGAAAGCAATCATATGACGGCGCTGGACCTGACAGGCTGTACTGCACTGGAAATTATCTATTGCCGGTATAACGATCTTCCCGCCGTGGATTTTTCAACCAACACCAAGCTGAAGTTCATTGAATCCTTTGACAATAATCTAACCAAGGTAGATCTGTCCATGCTGTCGGAGCTAGAGTTCGTACATCTCGACCACAACCGTCTGACCAATCTGGATTTAAGCCATAATACTAATCTCAGCCCCATCGGCAGCGGTTTTGTCGCCCGCAATAACTGGCTGGACACCCTTACGCTCCCGATCAGCAGCTCTCTGATCGTAGAGTCCTCTGTATATGACGAGCAAGACCCCAAGTTGGGCTATGAGCGAACCGCCTGGTATCTGGACCCAGACTTTACACAGCCGGCACCGGATAACCTGCCCGCAAATGGTCAAACGCTGTATGTCAAGTGGCTTCCCAACGACTACACTATTTATTTCTCGGCCAACGGCGGCAGCGCTTCCATGCCCTCCCAGGCTGCCGTATGGAATACGGACCTGATTTTGCCGAATAGTGATTTTTCCCGTATGGGCTATCAGTTTAGCGGCTGGGAAGACACCTTCGGCGACGGAAAGGTCTACGCCGCGCAGGAGAAAGTCAAAAATCTCGGCGGCGAAATCCAAGGAGACCGCGTCACGCTGTATGCCCAGTGGACGCCCATCCAGTATCAAATCGCCTTCGATAGCAATACAGGCAGCGGAAAGATGGATTCCATCACCGTCTCGTACAATCAGTCGAAAAATTTGCCGGATTGTACGTTCACTGCCCCCAGCGGCATGGAATTTGCCGGCTGGTCACTGACACAGAACGGCCCCGTAAAGTACAAGGATCAAGCCTCCGTCCGCAATTTGGCTTTCCAGCAGGGCGACACGGTCACGCTATATGCAGTCTGGCGTGAGCAGACAGTAAATCAATATTTAAAACAGCTGGACCAGGCTTTTTCCACCTATGTCTCCACCAACTACACTGCGCAGGACTGGACCGCTCTGGCCTCTCAGTATGAGACATCTCGGGCTCAGCTGGCCGCTGCAGCAGGTACAGCAGAAGATCAGCTGGATGCTCTTCTCTCACAGGCCAATCATGCAATGGCGCAGCTTCCTACGCTCAACCAGCGTGTGGAACAGGTCGCTTCTCAGTGGCGCACTGCATACCGTGAGGTAATCAGCCAAATTGATGGTCAGGCGATCAACGAGTCAAACGCCGCCTCTATCCGCAGCGCAGCAGAGCAGGCTTCGGAAGGCTTAACAACCGAATTTGTTGCAGCCAAGACCGATTTGAAAAATATGGACGATCAACAGCTGGTTGCCGCATTGGCTGTACAGCAGGTGGAGTCCTCCATGCAGGGATTACGCCGTTTGAGTGCTGCGGCGCAGTGGGCCAGCGCGCTGGACGGTCTCTCCACCCGCGCGATGAGCGAAGTTACCACCCAGTGGCTTTCCACCTATGAAAATGCTGTTGCTGAATCCAACGAGCATCGCACTCAGCTGCAGGCATCTTTGCTTAACGCATTGCAGCAGCGTGCCGAGTTGGCAAAGCAAAAACAGCAGGCCACTGCCCAGCTTCACATGGATCACAGCAGCTATGATCCCACTCACTATACCCCGGAGGGGATCAAGCAGCTGGACAATATTCTGCATACTGCAATCGCAGCCATTGAACAGGCCAGCTCCACTTCCGCCGTTGCTACCTTACTGATCAATGCTCAGGAAGCGCTCCGTGCGGTACCGGATAATGGCATCCAGCCCCCTCCTGAAGGAGGCGGTGGTTCCACAGGCGGTGGTGGTTCCGCAGGCGGCGGCGGTTCCGCAGGCGGCGGCGGTTCCGCAGGCGGCGGCGGTTCCGCAGGCGGCGGTGGCTCCGCAGGCGGTGGTGGCTCCGCAGGCGGCGGTACGCCCCCCACAGAAGTTTCTGACAGCACCATCAGCCTGCCCGCTTCCGGATCCGCTGACAGTGCAGGCCGTGTTTATACGGCACAGGTTTCTGCCGATACCCTGAGCAAATCGGTCCACACAGTCCTGCAGGCAGCGCAAACCACAGATACCGCTCCCGCAATTTCTATCCAGGTGGACTCGAACACCGCCGAAACCGTGCAGCTGTCGGTGTCCAGCAGCGCATTGAACGAGCTCAGTTCACACAAGAAAGCTTCTTTTACCATGGAAACAGCGATGGGCTCCATTACTCTGGATGCCACAGCTCTGGCTTCTGCTGCAGATTGGGCTCAGAGCCGCACAATAACGGTGCTGCTGACCGCGGCACAAGACAGCAAAGCCAATAACACCGCTCGTCCCCTGTGGGCATGGAAAATCCTATGCGATCAGGAATCTTTGACCGACCTGCACGGCGGCCAAGCAAAAATCGCCATTCCCCACACTTTGGAGCCGCAGCAGAGTGCATCCGGCATCCTTGTTCAAACCCAGAACGCATCTGGCGGCTGGTCTGAGGTACACTCTAGCTATGATGCTTCTTCCAAGACGGTCCACTTTACAGCCACTGCCCCCTGTGTGTTCACCGTTGGGTATGACGAGACCCTGGCATGGTCGGGCAGCTTTGCGGATGTCGACAAGCAGTCCTGGTATTATCCGGCCGTACGCTACGTATGCTACCATGACATCATGACCGGAACATCTGCAAATACCTTTGCTCCGGAAGGGAATTTTTCTCGTGCGCAGATGGCGCAGATCCTATATGCGTTGGAGGGCCGTCCCCAGGTCGACGCGGCTGCCTATGCAGATGTTCCTCCGGACGCTTGGTATGCAGCAGCAATCAGCTGGGCGGTAAAAGCCGGCGTCCTGACCGGCTACGGGGATGGCCGCATTGGTCCAAACGACCCCATTACCCGTGAGCAGCTGGCGGTCATGCTGTACCGCTACGCAGAGCAGAAGGGCCTCGACACTTCTGTTCAGACGGATCTGAGCAGCTTTGCCGATGCGGACACGATCAGTTCCTATGCACGCCAGCCTTTGGCATGGGCATATGCCTCGGGTATTGTCAGCGGCACCGATACCGCGCAGCTGCTTCCTGCCGGCACGGCAACCCGCGCACAGTCTGCAACCATGATGATGCAGTTTCATAAAATCGTATCTGCATCATAAGTAAAACTGCCTGTACCTTTGAATCTGCGCAGTGACTTCGCAATTGCAGTTCACATTCCAAAGCAGGCTTAACGCAAAAAATAACCACACCAAATGGTGTGGTTATTTTTATGCTTAGAACTGAAAATCCTCTGTGTCCAAATTGCCGTACGCCAGATCTGCCACGGTAATGTGATCAAAATATCCGTTGACCAGATCATAAAACTTCTTCCACATGGCGATGGTCTTACAAGTATCCTGCCTGCTGCACGGCTCCGCGCCGCACTCCAGACAGGCCACCGGGGCAAGGCTTCCCTCCACCAGGCGCAGAATCTCTCCTGCCGTATAGTCCTCCGGCCTTCTGCTCAGGCGGTATCCGCCGCCCTTTCCATGTACGCCTTCCACCAGGTTGTTTTTTGACAGGGCAGGCATAATTCGCTCCAGATATTTTAACGAGATCCCCTGTCGCTGTGCAACCTCTTTCATGGGAATATAGCCGTCGTCGGCGTGTTCTGCAAGGTCAATCATGACGCGAAGGGCGTATCTGCCTCTTGTTGAAATCATTGCCGTAAAACACCTCGTTTTCTTGTTTCCCATTTTACTGCGGAAGGGGGTACAATGCAACTGCGTCCGGCATGGAAAAGCAGCCTGCAGAACGCTTACTTCTGCTCCTGGGCAGCCACCGCTTCATTGGACATTCCGTTTCTTTCATAGTAGTCCTGCAGCGCCTTTTTGATTGCTTCCTCCGCCAACACCGAGCAGTGGAGCTTGTGGGCGGGCAGCCCATCCAGGGCCTCAGCCACAGCCCGATTGGTCAGCGCCATAGCTTCCGCCACCGGCTTGCCTTTGATCATCTCCGTGGCCATGGAGCTGGATGCGATGGCGCTGCCGCAGCCAAAGGTCTCAAACTTTACGTCGGAGATGATCCCCTCCTTGATCTTCAGATAGATCTTCATAATATCGCCGCACTGGACGTTGCCGACCTCGCCGACTCCGTCCGCGTCTTCAATCACTCCTACATTCCGCGGATTGCGGAAGTGGTCCATCACGGTTTCGCTGTAAAGAGCCATAACATACACCTCACTTAAATCACAAACTGTCTCACGCCGTTCTCCAGGTCTCTCCATACAGGAGACATCCCCCGCAGCTGGGCCACTACCTGGGTAACCGCATCAATGGTATACCGAACTTCTTCCTCGGTGGTCGCTTCGGAGAGAGTCAGCCGCAGCGAGCCATGGGCGATATCATGGGGTCTCCCAATGGCCAGCAGCACATGGCTGGGGTCCAGAGAGCCGGACGTACAGGCCGAACCGGAGGATGCACAGATGCCCTTATCATCCAAAAGCAGCAGAAGGGCCTCTCCTTCAATTCCCTCAAAACAGAAATGTACATTTCCAGGCAGTCTTCTCTGGGCATCGCCGTTCAAGACAGAGTGGGGGATCTGTCCAAGGCCCTGGATCAGCTGATCCCGCAGAGCGGTCATCTTGACCCGATTGGCCTCCATGTTCCTGCAGGCCTCCTCCAGGGCCGCGGCCATTCCCACGATGGCAGGGATATTCTCCGTGCCCGCACGCTTGCCCCGCTCCTGCGCGCCGCCCTCAATGAGGGTTGTAAGAGGAACGCCTTTTCTGGCATACAGGACGCCCACACCCTTGGGTCCGTGGAACTTGTGGGCCGACAGCGAGAGCAGGTCAATGTTCTGCTTCTGCACGTCAATGGCAAGATGGCCCGCTGCCTGTACCGCGTCTGTGTGGAACAGGACTCCTTTTTCCCGGCAGATCTGCCCGATCTCCTCCACCGGCTGGATGGTCCCAATCTCGTTGTTGGCATACATCACAGTAACCAGGCAGGTATCGGGCCGAATGGCCGCCTCAACCTCCTGGGGCCGTACGAGACCGTCTTCGTGTACATCCAGAAGCGTGATCTCAAAGCCCTCCTTTTCCAGCTTGGCCAGTGTGTGAAGCACGGCATGGTGTTCAAAGGCGGTGGAAATGATGTGCCGCTTTCCATTTCTTGCCCCAATCTGGGCAGCGGAACGGATCGCCTGATTGTCTGCTTCGCTGCCTCCGGAAGTGAAGGTGATTTCTCTGGCTTGGCAGTGAAGCAGCGCGGCAATTTTCTCCCGGGCCTCTGTCAGCGCCTCATTGGCTCTCTGGCCAAAGGAATGGAGACTGGAGGGGTTGCCATATTCCTGGCTAAAATAGGGCAGCATGGCCTGCAGCGCGGTCTCGCTCACGCTTGTGGTCGCTGCATTATCAAGATAAATCTGCATGGTGTTCTCCTTTGCGTCCTGAATAGACGCCACATCTCAGTTACTCTTGTCTTGGAAGTAAAACTCCGGCAGCCGCATCCCGCAGCTGCCGGAGTAGTTCTGTTACTCTGCAAACAGCGGGGTGGACAGATACCGGTCTCCGGTGTCCGGCAGCAGGACAACGATGGTTTTCCCTTCGTTTTCCTTCCGCTTTGCTACTTCTATGGCGGCCCAAACCGCAGCGCCGGAGGATATACCCACAAGGATCCCCTCCTGCTTGCCGATGAGATTTCCCGCGGCAAACGCATGTTCATTTTCCACGGGAATGATCTCGTCATAGATCTTGGTGTTGAGCACGTCGGGAACAAATCCCGCGCCGATACCCTGGATCTTATGAGCTCCCGCAGTGCCTGCGGACAATACCGGGGAAGCGGCAGGCTCCACCGCGACGATTCGAACCTCCGGCTTCTGGGCCTTGAGATATTCCCCCACGCCAGTAATGGTGCCGCCGGTTCCTACACCGGCAACAAAAATATCCACCTGTCCATCGGTATCTCTGAAAATCTCAGGTCCGGTACTCTCCCGGTGTGCCTGAGGGTTGGCCGGATTGACAAACTGTCCCGGAAGAAAGCTGTTGGGGATATCCGCGGCCAGCTCCTCCGCCTTTGCAATGGCGCCTTTCATCCCTTTTGCCCCTTCTGTCAGCACCAGCTCGGCCCCGTAGGCTTTCATAAGCTGGCGGCGTTCCACAGACATGGTCTCCGGCATGACCAGTATGACCCGATAGCCTTTGGCCGCCGCCACTGAGGCAAGGCCAATGCCCGTGTTTCCGGAGGTGGGCTCAATGATGACAGAGCCGGGCTTAAGCCTCCCTGACCGCTCTGCATCGTCAATCATCGCCTTTGCAATGCGGTCCTTGACAGAACCGGCGGGATTCAAGTATTCCAGCTTTGCCAGAATACGGGCTTTCAGTCCAAACGCTTCTTCTATGTGTGTCAGCTCCAAAAGCGGAGTGTTTCCAATCAACTGGTCTGCGGATGTATAAATACGGCTCATGGGTTATTCCTCCTTAACGGCATCAAAGCCGCGCTGCAAATCTGCCAGAATGTCGTCGATATGCTCGGTGCCGATGGACAGCCGAATCGTATTAGGCTTGATCTTCTGATCATCCAGCTCCTCCTGCGTAAGCTGGCTGTGGGTGGTGGTTGCCGGATGGATGACCAGGCTCTTCACATCGGCAACGTTGGCAAGGAGAGAGAAAATTTGCAGGCTGTCAATAAACTGATGGGCCTGCTTCTCTCCGCCCCGGATGTCAAAGGTGAAAATGGAGGCACCGCCGTTGGGGAAGTACCGCTCATAGAGCTCGTGGTCCGGGTGCTCCGGCAAAGAGGGGTGGCTGACCTGCTCTACCTGGGGATGGTTAGCCAAAAATTCCACCACCTTCTTGGTATTCTCCACATGGCGCTCTATGCGCAGAGAGAGGGTCTCCACGCCCTGCAGCAGCAGGAAGGCGGCAAAGGGAGAAATGCAGGCGCCGGTATCCCGCAGCAGAACCGCCCGGACATAGGTGACGAACGCCGCCTTTCCAGCCGCCTGGACAAAGGACACTCCGTGATAGCTGGGATTTGGGGCGGCAATGGGAGGATACTTGCCCGAGGCCGCCCAGTCGAAGGTCCCGGCATCTACGATGATGCCGCCCAGCGTGGTTCCGTGTCCGCCGAGGAACTTGGTTGCGGAGTGAACAACCAGATCCGCGCCGTGCTCGATGGGCCGAATCAGATACGGCGTACCAAAGGTATTGTCCACCACCAGCGGCAGGCCATGGCGGTGTGCCAATTCAGCCAGCGCATCGATGTCGGGAACATCGCTGTTGGGATTTCCCAGGGTTTCAATATAGATGGCCCGGGTGTTTGGCTCAATAGCGCGCTCCACCTCGTCCAGGTCGTGGATATCCACAAAGCTGGCGGTGATGCCGAAATTGGGCAGCGTATGAGCCAGCAGATTATAGCTGCCTCCGTAGATGGTCTTCTGCGCCACGATATGCCCCCCATTCAGGGCCAGGGCCTCAATCGTATAGGTAATAGCAGCTGCGCCGGAGGACAGCGCCAGAGCGGCAACACCACCTTCCAAAGCCGCGATCCGCTTCTCCAACACATCTTGGGTGGAGTTTGTCAGTCGGCTATAGATATTTCCGCCTTCCTCCAGGCTGAACCGAGCCGCGGCATGGGCGCAGTCCTGAAATACATACGACGCAGTGGCATAAATAGGGACCGCCCGGGCGTCCGTCGCAGGGTCGGGAGTCTCCTGTCCCACATGCAGCTGGAGCGTCTCAAATCTGTAATTGTTCATTGTCATCCATTCCTTTCGTTTTGTGTAGTCGGTGTTCACTTATTCATCAACACAGACACATTCGCCCAAAACGAAAGTTGGCTCTGACCAGCGTCTCAAAAAAATGCCCCATGGTGTTCCCTGCCTTCTCTTGTAGGCCAGAAGAGGCGCCCTGTCATAGGGTCTCTTATTTGCCTACCATTTAGGTTGGTATAATCATATCCATATTTGCCTACTATGTCAATAGGTAAAATAAATTTATTTCTCCTTAAGCTCTTGAACCTATTCCTAGCTTTGCATCAGAAGCGCCGGACTACGCTCCCCTCTTTTCTTCTTGCCATAACAGAAAAAGGAAGATGCGACTGCATCGCATCTTCCTTCTTTTTAAAAACAATGATTAGAGGTGGTCGCCCGCCGATCCACCGCGATCCCGGCCTTCTGGCCGGCGGCGCAGATGCGCCGTACAAGCGTTTTGGCCTTTGGCCAAAACCTTGGCGCAGGCAGAATTCACTTCTGTCGAGCACTGTAATCGCCGGAGGGTGAAGGCGGCAAAGCCGCCGAAACCCAAAACAAAAAGCAGTTGCTTACGCAACTGCTTTTTGTTTTGGGGTAGACAACACAACTAAAATCTGCGACCTGACCCGTTGGAGGCGGTCACCCGCCGAACAGTCAAGAATAGCAAAAGAACCACACCTTTTGGTGTGGTTCTTCGCATGGTGGAGACAACAGAACTCGAAGGGGACAGGATTGATACTGGGAGGGGATATTTCGTCTCCACTCGTGTTAAGTGAAACCGTTGTGGTACAAGGGATTTTTGGTCCCTAGGAAGCACAAAATCTCTGACCCTTTGCCGCAGTTCACGCGCTGGATTTTTGGTGGTCTGTTAGACATTTGTTAGACGCTGGATAGGCTTGCTGCTACAAAAGAAATCGAAAACCCCGCACCGATGGAAAAGGAAATTTCATTAACATTAAAATGTATAGATTTATACCACATTTAAATACCTGCATTTCAGGGTGTATCTCGCTGTAATTCCAATCCAGGCAAATTCAATGTCTGTTTCTCTGCGAACTCATATGTATCGTTGACCTGCAGCTCATCCGTAACGCTCAGAAATCTCTGACCGATAGCGCATCAAGTGCGCTTATTCCTGTAAGACTATAGGATTCTACAGTCCTGGGTTCCTCACAGATACCATCAGCAAGCACGACAATTCGAGATTGACGCTATGTAGGCTGTTTGTATTGCATATATTCCTGTACTATCACTTTCACAAGATGCCCTGAGCAACTATCCTCCGCAAGGCTGCTGTCCTTGGCTGTATCAGTCATCATGACCGGATCCCGTGGTTCTTCGAGAAAAATCGGGAAGATCTTTTGAAAGCTTTCTTGCAGGACGCCCCAGCCACCGGAGCGTTGGGTTGCCCGCCACAGTTACAAGGAACAACTCCGGGACAACCTGAATCACGCCCAAAAGGGCGGTTGCTGCTGGAGTGTCCATGCCTCTTTTGCGGGGGAGGAGCATTCCAGAGCCGAACTGGACTACCTGCTGTGCACGCTCCAGCGGACCGTTAGAGCCTGCTCAAGGAGCTGAACAACCGGCGGATGGGTACTGTCCTCGTCGCTATCTTCCTGTGGGATGGGCGGGAGTTGCTATACAGCGGCGTGTTTTTCCTATGGAAGGAGGGGGGCGCATGCTGACAGCACCGTTTCGGCAAGGAGTTGACTGTCTCCGCTTCGCGCCGGGCTCTACGCCTCTATCCGGGAGAGCTACCGGAAACTCTACGCCCGGTGGAACAGGGGAGTATCTGGGTACTGGATATACCCCTGTATCTTTACATCACCGACATCCACGACACTGGTGTGCATGCTGCGTTCCGTACGCAATTACAGATGCGTGTGGAGGATGCGGAAAATTCAGGGCTTTTCAAGCACCGCGAACTATGGTAAATTGGTTCATAAATATAGGAAAACCATACAAGCTGCCGGAGATGGCGGAAATTCATCAGACCGGATCGGAGGAAATCGCTGTGTCAGACTATCGGGTGACGCTTCTGGGTACGCCGGGCGTTTATCAGAATGGAGAACTGGTCCACTTCCCCTACCGGAAAGCGGAGGGCATTCTCTATTACCTCTGTGTGGAGAAGAACGCCAGCCGCGACGAACTGGTTTCCCTCTTCTGGGGTTCCTGCGACGAGGACTCCGGCCGGCAGAACCTACGTCAGGCACTGTTTCAAATCCGCCGCTGTCTGGGGGAGGACATCGTCATCCTCCAGGGGCGGAACGGTTTGAAGTTGAACCAGCGGCGCAGCGTGCGGACGGACTGGGACGCGCCGGACCCGGAATTTGCCCTGTCCCGGGAGCGGCTTTTGGACTTTTTCTATCTCAAAGACTGCCCTGAGTTTGACGCTTGGGTGGAGAAAAAGCGGGAACAACAGATTTCCCGCAGTCTGTCCTACATTGAAAACCAGCTGAAAGACCCCGCCGTCTACCGAGATGCCGCCCGGCTGCAGCGGCTCATCGACATCTGGCAGTTCTGGAAGCCTTGGGACGAGGAGATGGTCCTCACCGGCATGAAGTGCTTCGCCCAAGCGGAAAAGTACGACCTGGGACTGCGGCTGTATCAGGAGTATAACAAGCGGCTGCAGGACGATCTGGCTGAGGTGCCCTCCCATGCGGCGGAGTTGCTGTACCGGACTCTGCTCCACCGGAAAAAGGTGTCCTCCCTCCGCAAGCCCAGCGCCCGGGCCAATTTCTTCGGCCGGATGACGGAGGTGCAGTACATCGACGAGCGGATTTTCTGGTTTTTGAATGGGGAGTCTACGATCTCCGTGGTTATTGAGGGCGAAGAGGGCGTGGGAAAGACTATGCTGATGCAGCAGATTTTTGAGATGAACTACGGCTCCAGTGTGTTACAGTTGGCTTCTCACTGTTACAGCGCAGAGGAGAGATTCCCTCTAAAGGCGTGGCGGGATCTGTTCGTCCAGCTGGAGAACCTGTGTGCCACCGGAATCCTCCAGCTGTCTGACAGCAGCTTGGGATTGCTGTCGGCCCTGCTCTCTCGTCGTATTGCAGAGGAGGACGGTGACGGAACCTGGGCCTCCGTCGCGCTGATCAACGGTGTGCTGGGGCTGTTTAAGGAACTGGTCAAACAGTGGAAGATTGTTCTGTATTTTGATAGCCTCCAATGGATGGATTCCGTCAGTCAGCGGCTTTTGCAGCGGATCATGATCGAATTTGGCAATGACCAGGTGTTTCTCATCGCCACCTGCCGTACCGACGAGAAAAAGCACATCCGCGGGCTGCTGCTGGCCCTGCAGGAGCGGAACATCATCACCTCCCTGCCCCTCTCCTCCTTTTCGGAGGAGGAGACCTGCGCCATCATCCGAGAGGTACTGCAGCTGTCGGAGGACAGCAGCTCGGACGCCCACGAGCTGTTCCTCCGCACGGAGGGGAATCCCCTGGTGCTAATGGAGACGCTGAACGTCATCCGCCAGGAGGGGTGGAAAAAAGACTGTCCGCTGCCCCGGATCGACATGCTGATCCAGCTGCGGCTGGACCGGCTCACCCCCCAGCAACGGCGGGTGCTGGACGCTCTGTCTATCCACTTCGAGCACGCCAACCTGGAGGATCTGGAGATCCTGGTGGGCATCCCGCCTATGGAACTGATCGAGCTGCTGGACCAACTGCTGACTGCCGGGTTTATCGTGGAGCAGCCTTGGGGCAGCGGCATCGTCTACAAGTTTAAGCACCAGTTCTACAAGGACTATGTTCACCAGAACCTGTCCATGGGCAAGCGGCGGCTGTGGCACCGCACCGTGGCCGAGTTTTACGACAAGAAAAAGACCGGCGACCGCTGGCGCATCCTGCTGCCCTACACCATCCGCCACTATGAATACGGCGGCGACCCGGAGCGGGCGGAGGCGTTGCGGGACCTCCAGGTCCAGTGAAAGCTGTGCGCGCTCTTTCCGGCCGCGACAAATTACCGTCTCCTGATTTTCGGCTCACAGATTTTTTCGTTAAAAAACTGTGAGCTGTTTTTTTATGTTTTCTGAAAATCGCCGGGGATATTAACGGAGTTTTAACGGCCCGCGGCTATACTGAAAGCGAACTCACCGGAAAAAACGGACCGGCAGTCCGTGAATTTTTGAAATGGAGGGAATGGAATGACCCCTGAGGAAAAGCGGATGATGGAAGTCATCGACGAAAACCGGGACAAGATCCATAAGATCGCCAAAAAAATCTGGGAATTCAAGGAAGTGGGCTGGGAGGAGTTTCAGTCGTCTACCCTGCTGATGAACGCCCTGGAAAAAGAGGGCTTCGAGGTCCAGCGTGGCCTAACCGGAAAGCACCCCAAATTCAACCAGGACGTGGACATGCCCACCGCCTTCAAGGCTGTGTCCCAGGGGAAGGAGGGCGGCCCCGTCATTGGACTGATGCTGGAGTATGACGCCCTGCCCAACGGCCACGCCTGCGGCCACAACCTGATCGCCGCCGCCGGCTTCTCCGCCGCCCTGGCCCTGAAAGAAGTCTTTGCCCCTATCGGCTCCGTCATCGTCTACGGCACCCCCGCCGAGGAGTTGGAGGGCTCCAAGCACTACATTCTGGAGGGCGGCTACATGGACGAGGTGGACCTGATGCTGGCCAATCACTACGGCGCCGACTGGGGCTCCGAGGTCACTGGCAAGGCCATCGTCTGGCCCACCCACGACAACTGGCTCACCTTCAAGGGCCGCACCGCCCACGCCTCCTCCGCCCCGGAAAAGGGCCGCAGCGCCCTAGACGCGGTGATCCTCACCACCATGGGTCTGGAGTTCCTGCGGGAGCACATGGTGGAGACCAACCGCATCCATTACATCATCTCCAATGGTGGCACGGCGGCCAACTCCGTCCCCGATTTGGCCACGCTGAACGTGGAACTGCGGACCAACGACTCCGCCGAGCTGAATTCTCTGATGCGCCGGGTGGACAACATCATCAAAGGCGCCGAGCTGATGACGGACACCACCGCCATCTACAAGTGGGATGCCCCCTGGTACTGCGCCACCCCCGTCCCCTCCCTGTACCACCAGGCCGCCGAGTACGCCGCCGACCTGGGCATCGACTCCTCCCGCTTCACCTTTGGCAACCTGCCCAAAGCTTCTTCTGACCTGGGCTGCGTGGCCTACAAGATCCCCACGGTGGAGATCACCTTCCCCATCGTCCACGACGACGAGCCCACCCCCGTGGGCCACGCCGATGAGACGGCTCTGCTGACCTGCAACGAGTATCCCATCGACCAGTGCATGCTGGCCGGCAAGCTGATGGCCCTGACAGGCCTGCGGGTGGCCGGTGATCCGGAGAAGTTAGGGCAGCTGAAGGCTGAGTTCGCCAAAAACTACCACGAGTAATCCCCCCGTGTTCCCGGCAGGCGACCCTGGTATGCCGCTTGTCTGAAGCAAGTGTCCAATAAAGAGAGAGGAGAGAACCACATGTCAAACAACGCAAACAACCTGTCGTCCACAAAAGACCTGAAGCGCGTCCTGGGCTTCTGGGACCTGATGGCGGTGGGCGTCGGCTCCATCATCGGTTCGGGCATTATGTCCCTCACCGGCTGGGGTATTGATGACACCGGCCGAAGCATCTGCATCGCCTTCATCATTGGCGGTCTCATCTCCATTCTGGCCCGTTCCCCCCAGATCTTCCTGAACTCCGTAGCCCGTTACAGAGGCGGCGACTACTCCATGGTGGGCACCTTCCTGGGCCCCCGCTGGACCGGCACCTACTCCATGATCGCCCTGCTGACCAGCGTCACGCTGTCCATGTACGCTCTGTCCTTCGCGGACTACGCCATGCCCTTCCTGCCCAGTCTCACCCGGAAAACCATCGCCCTGGGCATCCTGACCCTGCTGTTCATCACCAACACCTTCGGCATCAACGCCTTCGCCAAGGTCCAGAACATGGCCGTGGTGCTGCTGGTGATCTCTCTGACCATTTTCACCGCCGTCGGCCTCACGAAGCTGGATGGCAACTACTTCGAGCCCACCCAGTTCATGACCAAGGGCTTTGCGGGCCTGTGGTCGGCCTCTGTACTCATGAGCTATACCTGCGACGGCGCCCAGTACGTCACCCAGATGAGCGGCGAGGCCAAGAATCCCACCCGTGACATTCCCCGGGTCATGCTGTTCTCTACCCTGGGCGTCTCCGTGTTCTACGGCCTGATCGGCATCGTGGCCGCCGGCGTGCTGCCTGTGGACCAGGTGGCCGGCCAGCCCCTGAGCATCGTGGCCAACGCCATTCTCTCCAAGCCCCTGTACTACCTGTTCTGCATCGGCGGCGGCTGGATGGCCCTGCTGACCACCCTGAACAGCTCCATCGCCACCTGCACCAAGCCCCTGATGCAGGCCTGCAACGACGGCTGGTATCCCCGCTCCCTGGCCCGCCTGCATCCCAAGTACCGCACCCCCCTGATCCTGCTGGCCTTCTACTACGTCATCGGCTTTGTGCCCATCGCCTTCAACATCGACATCGGCATCATCAGCAACATCACCATCACCGTGGGCGCCATCACCAAGTCCATGATAGTGCTGTGCCTGTGGCGGATGCCCAAGGTGCTGCCCGAGGCCTGGAACAAGTCCGCCTTCCACATCAGCGACACCGCTCTGAAGGCCCTGTGCGTGGTGGACCTGCTGATCATCGTTGTCTCCGGCATCACCTCCTCCTTCAAGCTGCCCCTGCCGCTGCTGCTGGGCAACCTGGCTGTGGTAGCCTTCGCCTTCGTATTCGGCAGCGTCCGGTTCAAAAGCGGCAAGGTGAAGGTGGAAGACAGCTATGAACTGTCCTGACTCTGGACGGATGACCTCTGCCCGTGTCGCTGATCACGCTGGCGGCCATGTGCCGGTCTACGACTTTTGCACAAAAACTCCGTCGAGAGATCGCTCCCGCCGAAGTTGCCGCTCAGGTTCTCTCATTTTCTTCATGTCCGACACCCCGGAAAGCGTTGCTTTCCGGGGTGTCGGACATGAACGGGCAAAAAGCAGTTCCAGCAGGTGTGGAATGTGCGTTTGCCGGGGTAGGTAGTTATTATCTGGGAACCGATATGAGCAAATGATTGTAGCAGAAAAATCGAAAGCAATAATCAGCGAGTGATCCTTTGAGCTGGTTGATGCCTACGTTATACATACAACAACCTACGGCTTGGTAGCCTGTTGTTTTCAGTTTGGTCATGCAATATAATTATTTCTTTCACAGTATTTAGATTGTTACGCGCAAAGAGCAGGGTTGACTGAAAATAAACTGGCACTCGGGGTGAATGAGGTTGGGGCGGTGGACCTTATGGATCGGCAAGAGTGGGCGCTGACACCGGCCAATGAGAGGCACAAGTTGTATGTGGACTTGATTCGTATACAGTTATCTATTTTTAAGCGGTATTACCACAGGGAGAGTAGCGAAGAAGCGCTCATTAAGATGTATTTTGCCGATATTTCCGTGCATCGGTTAGAGGATAGTCCGAGATCCTCTGTCTTAGTGCCAGACTGTCATCCACCGCTTCCGATAGAATCGAGTATAGGACGTGCAGGCCCGGATTACCCAGTCCACAATCATTGCTACCCAAATACCCTCTAAACCCCAGTGACAGATTGTAATCAAGAACAGTGCAACTGGAAGACGCACGATCCACATGCCCACAGTAGAGATATAAAAGGGCCACTTATTGTCTCCAGCACCATTTAGGACTCCTCCGATAACAACTCCAATTGCCTGAAACGGTTCAGCAAAAGCTTCGATCCGCAGCATTGTCGCGCCCAGAGCAATCGCTTGTGCATCATTGGAAAAAATGTCTATGATTGGACAAGCCAATAGATACATAGCTGCGCTACACACAATCATTACAAGCACCGCCAGGCGGATAGCCCATTGACCGGACTGATAGGCGCGACTCTCATCATCAGCGCCAAGATACTGTGCAACTAAAGTTGTTCCTGCCATGGAAAAGCCGTTAACTGGCATGTAGCAGAGTGATTCTCCGGTGCTGGCCAGTTGGTTTGCTGCTAATGAAATTGTCCCTAGTCCGCTGATCATTGCAGTGGATGCGATATGCCCCATGGAAACCGTCATACGCTCCAGTGCGATTGGTGCCCCAAGTCGAACTACCTGCCGTATAACAATCGGCTGTGGCCTGAAATCCTCACACAGATGGATCTGGACAGGGGATTTACGCATAAAAATGACCAACACCATACATACACCGGAGAAAATAATAGAAATCGCTGTAGCAATTGCTGCGCCTTTTACTCCCAATCCCGCTCTGGGCAATACAAAGGTATGTTCAAACAGATTTACTTCCCTTGTTGGATAAATTAGAAAATAGTTTCCAATTACATTGATGACATTGGTCAGAATATTGTACTTCATCGGTGTCTTCATATCGCCTGCACAGCGCAATATATTAGAGCAGAGTACCAGTGAGATATTAAACAGATAGGTAGTTCCTAAAATCTGAAAGTAAGCTGTGGATAGAGATGTTACTTCCGCATCCGCTCGCATCCAAATCGGTAGATTAGGTGCGATAATAAACACCACGAGTATCGTCAGAACCGAACCCAGGACCAAGATAGCCAGTATTGCCTGACGGACAACTGTCTGCGCTTTCTCCGCATCTCCAGCGCCAAGATGATGGGCCACCTGCACAGCATAACCGATACCTACTGCGTTCATAAAACCATTGATCATCCAAACCGTTGATGAGGTAACTCCTACCGCTGCGGTAGCTGCAACACTGATGTTGCCTACCATAGCCGTGTCTACATAACCTACAATGGTTTGAAGTAACTGTTCTACTACTGCAGGCCAAGCCAACATGAAGACTAGCTTCCAGATGGGATTTTTTTTATCTATTAAATCAAGTGGTATTCCCATCGTCTTCCCTCTTTGTGTTGTTTTGAGTCACTTTGATTACCCTTTGTCTGACACATATATTTATGCCCCGAGCCGAGGCTTTTGCATTCCTTGGATGTGCGCAGGAAGTCATTGACGCCGGATTTGCTGACCGATAACTCTTCAGCAATTTCTCGACTGCTCACACCCAAAGTGTAGTATTTTGTAATGATGTCTTTATATTATAACATCCATTACCCGCCTAATAGTGAATTTCCGCTGTTGCGGATACCACTATTATGGAGGATGCTACTTTCGGATTAATTTTGGTTTTTGCTCTGGCTGCTGGCAACGCACAGCGGCCGTTCACCGCCACTCGCACTGGTGGCCGTTTGTGACCGCTTTTGCAGAGGAACACCCCGGAAAGGCATTTATGCGCCTTTCCGGGGTCGGTTACAGTTTATTCCAGAACTAAGAACACAGATTCCTCAGCCTCGGCTAATTCGCTCCCGAATTTCCTCGGGTGTATCCAAAGCAAGTACATCTTTCGCCAATTTTTCTGCTTGCGCAACACTCAAAGAACGTACAGTGTTCTTGACCTGGGATATGGAAGAGGCGCTCATAGAGAATTCATCCAGACCCAATCCCAGTAAAACTGCTGTGGCACCGACATCTCCTGCCATTTCGCCGCACATGCCGGTCCACTTTCCCGCTGCATGGGAAGATTCGATTACATGCTTGACCAATCGAAGTACTGCGGGCTGAAGCGGTTCATATAGGTAAGACACTCTCTCGTTCATACGGTCTACTGCTGCGGTATACTGAATCAAATCATTGGTTCCAATGCTGAAAAAGTCCACATATTTAATTAACTGATCCGCAGCCACAGCAGCCGCTGGAATTTCAACCATTATTCCGACTTCGATACTATTATCAAACGGAACTTTCTCTGCCCGCAACTCGTCCTTTGCCTGGTCTAAAATGGCGTTGGCTCGCTTGATTTCTCCCACGTTGGAAATCATTGGGTACATAATACGAATCTTACCATAGTGACTAGCGCGCAAAATCGCTCGCAGCTGTGTCTTGAACAACTCAGGCCGCTCGAGGCACAGTCGAATTGCTCTGCATCCCAGGAAGGGATTTTCTTCTGGAATCATTTTAAGGTAAGGCAAGTTTTTGTCACCGCCGATATCCAGTGTACGGATGGTGACCGGACGGGGGGACATATCCTCCGCCACAGCTTTGTAAGCTTTGAACTGCTCGTCCTCTGTTGGCATGGTGTTTCGATTTATATAGAGGAACTCACTTCGGAACAAGCCTACCCCTTCGGCTCCGTTTGCCAGCGCAGATTCCACATCGTCCGGAGTGCCAATATTCGCAAATAGTTCAACTCTGCGAGCCTTATCTTTGGTCTCTGCAGGAAGATCCTTTAATATGTGCAGCTGCTCACGGTAATTCTTGTACTCCTGACTGGCTGCCTCATACTGTTCAATCAGCAATTGGTCCGGATTCAGAATCACTTCGCCCTTGCAACCATCCACAATAACCGTATCGCCATCGGAAACCTGATCAGAAAAATCCCCAAGTCCAACTACGGCAGGCAGTTCCAATGAGCGCGCCATAATCGCAGCATGAGAGGTCTGCCCTCCTATGTCAGATACCAAAGCCATCACATTATCACGATCAAGCTGTGCGGTATCGGTGGGAGACAAATTGTGTGTAACTACAACAACTGGCCTACCGATATTTGAAAGAGTCTTAATTGGAATATTCAGAACATTTTTGACCATTCTGTCTGTAACATCCCGAATATCAGCCGCCCTATCTCGCATATACTCGTCTTCAACGCTTTCAAAACTGGCCTGAAGCATCTGACCAACCTGCAAAATTGCCCACTCTGCTTTTACTCTTTTGGTGCAGATCATGTTTTTAATCTCGCTGATAAACGACACATCTTCTAGAATCATCAAATGTGCATCCATGATTCCGGCTTTCCCTGGTCCAAGATTCAGCGCAACTTGTTCCTGAAGGGTATGTAGCTGTGCTTTAGATTGCTCTACGGCACTCTGCATACGCTCCAGTTGTTCTGCAACTTCTTCTTCAGAAATCGATTCCAAATGAAGATGAATATCCGCCTGTTCAAATAAATAGACTGTTCCAATGACAATTCCTGGCGATGCTGCAATTCCTATGGGCATACTGGACACCTCGATTCTATTGGGAACTGATATAACAAAGCTGATCAACCAAGCTCAAAATCTATTACGTAGGAATTTCGGAGCTAATGATTTCTGCAATTGCCTTGGCAGCTTCGACCTCATCTTCTCCTTCAGTGCGAATTAGTACACTGTCATCTTTCTTTGCGGTCAGGAACATGATCTGCAGGATGCTGTTGGCCAATGCAGTCTTTCCGTTCAGTTCAAGAGTGATTTTACTCTTGAAGGTAGTAGTCGTCTTTGCGATTACTGCTGCCGGACGCGCATGGATACCCAACTTGTCCTTTACCACAACCTTCAATTCAGTCAAGTTGTTTTTCCTCCTTTCCGCTTCACGCAGTTATTTTTATCCTGGGATTACCAGCGGTCCTTCTCGCCAAACAGGCCCAGGTAACGAATCAGCTCAGCCTTATAGCCCTCGATTCCAAACTGTGCCACAGCACCCAAACGGACGCCATCACGCTTGAGCAGCTTGCGAACTGCATTGGTGCCAGCAACCGCCAAGTCAGTACCCAGATTGATTTTGGAAATACCATGGCGAATGGCATTTTGGAGGTTTTCCACACCAGTGGAAGATCCTCCGTGGAGTACCAGGGGCACAGAAACGGCCTTGCTGATGGCATCCAGACGATCTATGTCCAACTTGGGTACGCCATTGTAAGGGCCATGAGCGGTGCCAATGGCAACGGCTAAGCAATCAACACCAGTTTGCTTTACAAACTCAACAGCCTCCTCGGGCAAAGTCAGATGGCTCACGCCGTCCTTGGCATAATTGCTGCCGCGCCCTACATGCCCTAACTCAGCTTCGACAGAAACGCCAACAGAATGGGCAACCTTGACAATCTCGGCGGTGACAGCCACATTCTCCTCAAAAGGAGAGGTAGATGAGTCGATCATAACCGAACTAAACCCGGCACGAATTGCCTCTACGACCTGCTTCAGGTCATCGCCGTGGTCTAGATTCAGTGCGACAGGCACTTCTGGATAGCGCTTGCAATAGAAACGAACTACATCACCAATATACTCCAGATCCACGCCACCGGCGTCAATAATCATCGGAGCGTGCATCTCCTTGGCGGCCTCAAAGCAGACACGAACACTTTCGCCGTCAAACACGTTTGGAGCGGCTACGCCGTAACCATTCTTTTTAGCATCCTGCAGGATTGTAGCCATACTGATAAGCATATCGATATATCCTCCTGAATTCAAATCGAAAACAAATGCAATGAACTACTAATGTGAGATAGATTTGATGTAGCGGGTCCTTGAATGGAAATCCCCGCTACATCAAAAAGAAAAGGTTCGAAGAAATTTACAGAATACCGAAGCCGCCCAGAACCATACCAATCACAACCAGCCCAAGCATCGCACGGGTGTACTTGGGACCTGCCTTATGCAGATAAAAATATACGCCCAGAATACCCAGCAGGGAGAGGAAACCGGGGAATAGGCCGTCAAAAATCAATTCCTGAACGGCAAAGGTCTGGGTGCTGGTGGTAATGACCAGGGGAGTAGTGATCTTCACATAACTACCGGAGATTGCACCCATCATGAACAGGCCCAGCACGGAAGCACCTGAAATCAGCTGTTTAACCTTACCACTTCCCAGTAATGTGGAGATGGATTCACGGCCTACACGGTAGCCCAGATGCCACAAATAGTAGCTGTTCAGAACAGTGGGAATGGTGAAAAGGAGCAAGGGGAAAATGGCACCCAACCAATTTCCGGTTCCAGCCAGAGGAATAAACAGAACCAGCAGAATGGGATCCAGAGTACACCAGTCGATGGTATCACCGATACCGGCCATAGGACCCATCAGACCGGTTTTCAAGCCGGTAATCATTTCGTCCGGGATGTCAGCGCCGTCAGCTCGTTGTTCCTCCATGGCAATCACCGTACCATGGATGATGGAGCCCCAGATGGCTTGCGTATTGAAGAACGCCAAGTGGCGCTTCAAGGCAGCACTCAGCTCTTCCTTAGTGGTATACAACTTCTCAAGGATATTACTCATAGCGGCACAGCAGGACAATGCCTGCAGACGCTCCATGGAGGTAGAGGCAGCTGCAAACAACCACCAGGACAGCCAGGAGCGGAAAATATCGCGCTTGGTCAGTTTAGAAGTTTTCGTCACTTCTTCAGTTGTCTTAGTTTGCAGATTCTGTTCCATTGTTAGCACCTCCTGAAAGCTGAATGAACACAATAGTAATGATCAAACCAAAGATAGCGGCGCCGATGGTGGTCAGGTGGGCGTATTGCATCAGGAAGAATCCCAGGAAGAAGAAAGGCAGCAATTCGCGACGTCCAATCTGGCGCATAACCATGGCAAAGCCCAGGGCGGGCAGCACCTTGCCGACCGCAGTCAGGCCAGCTGTAATAAACGTGGGCATATTTTCCAGAATTGCGCTCACCATATCAGGACCAATGAAATTGATGATAGTAACAGGGATAATGGTCAGCGGTAAATAGATCAGAGGAGCCCCAAACGCTAAGACACGGATCATGTGAGCATTTCCCTGCTCGGCATAGGTGTCAGCTTTGTGAACCAAAGCGGTGGTGCACATTTTAAAGGTATTGATGATCAGAGTGCCGAGCATTCCGAAGGGAAAAGCCACGGTAACAGCCATTTCAGGAGACAGACCAGCAGCCAGTGCAATGGGCACAGCGATACAAGTGGCCAGGGCCTTGTCTACTACCAGTACGCCACCGAAACCGCCTTGGATGCCCAGGTAAACAACCTGAAGGAAGGTGCCGATAATCATAGCTTGAGGCACGTTACCCATGATCAAACCAATAGGCAGTGCCAAAATCATTGGACAGCTGTTAATTCGGATACAGAAGGTGTAGCCAATGCAGCTTCTACAATACCAATAGAGTAAGCCGATTAGCAATGCTTGCATGAAACTCACGATTTTTTCCTCCTCAATTGTATATTTGAGCGGATTTTTATAAGGCCCGTCCGCCCTTCGGTCCATTCATGCGCATAGAATTACTTTACGATATCCTTCAGCTTTACCGGGATCTCGGCCGGAAGCGGCTGAACAAAAATATCTACGCCCAGCTCGGATAGCTCGATCAGTGGGGGCAGATGGCTCTTGCTCAAACGGCTGGTTTTATGTACCATCTCGGAATTGGAATCAGCAGGCACATTACCCACCTGCAGCTTCTCAAAATGAAAACCGGCCTTCCACGCATCAAGAGCAGTTTTTGGATCCCGGAACAGCACAAGATAATGACCCTCGCCGAACTGATTATCCTGCCAATTCTTGGCGGCCTCAGCAAGAGAGAACATTTTGACCTTGATGTTACTTGGAACTGCCATCATATAGATTTGTTTCATAAAATCATCTTTGGACAGAGGATCGTCAACGCACATAATGTGGTCAACTACATATTCCTTGCTCCACATGGTCATGACCTGTCCGTGGATCAATCGGTGGTCAATTCGGACTAAACTTAAAGTTGCCATAGAGTATACCTCCTCTTATACAGTGGATTAGGGGTAGGGCTTACGGCCACATAACCAGGGACACACGGTAGTTACCAGGAGTCGCGGCCAATTCAAAGGCGCGCTGAGCATCATCCAGAGGCACACAGTGGGAGACCAGTTTCTCGACATTTACCACGCCGTCAGACAGGAAGCGGGCAGACAGTTCAAAGTCCACCAAGTTAGCGCCGCCGGTGCCGATCAGCTCGTAGCCGCCGTAGTGGATATCGTTCACGTTCAGGTTCAGATCGGGACTGGGATGGCCAGAAGCGAAGAACAACACGCGGCCATCGCGACGGACCAGTTCCATAGCTTGAGCGGTAGCGGGCGTGTTACCAACAGCGATGATAACATTATCAACACCGTGGCCGCGAGTAAACGCGTTAGTGCGAGCCTTGATGTCATCCTTGGCAGGGTTCATGACCTCAAAGCCCAAGCTTCGGGCAATCTCACAACGCTCCTCATTAACCTCGCTGACCATGACCTTGCAGCCAAAGGCACGGGCCACCTGAGCATTGACCAAACCCAGATTTCCTGCACCAATCACGACCAGGCTCTCGCCAGGCTCGACTCTCAGCTTACGCACACCGTGGATGGAGGTTGCCAGAGGCTCCAGATAACAGGCCTGCTCAAAGGGCAGGTTGGGGTTGATCTTGAAGGTACGGCGCACAGTAGCCAGGAAGTACTGGCACATAGCGAAGTTACCGGGAACATTGTCGCGGACCAAGTCAACAGTGTTCACACAGCTCTTGGTGTTGCCAACCTTGCACTGCTCGCAGTAGCCGCAGCCAGCATAGGCCAGGGCTACGTGGTCACCAACCTCAAACTCGGTCACGCCAGGGCCAAGTTCGGCGATGATACCGGACTCCTCGTGGCCGGGAGCCCAGGGGAACTCACGCTTTCGAGCGCCAGTCCAGGTCTGCCAGTCGGTGGTGCAGATGTTGCAATTCTGGATCTTAACCAGAACCTCGTTGGGGCCGGGGCTGGGCACGTCAAATTCCATAACTTCCATCTGACGTACGCCGGTCATAACTGCTGCTTTACCCTTCACTTTAAAACCCTCCTAAAATTGTGGTATTTGCCACTTGTCGTTTTTCTTTTGGGGGCTCATTGACACCCTGCCACGATTTTACTCAAATCGTTGACACCGGTAACGCCGGCTTTGACGAGATGCTGTCGCAGTTCCTCGCCAGAATACAGACCTCTGATCTGAACAGCCTCGATTAACATGGGAATATTGACACCGGAGATCACCTCCACCGGATACTTGCAGGATAAGCCACCGGCGCAATTGGAAGGCGTACCTCCAAACATATCCACCAACAAAATTGAGGGCTTCTCCTGATCCTCCAGTAGGCTGGATACCTGGGCCATATACTCCTCAACACTCATACCGGGAAGCAGTGGGACTGCATATACCTCATCTGTGATTCCAACAATCATCCCAAGACCTTCAATCATCTGCTCACCCACTTTCCCGTGGGTCATCAAAATGATTTTTCTTTCCTTCTCTGGCATTTCTTTTTCACCTCTTCTTTTCGTCCGGGTTATTTGCTAAAGCAACTGGTCGTTTTGTGCTGATGCTTTACATATAAGCAAAAAGTATGCCAACTTGTGTAGTGTAGTAATTTGGATGCAGATTCAGTGTCGGCAACTCCTACACCTATCGCAACGTTAAGACTATGTCCGCAGGCATGGCTAACGCTGGGCAGGCATCATATTCAGCTACCAGGCCGATCCTTATGGCCTGTGCAACTCTTTCTGCAGGCTGTGACTGCGGTGGGGATCCCTTCTATTTCGCCCATACCTCAAAGCCTTCAGAGTTCATCAGCGTGTGGGAATGGCAGAATATCTATCCATGATGCGGCTTTGCAAAATCTGGGCCGAGAATAGTTTTGCAATCTCGAATCACGCCAAGTGCATTTCAAAGATTTGAAGAAGAGGTGTTCTTGCAGCAACGGGAGAATGCCTTCTTGCTGCTGCAATCCGAGATCTTAAAATGATAATAATAATAGCCCATTTTTATCTAAAAATACAATATTTTGCCGAGTTTCCTGCGGAATTTGGCGGGGTTTTGTTTTTGCCAACAACCCCCTGATTTGACAGACCCCCCCGTGTCAACAATTATGTCACACATGACGCAAGAAAGGGGGTTGATTTTTGCATTTCTTTTGGGTATAATCGTCAAACACAGGGCGTTCGGGTACCCTGTAGATATCAGAAGCAAATTTTGGAGGAGGAAATCGATCATGGATTATACCTATCTTGGACGAACTGGTTTGAAGGTCAGCCGCTTGTGTCTGGGAACTATGAACTTCGGTCCCAGAACGGAAGAAAAAGATGCGTTCAGAATCCTTGACATGGCATTGGATGCTGGTATCAACTATGTTGATACCGCCAATATCTATGGGTCGCTGCACGGATCTCATGAAAATAACCACACCGGCTGGACCGAAGAGATCTTGGGCCGCTGGTTTGCTCAGGGCGGGCAGCGCAGAGAACGTGTGATTTTGGCCACCAAAGTTTACTGCAATATGAATGATTCTTGCGAAGGTCCCAACGGAGACGGAAATTCCGCGTATAAGATCCGTCGGCACGTTGAGGGATCTCTGAAGCGCCTTCAGACGGATCACATCGACATCTATCAGATGCACCACATCGAGCGTCATGCTCCCTGGGCCGAGATTTGGGCCGCCTTTGAGCGTCTGACTTTTCAAGGCAAGATTACCTATACCGGTTCCTGCAACTTTGCCGCACGTCATCTTGTGACTGCTCAGTATGAGGCAGAGAAAAGACATTTTCTGGGCTTGGTCAGCGAACAGGATAAGTACAATCTTGTTAACCGTCTGCCCGAACTGGAGGTCCTTCCTGCAGCGAAGGAGTTGGGAATTGCTTTCTTGCCTTGGAGTCCTCTGCATGGCGGATATCTCAGCGGTGCCATGCTGAAGAATCATGCCAACAGTCGCGGCGCCGATGAGTTCGCGGCCGGACTGACCGAGTTCCAGAGGCAGCAACTGGCCGATTACGGCAAGCTTTGTGTTGACCTGGGTGAAACCGAAGCCGACGTGGCCTTAGCTTGGCTGCTCCATAACCCGTATGTAACTGCTCCTATCATCGGGCCCAGAACTACCAAACAGTTTGAATCTGCCATTCATGCTACTGAAATTAAGCTGTCTGATGACGTATTGGCAGAGTTGGATCGGATCTTCCCTGGCCCTGGCGGTCAGGCTCCTGAAGTTTACGCATGGTAAGCTGCCTGACTTTATTTTGTAAAGTAAAATCCCTTGCGTTGCATTGCATCGCAAGGGATTTGTATTATTGAAAAGAGTGAGCCACAGGCTGTGTCTGCAGGACAAAAGAGGCTACAACTGCCTGATCAAAAGTCGAATCTCAAAGATTAGTGAATAGGAAGAACGCATTTGCTTCTGACCGACACCCGGTAGTGCACTTACTGTTAGGAATAATGTTTTTGCGAATAAATTATGATGCGGTGTAGTCTGGGGATTATCTGGAACAGCCGAGTGTGCTGCGCAGTTGAAAATAGCCAAGTGTTCTGTTATACTACTAATCATCTGAACTGGTTGGCTATGTGTAGTGAGGGCGTGCTTAGGAGGAAGATGATGAATCGACAAGAGCGAGTATATGCATATGTAAAAGAGCATGTTCGGGATGTGATGTCTCCGGGGGAACTGCCCGGAATCGACGCAGCCGCCATTGCAAAGGCATTGGGTATTCAACGCAGTGATGCATCTGCAGATTTGAATAAGCTCTGCCGTAGCGGAGAACTGGAAAAGATAGGGAAAAAACCAGTGAGGTTCCTGCTGCCCGGAATGGTCAAGGAGATACAGGCAGAAGTTTTAAGATGTCCGGAACAGGTGCCCGAAACTCCGAAAAATGTTAAGCCTCACATATTATCTGCATCTAAGGAAAAGAAAGAGAATAGCCCGAAAGCCTTCCAGTCTATTATTGGGGCAGAAGGAAGCATCAAAGCTCAAATTCAACTGGCAAAGGCAGCTGTATCTTATCCGCCAAATGGGTTACACACATTGATCATTGGAGAATCCGGCGTGGGTAAAAGCCTGCTAGCAGAGGAAATGTGGCGCTATGCAGTGGAGACAGGTGCATTTGGGAATTCTTCAAAGACGCCTCCCTTTGTCTTGTTCAGCTGTGCTGATTATGCAGAGAACCCGCAACTGTTGCTGTCTCAGCTATTTGGTCATGCTAAGGGTTCCTTTTCCGGCGCTACAGAAAATAAGCCCGGAATGGTGGAAAAGGCAGAGGGAGGAGTTCTCTTTCTGGATGAAATCCATCGACTGGCTTCTACGGGGCAGGAGTTATTATTTACGCTGCTGGATAAGAATAAATATCGCCGTTTGGGGGAGACCATCGAGCGAAAAAGTAATGTGATGATCATTGGCGCTACTACAGAGCGTCCCTCAGAGGTGCTTCTTAATACATTTATGCGCCGGATTCCTGTGGTGATTCAGATGCCAAATTTGGCGGAGCGGCCACCGAATGAACGTCTGGAATTGATTCGACATTTTTTGAAATTAGAGGCGAATCGTCTTGGAATTCCCATTTGGCTGTCTGAAGAAGCTTCTCAGCTGTTGATTTCCTATGAATGCAAGGAAAATGTCGGGAGCTTAAAAAATGACATTAAGTTGGCTTGCGCCAAAAGTTACTTGGAATATCTCAGTACTGCAAATCAGGGCGGTTCCCATATGCTCACGATTGGAATTCATGATCTGCCACAAAAAGCCTATTCAGCACTTCCTAATCCGGAGTTATTATCCAAAGGACAGAAAAAGGGACTTTTAATCCGCTTAGATGGCGTGGAGCAGGAAAGCTTTCAGTCACGGAGCGATGCTTCTGCGATGGATTTGTACGATTTTGTGGAGGCGCGCTTGGACTGTTACAAATCCTCCGCACTGTCTCAGGGAGACCTAGAAAATGCCATTCGCCTTGAGCTGGAACGGTATTATGACCGGGTAACCAAGACAGCTCCCGAACAGGAAAGCGGAGTGGAACAGGGAGCCCCCAATATTGTGACACCGGTTGTTTGGAAAGCGACTGAGCAGTTGATTGACCAAGCATCAAGGAGCTTGAAACGTGACTATCCTCATCGATTGAGCATTGCGTTATCCATGCACCTACAGCAATTTATTTGGCGGCTCAAAGCGGGTCAGGTGGTATATAACCCAAATCTGTCCTATATCAGGACCCAATATCCTCTAGAGATGGATGTGGTTAGGGGAATGCTTTCTGACCTTTCACGGCAGTTGTCTGTGGAAGTTCCGGAGGATGAGGTGGGCTTTCTGGCTATGTTTTTGACTCAACAGCAGGTTCCAGCTCGGCATAAGAGGATTGGGGTCGTGGTGGCGGCTTACGGCCGCGGGGTGGCATCCGGTATGGCAGAGGTGGCAAATCGGGTCTTTTCAACAAACCACATTCAGGCGCTTGATGTGCCTCTGGGATGGACTCCAGAAGCAATTTTTGAGAATTTGTGCCGACTGATCCAGCGCGCTGACCAAGGAACTGGTGTTTTGGTACTGGGGGATATTGATTCACTTCCGTTGATGGAACGGGATATTCAAGAAAAGACCGGGGTGCGGTGCCGCATTATTCCCGGAGCCAGTAATTCTCTGGTTCTGGAGGCCGGAAAATTGGTTCTGATCAGCGATGCGGATTTGGATGATGTTGCTAATATTACGACGGATAATTATAAGGACTACACAGATTTTATTTGCGGAACGATGCTGAAACTGGATGAGGACTCTGCAAAGCAGCCAATGGAAGAAGATTTGTGTCAGGGAGACCGGGATGTGGTATTGACTGTGTGCCATAGCGGGATTGGTGCAGCAGCCAGGGCGCGAGAGATTTTATTAGAGCACCTGCCTTTGGCCAAAACAATGGATGTGATTCCAGTGGGCGTGATGGAGGAAGTGGCTGCTGTTGCCAAGCAGCTGGGGCCTCGGTTGCGCTTAATTATCGGAAGTGTGAATCCGGGATTAGAGAATGTACCTTTCCTTGAGATGAGCAAGGTGCTGACCAACCAGGGACTTAGCGAAATCGATTTGACTCTGCGGGGATGGAACGATCGACAGGTGCCGCCGGAATTATCCAACAGAGAGCTTTCACGGAAGGAAGTGATTGCGTTAATCAACAGCCGGATCCAGAATTTTGCGCCTTCGCTGGATGCTGATCAGCTAATTGCGCAGTGCGGCTATATCCTGCGGGAGATTGAAAATAGAATCTGCCAGACGCAACTGTCAGTGACAGCACTGACTCGAGTGTATCTGCACATAATCTGCATGTTTGATCGTCTGGCAACGGGAGAGGTTCTACCTCTGTCGGAGGCAACAGAACTGGTGAAAACAAACAGAAGAGAAGATTTCAATCTGTTGTATTCCGTTACAACCTCAGCAGCCTACCGATTGAAGATTCGAATGCTGGAGTCCGAGGTGTGCTATTTGCTGATTGTATTACCAGAACGAGGAGAAAATGCATTATAGCACAATAGATGTACAAATCAACTAAATGAAAGGTGCTTGCCGGAATATTTTTGTATAAATATTCCGGCATTTTTTGTATATTGCTAATTTGATAATGCGGATTTGGAAATACGTACCTTATCGGCTGGTTTGGCTTTTCATGTACTGGACTACTTCAAAACATCAATGATATTGACATACTATAGTCATCTGCAGAAACTCGAGTAGATTTTGGTATTATAGACGGCCCCATTCTATTTCGGTAGAATGGGGCTGTATTTATTTGATGAACTTCCCCGGATGGGCCTTGTTAATTAGTGAGCCTGTAGCGATATATGCTTCGGCAGTTTGTGTGACAATCATTTTTTGGTTAGGAAAGCAGTTTTAGGTAGTATGGATACGTTTGTGATCTTGCTGTATTCTTGTCTTGTATTTATTAGATGATTCTTCTGCGTTGCAGAACTTGTTAAGCTGTGAACCGATTTTTGTCGGTAGTTGTTGTGCCTTTTTACAGGTATGTCGTTTGGGAATGGGCAACCATGCCCCGCTCGTTTGGATGAAAAGTAAATCTGTGTGGATCCGTCTGAAAACACAATCGTTTTCAGGCTTTTTTGTACCTATTTTTGATTTTAGACCCGCAGTGCGTCAGCACACATCCTTCGGATTTGTCTTCCGAAAGAGTGTGGGAAGAAAGGAGATTTTTATGAACAAGGTTGGTGAATTTGTTTCGTTCCGATCGGTCTTGACTGCCGATCACCCCTGCGTCTGGCAGCGCCGGGGCCGCCCTCTGTATTCAGACGCCAGGACTGCCAGCCTGCGTCCTCTGCGCCCCGGCAGCGCGGAGTTTCACTCAAACCCATTCCCCTTGCCAGAGGGGAAACGAACACAGGCGGCCTTTCTGCCGCAGCCGATTCCCATCGGCCGTGTTCGCCGTTGCCGCTCACCAGCGGTAGGGACGTCAGTTGTCCCCATACGGCATTCGTACTGAACAGGTCTTTTTTAAAAGAGACAGTTTCTGTCTAGGGGTATGCTCAGTCCCCAAAAGTCCTTGCACCACAAGAGGTTTCGTCCTTTTGGTTCATTGCTCTGATCGGTCAGCATCTGGAAAACAGGCGGAAACAGACGAACTTTGCCAACGGGTATGCTGCGTCCAAATGGGTTTTTATATTGAAAGGACGATTCTATATGACCATGCATACCCATACCAAAGGCAATCGACAGCCCTTGATTGACCAATTAGACAAGATCTTCCGGCACAACCGCCAAGGAAGCTACCGCACCAAAGAACGGTACTACGAAGCCATGAGGCGCTTTTGTTACTTTTTGGCCGACGAGTACCGTCTGCAGAAACTTGCCAACATCAACGGCAAGCACCTGACCGCCTATGTCCTGCGTATGCAGGAGGAGGGCAAATCCCCCAGCACCATCAAGACTGACCTGTCCGCCATCCGCTTTTTTCATGACAAGATCAGCGACGCAAAGTACGACCTCCCCTCCAATGACGAACTGACCGTAAAGCTGGAGCGCCGCAGCTTCGGCGGCGTGGACCGTTCCTGGAGCGAGGAGGAGTTCAACCGTATGCTGGGCAAGGCCCTGGCAGAGAATCGGTATGACTACATCCTTGCTCTCTATCTGGCCCGCTATGCCGGCCTGCGGATTCATGAGTGTTTCCGGCTGGATACCGCTGCTGCGGAAGACGCTCTTCGCAAAAACGCCATTACCATCAAAGGCAAGGGTGGCAAAATCCGCACCATTCCCATCAACGAGCCAATCTCCATCGCCCTGCGGGAGCAGCTAAACTGCACAGAGCGAGGCCACAAACTGTTAGTGCCGGATGAAATGGATACGGATTACGCCATGTATCGCCTCCAACAGTTTATTCGTGATCACCGAGAGGAGATTCAGAATCCAGACTCCGACCGTCCCATGACTTTCCATGGGCTGAGACATACCTATGCTTCTGAGACTTACACCAAGCTGCTTCAGCAGGGCAAGAGTCCTCTGGATGCCAGGTATGAGGTCTCCCGCCTGCTTGGCCACGAGCGGGCGGATGTGACCAATATCTATCTGGCTTCTGTCAACGGAGGTAAGAAGGATGACTCGTAATTACCGCTCCTTTGATGAGCTTCCCCTGACCCTCCGGGTGGAAGAACTGATGCCCATCCTCAACATCGGGCGAAACACCGCCTATGAGTTGGTACGTTCCGGCACCATCCGGAGCATTCGTGTAGGGAGAAAGATTTTAATTCCCAAATCGGAAGTCGTTCGATTTTTAGAGCAAGCCAGTTGACCGTTCCAACAGAAAAAGCCATTCTGCCGTATCAGCACGATACGGCAGAATGGCTCCGGAAGAAAGGAGTATTTATGACAGGAAGCTTACAGATTAAACGAGACAAATATTATGCGGTTCTCTCTTGGTATGAGGGGGAAACACGAAAGCAAAAGTGGATCGCCACGGGATTGCCGGTGAAGGGAAACAAACGCCGAGCCGAAGCCTTTTTGAAGCAGGAATTGGAGAAGGCACAGCAGGCGCAAAAACACCACCTGAGCGGCGAGGACCAGCCTTTCCTGCCGTTTATGTCCAAGTGGCTGGACGAGGTGGAGGCCTACTCCATCCGTAGCACCACTCTGGACCAGTATAAGGCTGTCTATAAGAATGTGATTTCGCCATTCCCGGCCTTTCAAAAGGTTACACTCCGCAGCCTGACGCCTGGACATATCCAAAGTTTTTACAACCAGGAGATCCAGCGAGGAATATCGCCGGCCACGGTACGCAAGTACCACACCAACATCCATAAGTGCCTGCAATACGCGCTGCAGCTGGACATCATCGACCGCAACCCGGCGGACCGGGTGGTATTGCCCAAGAAGCAGCACAAGCCTAAAGGAACGGTCTATTCCGCCGAGCAACTCCGACAGCTTCTGGAATTCTTTCGGGGAGATACTTTGGAAACCTTGATCCAACTGACTGCTACTTATGGGTTGCGCCGTAGCGAAGTATGTGGTCTGCGCTGGGATGCGGTGGACTTTGAGAAGAAGACCATCTCCATTTGCCACACGGCGGTGAGCAGCAAGGACGGTGTGATCTATGCCGACACCACCAAGACCCGCAGCAGTTGCCGGACTCTACCGCTGACTACATCCATGGCGCAGTACCTGAGGGCTGTGCGGTGTCAGCAGGAAAAGAATCGAGCATTCCTGGGGGAGGCTTATGTGGACAGCGGGTATGTCTGCGTAGCGGCGGATGGTTCGCCGCTTACGCCAAACGCAGTCTCCATGCATTTTCGGCGGATGATTAAAAAGAGCGGTTTGCCCTACATCCGGTTCCATGATCTGCGTCATAGCGTGGCGACCTTGCTCCACAGCGCGGGCGGGACATCCAGGACATTCAGGGGTGGCTGGGGCACAGCGATATTTCGACCACGGCAAATATCTATTCCCACTTTCTCTACTCGGCCAAACGGGACATGGCAGACTCCATCGAGGCGGCGTTGACTGCGCCAAAACGTGAGAAAGATTCCTCCTGTTAGAAATCTGTTAGACATTCTCGGGGATTCCGGAAAAATGTTGCGCAGGAAAAAGAAAAAGTTCCGAAACCTTACGATTTCGGAACTTTTCTTGGTGGAGACAACAGAACTCGAATCTGTGACCTTCCGCGTGTGAGGCGGACGCTCTACCGGCTGAGCTATGCCTCCATATTGAACGGCTGAAAATTGGTGGTGACCCGGACGGGACTCGAACCCGTGTTGCCGCCGTGAAAGGGCGGAGTCTTAACCGCTTGACCACCGGGCCGTTGCTATATGGGAACGGACAATGTCCGAACTTTATGAATGGTAGCGGCACCTGGATTCGAACCGGGGACAACTCGGGTATGAACCGAGTGCTCTAGCCAACTGAGCTATGCCGCCGTGATTTGCTGTCCTCTCGAACAGGACAAGTGAGAGTATACCCGATTTCTCTCTGGTTGTCAACGGTTTTTTCAAAATTTCTTCAAAAAATTTTTCATGCAAAAAACCGCCCCATCACGGCCGAAAAAACACCCGCACTCCCCTCTTTCCCAACCAGGAAAGAGGGGACTTGCGCGGCGAGAAATGAAACCTGAATCAGCCGGGCTGCTTGCTGAAATTCTTGCGGTGGTTGATCATGATTTCGGAAAACAGCTGTCCGGTGGTAGGCGGCGTATATGTAATCGCATTGGCACCCGCCTGAATGGTACGCAGGATATCCTCCTCCTTAGGACCGCCGGTAGCAATAATAGGCACATCCGGGAATTCAGCCCGGATCTTGGCTACGATCTCCGGTGTCTTGGCCGCGCCGGATACGTTTAGGATATCCGCTCCTGCCGCCAAGCGGCCGGCAATATCCATATCGCCCGAGACAATGGTGGTAATGACCGGGATATCCACCACCTGCTTCATCTTTGCAATGGTCTCGTTTGTAACGGGCGCGTTGACTACCACGCCGGAAGCACCCTGATGCTCAGAGTACTCCGCCAGACGCACCGAGCGGTCTCCGTTGGTCATACCGCCGCCCACTCCCACAAACACAGGCACCTCAGAGACACTGATGATGGCCTGGGTAATGGAGGGCTGGGGCGTAAAGGGATAAACCGCAATAATGGCATCCGCATTTACATTTTTGATAATGGCTACATCGGTAGAAAAAACCAGAGATTTAATCCGCCGCCCAAAAATACGGATCCCACTGCACTCGGAAATGCACTTGGGAACCGTAAGCAGATGGCTGCGGAGAGTACCACTATACTCCGGTATTGTTTTCATAGACATTCGCTCCTTCTCGTGACATGTTCGATAACCGTTTCTGTTTCTTTTCGCAAACCGCTTTGTGCATATTATACCACACCTTCTCGTCGTGTTGTAGAAGCATTTGTAAATTTTTTGTTAGCCATGCGGTTTCTTAATATAAAAAAGGCGCAGGCAAAGCCTGCGCCTTGAAGCAAGAGAATTATTTGAAATACTCCGCACCGGACTCGAAGAGAGGCTGGTGCTTCTCGCCGGGGATGTTCTTGCCCACCAGGGGACCGCGGCGCTCCAGATGGCCCATCTTACCAAAGACACGGCCGTCGGGAGAGAAGATGCCCTCAATGGCCTCCAGAGAGCCGTTGGGGTTGACGTCGATATCCATAGAGGGATTGCCCTCCAGGTCCACGTACTGGGTGGCCACCTGGCCGCCCGCAATGAGCTGCTCCAGCACGCTCTGAGGCGCCACAAAGCGGCCCTCGCCGTGGGAGATGGGGATGGTGTGCAAGTCGCCCACGTTGGACTTGATCATCCAGGGAGAGTTGACGCTGGCCACGCGAGTGGTGACATAGCGGCTCTGGTGGCGGCCGATCAGGTTATAGGTCAGGGTGGGGCAGCTGTCATCCATCTCGCGAATCTCGCCGAAGGGCACCAGGCCCAGCTTCACCAGCGCCTGGAAGCCGTTGCAGATGCCCAGCATCAGGCCGTCCCGGTTCTTCAGCAGGTCGTGGATGGCGTCGGTGAGGGCGGGAGAGCGCAGGAAGGAGGCAATGAACTTGCCGGAGCCCTCGGGCTCGTCGCCGCCGGAGAAGCCGCCGGGCAGCACCACCATCTGGGCGGACCGGATGGCCTGCTCCAGGGCCTGAGCGGACTCAGACAGCAGGCTGGTGGACAGGTTGCGCACCACAACGATCTCCGGATCGATGCCCGCCCGCAGGCAGGCCTTAGCGGTATCGTACTCACAGTTGGTGCCGGGGAATACGGGGATGACCGCCTTGGGACGGGCCACCTTGTGCTTGCACACGGCGATGGACCGCTTGTCCCAGGAGATGGCCTTCACCTCTTCGGAGGAACCCGCCTTGGTGGGGTAGACGCTCTCCAGCACGCCGTCGTTGAGCTTGAGCAGCTCGTCAATGGACACGGCCTCGCCGGGCAGGGCCACGAAGGGAGCCTCATTGGTCTCACCGATGCGGACGGCGCAGGGATCGTTAATGTCCTCAGACAGCTCAGCCACAATGGCGCCGGTCATGGGAACGTACCAATCCACGTTCTCCATACCCGCCTGGAAGCCGATCCGGTTGCCGAAGGACATCTTCATCACCGCCTCGGCCAGGCCGTTCTCCACCGCCCAGGCGGCCTTTACCTTGCCAGCCTCACACAGGGCGTGGAAGGCTTCCCAGGCGCTCTTGGTATCCTCGGAGCGGAACAGGTACACCGGGTGATCGGCGGCCTTGAACTCAGGAGAGAGGACCTGCTGGCCCTGGATAGGAGCGATGGCAAAGGAGATGAGGGTGGGGGGCACATCCTTGTCCAGGAAGGAACCGGACATGGAGTCCTTACCGCCGATGGCAGCAGCGCCCAGCTCCAGCTGAGCATCCAGAGCACCCAGCAGGGCGGAGAAGGGCTTGCCCCAGCGCTGAGGCTCGTTGCGCAGCTTCTCAAAGAACTCCTGGAGGGTGAGATAGGCCTTCTTGTAGTCAGCGCCGGCGGCCACGATCTTGGCCATGGAGGTATAGACTGCGCTGTGGGCGCCCGCATAGGGATCCACAGACAGCTGGTCGGGATCACAGCCCCAGGCCATCACGCTGGCCTGGTCGGTCTCCTGATTGGGCTCCACAGGGAACAGAGAGGCCATGGCCTGAGCGGGGGTGCGCTGAGTCTTACCGCCGAAGGGCATCAGGACAGAGCCCGCGCCGATGGAACCGTCAAAGCGCTCAGTAAGACCGCGGCGGGAGGCACTCTTCAGGCTGGCAGCCAGCTCCTTCAGGGAGTGGACGGAGGACTGGGCCAGAGCGGTACGGTCCTTCTTCTCCACACAGAGGTTGGCGTGCTTGACCGCGCCGTTGGTGTTCAGGAACTCACGGGACAGATCGGCGATCTTCTGGCCCTTCCAGTGCATAACCATCCGGGGGCTCTCGGTGACCACGGCCACCTGATAGGCCTCCAGGTTCTCGCTCTGGGCGGCGGCGATGAACTTCTCCGCATCCTCAGGGGCGACAACCACCGCCATACGCTCCTGGCTCTCAGAGATGGCCAGCTCGGTGCCGTCCAGGCCCTCATACTTCTTGCGCACGGCGTCCAGGTCGATCTCCAGGCCGTCGGCCAGCTCGCCGATGGCCACGGACACGCCGCCCGCGCCGAAGTCGTTGCAGCGCTTGATGAGGCGGGTGACATCTCCGTTGCGGAACAGGCGCTGGATCTTCCGCTCCTCGGGGGCATTGCCCTTCTGGACCTCGGAGGCCATGGTGGTCAGGGACTTCATGTTGTGGCTCTTGGAGGAGCCGGTGGCGCCGCCGATGCCGTCACGGCCGGTACGGCCGCCCAGCAGGATCACCACATCGCCGGGGGCGGGCACCTCACGGCGGACATGGTCGGCGGGAGCCGCACCCACTACTGCGCCGCACTCCAGACGCTTGGCGATGTAGCCCTCGTGGTAGACCTCGGCCACGTGGCCGGTGGCCAAGCCGATCTGGTTGCCGTAGGAGGAGTAGCCCGCCGCGGCAGTCTGGGCCAGCTTGCGCTGGGGCAGCTTGCCGGGAATGGTCTGGTCAAAGGGCACACGGGGATCGCCGCCGCCGGTGAAGCGCATGGCCTGGTGGACATAGACACGTCCGGACAGGGGATCGCGGATACAGCCGCCGATACAGGTGGCCGCGCCGCCGAAGGGCTCGATCTCGGTGGGGTGGTTGTGGGTCTCGTTTTTGAACATGAGCAGCCAGTCCTGCTCCTTGCCGTCCACCTTGGCGGGGACATGGATGGAGCAGGCGTTGATCTCCTCGCTCTCGTCCAGCTCGGGCAGCAGGCCGCGCTTTTTCAGGGTCTTGGTACCGATGGTAGCCACGTCCATCAGGGTGCGGGGACGCTTGGCAGCCTTCTCCTCCCCGTACACTTCCACCCGGGCGTCCAGATACCGCTGGTAAGCCGCGGCGATCTGGGGATCGTCAATGGTGATTTCGTCCAGATGGGTGGAGAAGGTGGTGTGGCGGCAGTGGTCGGACCAGTAGGTGTCCACCACGCGAATCTCGGTGATGGTGGGATCCCGCTTCTCCTGGTCCCGGAAGTAAGTCTGCAGGAACTTCAGGTCATCCAGGTCCATGGCCAGACCCAGACGGGACAGCAGGTCCTCCAGAGCCTTCTCGTCCATGGCAATAAAGCCCTCCACGGTGTCCACGTGGTCGGGAGCGGCGTGGGTGCGCTCCAGGGTCTCAGGCTTGTCCATGGAAGCCTCACGGCTCTCCACGGGGTTAATGAGGTACTTGCGGATCTTCTCCAGATCCTCCTGGCTGATGGTGCCCATCAGCAGGTACACCTTGGCGGTGGCAATGATGGGGCGGTCCACACCGGACTGGAGCTGGATGCACTGCTCACAGGAGTCGGCCCGCTGGTCGTACTGGCCGGGCAGGGCCTCCACCGCCAGCACCTGATCCTCCCCCTGAGGGGCAGGGAACTGCTCGTCATAGATCACGTCCACCTGGGGCTCAGAGAACACCACGCTCTTGGCGGCCTCATAGACCTGGGGATCGATGCGGTCGGCATCGTAGCGGTTCAGGATGCGAACCGACTTCAGCCCCTGCACACCCAGCTGCTCCCGCAGCTGGCGGCACAGGCCCTGGGCCTCTACATCAAAGCCCGGTCTCTTCTCGGAATAACAGCGGTAAACACTCATGTCCATTCCTCCACACGATATCCAAATTCTTTTTTATTTTACCGTCCACTGGGACAGATTGGAAAACACATTTCCCTGTACCGGGCTCAGATTCTCCACCCGGTCATACTGGGTCAGCACTGTTCCCTCCCGGAAACAGATGGGTGCGATGGGGGCGTTCTGATTTAAGTAGCGCAGCAGGGTAGCCATGGTGGTGACCCGCTGCTCTCCCTGTGCCTTGCGCACATTTTCCAGCAGGAGAGGCACTGCTGCGTCATTCCACCTGCCGTAGTTCAGCTCGCCCTGAGGTGAAACCAAGGAAGTCAGATCAAAATCCGCGGTGAGATATACCTCCGCCAGATACAGATCAAACTGCCCGCTCTCCAGCGCCTTGACATAGTCCTCCCAGGCCAAGCGCTCCACGGTCACCCGCAGTCCAGCCGACTCCAGGTCTTCAGCAATACGGTTGGCGGCGGCACTCTTGGCCATATCCTCAATGTTAACAAGCAAAGTCAGCGATTTTCGATTCAGCTCCAGGGCCTTAAGCGCAGACAGGTCATACTCCAATTCCTGCGCCAGCTCCGCGTCATACAATGCGCTGTCCGGGTGGACCGGCAGCGTAGACGCTGTGGCATGGCGGGCATAGACGCTGTCCGTCACATAGCTGCGGTCAATGGCTTTGGCAATGGCCTGGCGCACCTCCGGGTCCTGACACACACCATGAGCCGTCTGGAACCCAAGGTAAATGAGGCCCGTGGTATTGTATTCCCACACCTCGTAGCTGCCGGAATAACCCAGCTCATTGCTGCCGGTAATATCCGCATCAATGAGCGTCACCTCACCGGAGCTGAACGCGGTCGCCGCCTGCTCCTTCTGCGTCATCGTTGCCAGAGGGATCTGTTTTAAACTCAGGCTGTCCGCTCCCTGCCACCAGTCCGCCCGGGCATTGAGGTACAGCTTTCCCCCCTGCTCCGACAGAACATAGGGTCCTGTCCCCAGGGGGCGGTTGGAGCTGTCCAGGGCGATAGGAATATCCAGCAGCGTGGGCAGCGCCCCGTTGGGGGTCGTTAGGGTAATGGTTACCTGCTCTCCGGAGCCGGACACCCCGCTCACATTGGCCAGCCGTTTGGCGTAGCGAGAAGCGGGGTCCTTGGCCGTCTGAAGGGCCTGGGCCACGATCTCCCCGGTAAGGGGCGTGCCGTCGGAAAAGGTCACTCCGGCGCGCAGCTGGAAGGTCCAGGTCAATCCGTCCTCGCTGACGGTGTAGCTCTGGCACAGCTGAGGTGTGGCGGTAAAGGTGCTGTCCACCGTAAACAGGCTCTCGTACAGCAGCGGGGCCAGGGTCAAATTGGCCTGACTGGTGGACAGAGCCGGATGAAAGCTGTAAGCGGGATAAGCCGCCAGCGTAAAGGGCTGTGTATTCTTTTCCTGCTCCTCCTGAGAGGAAGAACTGCTGCTGGAGCTCTGGGAGCCGGAGGAGGAGCTGCTCACGTCCCCCGTGTTCCCGCATCCGGCCAGCAAAAGCGCCAGTGCCAGCAGCAGGATGCCAAATCGTCTCATGTACACCTCTTAAGTCATCGGATCTGGATCACCGTGGCCAAACTGCCCCGGCGCACGCCCAGGCGGCGGTGAGACCAGAACAGGTCCCCCCGGCAGGCGGTGCACACCTCGCACACGGCGATGTGACTGGGATCGACTCCCGCGTCCATCAGCCAGCGGCGGTTGGCCCCTTTCAGATCCACGTGGTATTTCTCGGGGTTTTCGGGAATGGGGTGGATAAATTCCTCCGCCCGCTCCCCCATCCCATCCCGCAGCCCATCGGGCACATCGGCATGGGTCTCAAAACAGCAGGTGGAGATTCCCGGTCCAATGGCCGCCAGGATATCCTCCCCCCGGCAGCCGTAGTCCTTCTTCATCCGCTCCACCCCCCGGGCGGCAATGCCCAGTGCGGTACCCCGCCATCCTGCATGTACGGCACAGGCCACCCGCTTTACCGGGTCGCACAGCAGTACCGGGATGCAGTCGGCGGTAAAAATACAAAGACTCAGTCCCTTTTCCCCTGTGATCAGACCGTCGGCCTCCATCTGGCCGCCCTCGCCCGGGAAAGAAACCTGATCGCCCCACCCCACTTGACGCACAACGTCCGAGTGGATCTGATGGTTCTTCACCAAGGTGTCCGGATCGGCCCCGATGGCACGGCAGAGCCGGCGGAAGTTCTCACTCACCCGCTCGGGCTCGTCTCCCCGGCCGGCACCCAGGTTCAGGCTGTCCCAGGGAGCGGGAGACACGCCTCCCACCCGGGTGGAAAAGCCGTGGGCAAAGCCCGCCTTCTCCATCTCATCACAGGAATAAAAAAGGACGCCATGGCGCTCCTTTTGAGTGACTTCCACAGCGTTCCCTCCTTACGGTCCATAGCGGCCAAAGCCGCGCTCCAATTCCAATAGAGTTTTATTGTATCCCAAAATATCCACGCTGACAACCCGTTACAAGAGAGAAATGTACCTGTCTCCAGAAAGAAAATAGCCGCGGATATACCAAAGCGCCCTTCACAGCAGGATGATGGTCACCCCATTGTTGTGCCGCTCCAGATCCGGGTCCTTTCGCAGGGCGCCGCAGCGTCGGAAGGCCGCCAGGGTGGCAGAGTTGAAAATAGAAAATTCCTCTCCCGGGATATAGTCCCGGATCTCCCCTGCCCCCTTCATCCGCGCCAGGCGGCTGCGGGCCTGGACACGGATCTTGCCGCCCTTGCCCGAAGAGCCGTAACCGTGGATGATCTTCAGGCCGGTACAGCCCATGGAGCGGGTGCGGCGCAGCTCCAGGGCAAGCTGGCTCAGCGCCGTCTGGACCGTGGGCATACCGTGCTCCAGATTGACCTCCCGCAGCTCACTCATACCAGTCCCCGTCCGTCTGCCGGAAGGCCTTGGTGAGACGGTGGATGAGCACCAGGTCGCTCACGCCATCAAAGACCAGCGAGATCCCGATGGTCATCATCAGCACTCCGGAGGCGCCAAAGGGGTTGAGCAAAATCAAAATGCCAAGCACCAGCGTAAGGCCTGCCAGCAGCAGATCCATCCACCAGCGCTCCCAGCCCTGGCGCATGAGGCTCACCGCTCCCTGCAGGTCGATCACGCCATGGAAAATCAAAATGGCGGCAAAGATATACTGAATCAGCACAATCACCGAGGCAGGGTTGGTAAACAGCCACAGCCCCAACGCCGTCAGGATCACACCCGGCAGAAGAAACCAAACCGGGAAGTCGCTCTCCCGCCGCTTGGAAAGCCAGCCGAAGATGTAGATGACCCCCGTCAGCACCAGAGCACCTCCCAGCAGGGCACACAGAAGCTGAGCCGAACGGTTGGGAACAAAGATGAGCAGCACGCCCATCAAGATGGTCACCACAGCAGCCACCATACTGCTGCGCCGCTGCTGACGTAAAATATTTTTCATGTTTTTCCTCTCTTTCTCTAACACGGCCAGATCGTCCGGCCGTCCTTGATGGTCTCCAGCACCGGGATATCCCGCAGCGCCATGGGGTCAGCCGTCAGAGGATCCTGCCCCAGAATGACAAAATCCGCCGCCTTGCCCACAGCCAAGGAACCCTTCCGGTCCTCCTCAAAATACTGGTAGGCGGCATAGACCGTTACCGCCTTCAGCGCCTCCAGGGTGGAGATCCGCTCCTCCTCCCCCAGCAGGCGGCCCGTCTTGGTACGGCGGTTTACCGCACACCACACAGTCTCCATCATGTTGGGCTGGATCACCGGGGAGTCCTGGTGGAAGGTGAACGGAATCCCCAGGGCGCAGGCTGTACCGGCGGGACTGATGTGCTCTGCCCGCTCCAGGCCAAAGTTCTTTACATGGACCTCTCCCCAGTGATACACATGGGCCACAAAGAAGGAGGGAATCATCCCCAGTGCTTTAAGCCGGGGGAGCTGGTCCCGTCCCACCAGCTGGGCATGGATCATCACCGGCCGGCGCAGCCGCCGTCCGGTCTCCCGCTCCAGGCGCTCCATGACGGACAGATACTGTTCCGCCGCCCGGTCGCCATTGCAATGGGCCAGGAGCTGCACATCCCGCTCCAAAGCGCTTTTCATCCGCTCATACACCTGCTCATCGGTGAGAGTGGGGTAGCCCCGGTAGTCGCTCTCCCCCGCATAGGGCTGGCACATCCAGGCGGTGCGTCCCTGGGGAGAGCCGTCCAAAAAGATCTTGTCACCACCGATTTTCACATGATCCTTGTAGTGCCCCACCCGGTCGCCAAACTGCTCCATGATGTTTTTGCAGTCCCGGGGATCGGCATAGGCCACCACATCCAACTTCAGAATCTTCTGCGCCAGCATAGCCTGGTAAAGGGGAAGCATGGCGTCCATGAACATGCCATCCTGCACCGTGGCGATGCCGTAGGAGGCATACCGGTCCTGAGCCCGGACCAAGGCGTCCATCAAATCCTTCAAATCGGGCATGGGCACCTTTTGCAGCAGACTCAAAAAGGCGTTTTCCTCCATATAGCCGGTGAGCCGCCCCTGGTCGTCCTTCTCCATCACGCCGCCCTGAGGGCAAGGGGTATTTTCATCCACCCCCAGCAGTTCCATGGCTCGGGAGTTAAATACTCCTACATGACCTGAGGCGTGCTGAATGACCACCGGGTGGTCCGGACAGGCCCGGTCCAGCATCCAGCGGTCCGGCGGACATCCCTGAGCCAGATCATTCTGGTCATAGCCGGTGCCGCGCACCCACTCTCCAGGCTGGAGTTCCTCCCGCTGGACAAACTCGCCCAGCCGCCGGCAGAGCTCCTCCTGGTCGGCGCACTCCCCCAACTGCACCTGGAGCAAGGAATTGGCACAGGCCATAAAGTGGCTGTGGGGGTCCAGAAACGCGGGCATCAGGCACCGTCCCTCCAGGTCCACCTTCCGGGCCTGAGGGCCTGCCAGCTCCAGGGCCTGCTCCAGCTGACCCACATAGCGGATGACGCCGTTCTCTTCCACCAGGGCCTGGGCATACAGCGGCTCCTCCATGGTCAGGATAGGACCGCCGAAATAGATGCTTTGTGCCATATTCACACCTCGTTTTCTCCGTCTTTGGGGTGATTGTATCATCCTTTTCCGCCCCCTTCAAGGGCATAAATATGAACAGTGCGTTTGCGGTTAGTTTTCGCTTCTAAGCCTTCCCTATGCAAAAAGCGTCCGGCTTTTGCCGGACGCTTTTGTGTGTTTAAAGGACGTCTGTATTTTTGACCTCTTGGATATTGTGCTTCTTAGCATAGCCGGTGAGCATCAGGGTGAGGGCGCCGTCGCCGGTGACGTTGCAGGCGGTGCCAAAGCTGTCCTGAAGGGCAAAGATAGTCATCATCAGACCGGTGCCGGTGTTGTCAAATCCCAACACACTGACAATGAGGCCCAAAGATGCCATGACCGTACCGCCGGGCACACCGGGAGCACCCACGGCGAAAATGCCCAGCAGGAAGCAGAAGAGGACCATGGTGCCCAGAGAAGGCAGCTTGCCATAGAGCACCTGGGATACAGTCATCACAAAGAACACCTCAGTGAGCACCGAGCCGCACAGGTGAATGTTGGCAAACAGGGGTACGCCGAAATCCACCAGATCCTGGCGCAGCACCTTGGACTTCTTGGCGCCCCGCAGCGCCACCGCCAGGGTAGCCGCGGAGGACATGGTTCCTACTGCAGTAAGATAAGCGGGGCCATAGTACCGCAGCACCTCCCAGGGATTTTCCCCGGAATAGGCCCCGGCCAGGCCATACAGTACAGCCCAGCCAGATATAGTGACCCACCATAACAATAAGGATCACGATAAGGAAGACGGGCAGCTGCTTGGTAATGGAGCCCTGATAAGCCAGGCCGGCAAAAGTACCGGCAATGAAGAAGGGCAGAATGGGAATGATTACCCGGGTGACGATATCCAGCACAATGCGCTGGAACTCCTCCAGTACGTTGGTAATGGTATCCGCCTTGGCCCAGGTAGCCGCCAGACCCACCAGCACAGAGAATACCAGAGCGGACATGACGCTCATGATGGGATCAATGGCCAGGGTAAACAGCAGTTCGGGAGTATCCCGCAGTCCCTCAGCCGCCGACTGGATGGAGAGGCTGGGGATAATGGCAAAGCCCGCTTCCATGGACATGAGGGCCGCACACACGGAAGAGCTGTACGCCAGTACCAGAGCCAGACCCAGCATCCGGGAGGCATTGCTCTTCAGGCGGGTAATGGAGGGGGCAATAAATCCGATGATAATTAAGGGCACGCAGAAGTTGATCAGAGAACCCAGCAATTCTTTGATGGTGAGAATGACCTGTATCACAGTGGCATTCGCCACCAGGCCCACCACAATGCCCACGATCACGCCGATCAAGAGCCGGAAGGGCAGACTGCTCGTCAATTTTTTCATACCAACACTCCTATTCCCCAGTTTTTTCAGGCCGAAGCCTGGGGCGTACCGCAGCCTGAGGGGCACACACTTCCCCGCGCTGCATTGTACTTATCATACCATATTCTCGTCATCCTCTCAAGTGCGTAATCCTCTCCCCCGGCCAGGCCTACTTTAAATTTTACACACATTTGATTTCCAGCCGGTTGCGCCTCCTCCACTGACAGGTATATGGTAAAAATCAATCATTTATTTTCGGAGGATGGTTATGAAAGGCCCCAATCTCAACCGTCTGCTCAGCCACGGGATCATTCTACTGGGCTGTATTCTTTTTGGCATCTCCTGTATTTGCTTTGGCACAGAGCCCCTGCACCCTCTCTCCCTGCTGGCGGGCGCGGTTCCCTTTGCCGGACTTGCCTTTTCTTTTTTTGCCGTGCGCTGTCCCTACTGCAGGCACGCTCTTCCCCTGCGGTGTCTCTGGACCTCCTACTGCCCCCACTGCGGAGAAAAGCTGGATTAAATTTCAGCGGAAAACTTTTTTGAAAAACCCCTTGACATTCCCATTCCCCTATGCTATTATAAATCCCGCGCTGAACAAAGCGCAGTTCCAACCCACGCGCGAGTGGTGGAATTGGTAGACTCGCTGGCTTCAGGTGCCAGTGCTCGCAAGGGCGTGCGGGTTCGACTCCCGCCTCGCGCACCACAAAAAGGACATCCAACGGATGTCCTTTTTGTTTTTCTCTGATTTTCAAAAGCAGGGCACCCGAAGGTGCCCTGCTTTTTCTTTGTTACAAGCATCTCAGCTGCGATCCATACCGCAGGCATAGGCCTGCTCGATCAGGCATCGGTCCTGGGTCACAGCATCATAAAACCGGAACCCACCGGAGAAATTCCAGCAGTCAAAGCCGTTTCCGGCCAGAATACGGCAGGCAACGTAGCTGCGCAGGCCGCTCTGACACATCACATAGACCGGTTTACCGGGAGCGATCTCTCCCAAGCGTTCCCGCAGTTCATCCACCGGGATGTTGACAAAGCCGTCTACACTTCCCTGTGCAAATTCCTCTCTGGTCCGCGCATCCAGCAGCGTCACACTGCCATCCCGGGGAAGGCGCTCCAGATCTTCCATATGGAACTGTTTTACCAGGCCATTTACAATATTTTCAATCATAAATCCCGCCATATTGACCGGGTCCTTGGCGGAGGAGTACGGCGGCGCATAGGCTAGGTCCAGTTCCTTCAACTGCATCCCGTTCAGTCCTGCCCGGATCGCAGTGGCCAATACGTCAATGCGTTTATCCACCCCGTCATAGCCTACGATCTGGGCGCCCAACAGGCGGCCGCTCCCCTTCTCAAAGACCACCTTCATGGTCATCAGCTTTCCGCCGGGGTAATATCCTGCGTGGCTCATCGGCGAGAGAACGACCGTATCCGCCTGAATTCCCAGTCTTTGGGCCGTGGTCTCATTGATTCCGGTAACGGCGGCGGTGAGATCAAAGACCTGGATCACGCTGCTGCCCTGAGAGCCGGCATACCGGCTATCGCCTCCGCAGATGTTATCGGCGGCAATGCGCCCCTGCTTGTTCGCAGGACCGGCCAGAGCAATCAGCGTATCCTCCCCGGTGACAAAATGTTTGACCTGAACCGCGTCGCCCACCGCATAGATGTCGGGAACGGAGGTCTCCATCCGGTCGTTGACCAAAATGCTGCCCCTGACGCCCAGCTCCAGCCCCGCCTCTTTTGCCAGATGAGAGTCGGGGGTCACACCGATGGCCAGCACCACCATGTCGGCATGCAGGGGAGCGGCATCCGCCAGCAGTACATCCACTCCCCCATTCTTTTCCTCAAAGCCCTCTACTAAATGCCCCAGAGCCAGCTTGACGCCGTGCCGGCGTGCCTCGTTGTGGAGCAGCGCGGCCATATCCGGGTCGAAGGGGTTCATCAGCTGTTTGGGCCGCTGCACAATGGTGACTTCCATCCCCAGCTTCCGCAGGTTCTCCGCCAATTCCAGTCCGATAAACCCGCCTCCAGCCAACACAGCCGACTTGGGGTGCGCATTTTGGATGTAATTCTTGATGCGGAACGTATCTTCCACCGTCCGCAGGGTAAAGATCTTCTCCATTCCCGCTCCAGGCAGTTTAGGCTGAGCAGGGCGCGCTCCGGGAGAGAGCAGCAGCTTGTCATAGGACTCTTCAAACTCCGCCCCGCTCTCCAGGTTGCGCACCGAGACGCACTTGCGTTCCGGATGGATGGCCATCACCTCATGGTGTACTCGCATATCCACCCGGAAACGGGAAAAGAAGCTCTCTGGAGTCTGAAGGGTCAATTCCTCCGGATCTTCAATCACCCCACCGATGTAGTAGGGCAGACCGCAGTTGGCATAGGAAACATAACCGGAACGCTCAAAGACCACGATTTCCGCCTGCTCGTCCAACCGGCGGATACGAGCCGCAGCGGTGGCTCCTCCCGCTACGCCCCCTACGATAACGACCTTCATCCTATCTCTCCACCTCTCCTTTATATGCGGTAATCCCGCCAATGTTTTTCACTCTGGTATATCCCATTCTCTCCAGCATGGAGACCGCCTCCCGGCTTCTTGCTCCGCTGTGACAGTAAACAAACAGCGGGGTGTCCAGAGAAATCACTTCCTCTGCCTTGTTTATCACATACAAGGGGATGTTCTTGCTGCCCGGAATATGTCCCTGCCGGTATTCCTCAGGGGTACGCACATCCAGCAGGACCGCTCCCTGGGTCGCATGGTATTCCTCAATTCCCTGATTGATGTCCGGTCCCATTAAAAAATCAAATATTCCCATCTTTTATTGCCTCCTGTTATACTTGTGGATGATGCCTCTGTGCCATTTTTAAGATATTGGGTATGAAGTACATCTCTCTGATTGCTTTCTTTGTCTGTATTATATCTTGCGACAGGACAGAGTTCTGTGACTTTATTACATAAGTGATTTACTGTCTAAACATAAAAAAGCCGACTTGTTTTCACAAGTCGGCTTTTATCATGTGTAAATCTGTTCTTTGTCAGCCGTTAGGGAACATCAACGCAATAGGTCCGGTGATAATCTGCGGGAAAATAATAAGTACCGACAGGATGCCCACGGTGAGGAACAGCCAGGGAACAACCGATTTGACCACCGTCTCAAAGGGAATGCCGGTAACATTCTCTGCCGCATACAGACACACACCCACAGGAGGAGTGATCAGGCCAAAGCTCAGAGCAATAACCAGGAACACCACGAAGAACAAAGGCTCCACGCCCAGCTGCTTGACCACAGGCAGCAGGATGGGCACCAGAATGTAGATGGCAGCAGTAGCGTCCATAAACATGCCCACAACGATCAGGAAAGCAAACAGAGCAAACATGATAACTAGCTGGTTATCGGAAATGCCCAGGATGAAGTTGGCCAGCTTGGTGGGCAGACCGTCCAGTTCGAAGATCTGGCCTGCAGGCTTGGCGGTAATAGCGATAAACAGGATGGTACCGGTCTGACGGGCATTCTTGGCAATGATGCGGGGGATATCCGCCCACTTCAGGCGCTTATACACATAGATGGAAACCAGCACGGCGTAAGCCACGGCAATGCCGGCGCCCTCGGTAGGAGTATAAATGCCGCTGTACATACCGGTCAGCAGAATCACAGGGACCATCAGGGCAGGGACAGCGCTGATGAAGGACTTCACCAGACGACGTGCGCTAAATGTGCTCTTCTCACCAATGCCGGTCACCTTGCAGTGGATATAGTTATATACCATGAAGGCCACGCCGATAAAAATACCGGGAACCATGCCGGCCATCAGAGCCTGGCCAATGGAGATGCCGGCGGTGGAAGCGGCTACGATCATCAGAATGCTGGGCGGGATAACAGAGGCCAGCATACAACCGGCCAGGTTGATTCCTACGCCATACTCCTTGGGATAGCCCTTCTTGGCCATGGCGTTGATGCTCATCTTACCAATGGAAGCCACAGCCGCCACAGAGGAACCGGACATGGCGCCGAAGATGATATTACACAACACAGACACATGACCCAGGCCGCCGTAGATCCAGCCTACGCAGGAGTCCGCCAGATCGTAGATCTTATCGGCGATACCGCCCTCATCCATAAGGGAGCCGGCCAGGATGAACAGAGGCACAGCCACCATGACGAAGCTGTTCATGGAGGTGTACATCAGCTGGATGACCATGGTCAGAGGCATATCGCCCATAGTAATCAGCACGATAACAGAGGCGGCGCCCAAAGAAATGGCAATGGGCACACCCAAGGCCATCAAGCCCAGGAAAATAATCAGCAGCGCTACACTCATTTCTTTCCGCCTCCAATCTCAACTTTGTGAGGATACTCCAAAAAGCTCTGGATGGTTCCAATCACGCCCAACACGCCGCACAGGGGCACACAAATCATAATCGCACCCATAGGAATGGCAATCGCAGTGGCCATTTCATTGAACGCGAACTTCTGCATGGTCAGTTCAAAGCCGTAATAGGCCATAAAGATAAAGAAGGCAATGGAAACCACATAATACAGCACAGTACACAGCATCTGGATCGGCCGGGGCAGAACCTGAACCAGCACCACCACACGGGAGGACTCTGCCCGGTTAAAGCCGGCGGCCACCGCCAGGAACATCATCCACAGGAAGAAGAAACGAGTTGTCTCTTCTGTCCAGTTGAGGGTAATTCCCACCAGGCGGCTACCCACCTGGAGCAGTACTACAAACAAAAGGCAAACCAACGTCCCGCCGCACAGGATATCCTCCATGATATCGATGACGTCAAAGAACTTGCTCAGCGGGCTTTTTTTACGTTCCATTGACTCCCCTCCTCAGACTATAGTTTTCTCTTTTACAGCGATGCGGAGAAGCCGGAGGGCTTCTCCGCATCGGCAAAATCCAATGATGGAACGCTTTTGAAACTGGGATATCAGGCCTTGCCGCAGAACTCTACGGTGGTGTCAAACAGCTCGTCATTCTCGACCAGGGTCTTGAACGTGGGATACAGGCTCTGGGAAATCTCTACAAACTGGTTGAACCCTTCCTCGGTGAGCTCGTTGTACTCCATACCATTGTCGGTGAGCAGCTGGAGCATCTCGCCGTCCTTTTCAGCCTGATAATCCACATACCACTGCTGGCACTCCTCGGCAGCCTGACGAAGGGCATTCTGCTGATCTTCAGACAGGCCGGAAAGCTTGGCACTGTTCATGCCCACAACCCACGCATCGGCAATGTGGTTGGTGGCGGAAATGTACTTCTGAACCTCGTAGAAGTTGTTGGTGGCAGGCACGTCCACAGGATTCTCCTGACCGTCCAGAGTGTTCAGCTGCAGGGCGTTATAAACCTCACTGAAGTTCATGGGGTTCACGTTGGCGCCGCACGCATCAAAGAATTCCACATACAAAGAGTTGCTGGGAGTACGCAGAGTCAGACCTTCCAGATCGGCAGGGCAGGTAATGGGGCGCACATTATTGGTCACCTGACGGAAGCTGCGGGTCCAGCGGCCCAGGCAGGTAATACCCATGCTCTCTACACGGTTGAACAGATCCACACCGGTGTCACTGTTCAGGTAATCCTGCAGCTGCTGCGCGTCATCAAACAGGTAAGGTACAGAAAGCACAAAGAAGCTGGGATCAAAGCTGGCATACAGGGAAGCGGCCAGAATCACAATATCCAGAGAGCCATTACCCACAGAGGAGATAGCCGCATTGCCGTCGCCGCCGTACAGAGAACCGTTGGGATAGATGGTCAGTTCAATGCTACCGTTGGAGTACTCTTCCACGCGGCTCTTGAACTCCTGAGCTGCAGCATAGATATAGGAGTTGTCAGCATCGGGAACGCTGACGTTCAGAGAGACTTTGGACTCGCCGCCCTCACCGCCACCGCTGCCGCCGTTGCCGCCGCAGCTGGCCAGAGTGAAGGTCATGGCCGCTGCCAGTACCAGGCTGAGACACTTTTTCATCTTCATCTTTTCTTACTCCTTTTCATTCCTTTTTCCATAAATCACTTGTCACTGATCACTTCATGCCAAGATTTACTTTATAAAGCTGGTGAATGCTAGGATACAAACCTGTATACACCCGATAGCGACGGTCGTACACGTCGTTATATGCATCGGAATGTTTGATTTCCATATAAACAGTTTTTTCTACTTTTGCAGAGGCCTCATACACATCCTTGAAGATTCCTGCACCTACACCGGCCAGCAAAGCTGCTCCTACGGGAGCCATATCGTTCATGTCCAGTACCGTAATGTCCCGGCCGGTGATGTCTGCCTTAATCTGAGCCCACACTTTGCTCTTTGCGCCGCCGCCAATGGACGAGAAGTGGGTCAGTTTTTCTCCTGTAACCTCTTCTACCATCTCAATGAGCTGACGCAGTCCGTAGGCACAGCCCTCCAGCACCGCCCGGTTCATCTCCCGGCGGGTCGTCTTCAGGGACAGGCCAAAGAAAATTCCTCTGGCATAAGGATCCCACACAGGGCTTCTCTCTCCCATCATATAAGGAAGGAAAACCAGCCCGTCCGCCCCTGGCTCTGCCTGCTCGGCGTCATCGTTCATGAGCATCATGCCCTTCTTGCCGGTAACCGAGGGGTAATCCTTATAATCCTGATAAAAGTTGTCGTACACCCATTGATAGGATGATCCCGTGTGGGACATAGCCCCCTGATAGATCCAGGCTCCATCCACCACATGACGGCGGTTAATGAAGTTGGGGGAGAACTTGGGCTGTTCCACACAGACGGTCAGCACATTGGTCGTGCCAACCGATTCACACACATCTCCCTGTCTTACTACACCGGCAGCCAGAGTGGCACAGGCGGTATCTCCGCCGCCGATCACGATCTTCGTGTCGGCGGGGAGACCCATTGCCAGCAGAACAGGGTGGATCAGTGTTCCGACTACATCCGTAGAGCGATGCAGCGGGGGGAGTTTTTTCATATCAATACCGATCTTTTCACAGATCTCTTCAGACCAGACTCCCCGTCCAGTCGTTTCATAGAGCAGGGTATAGGATGCATTGGAATGGTCGATAGCAAAATTCCCGCACAGCATGTAAGCCATCAAGGTATTCACATGACCAAAACAATAGGTACGTTCATAAATATCCGGCAGGTTCCGTTTGATCCAAAGCATAGATGTGCCGGACATAGCACCGGCCATCGGGCTATTGGCCGTGATTTCAAACAGCCGCTGCGTCCCAATCTTCTCCCGGAAGATCTCCGCTTCTTCGGTGCTACGTCGATCGGAATAAATAATCGGATCAACCAACACATTGCCATCCTTGTCGAAGGCCGCCAGGCCGGGACACAAACTTGAAATGCCGATGGCCTTGATCTTGGCAGGATCTACCTTGTGCTTACTGACCAGAGAGCCAACGCATCCGGTGAACGCATTCCACATATCAGCCGTATCAATCTGAATCGATACTTGATCCGGATTGATCAAGCGATAGGTAGCACTCTCCTGGGCCACAAACTTGGCGTTTTGATCAATCACAGTGACCTTAATGCTGGAGGTACCAATATCTGCGCCCAGGAGATACACTTCTTCCACGGTGATTCCTCCCTTTTGCCAATTTTTTAGTTAGAACTGGTCGTAGTTCTTGTCGTTCTCCAACTGGGCCAGCAGCTCCTTGGTCTCCTTAACAGAGTAACCATGGTGGATGAGATAACGCAGAGCAACCACCAGAGCGGTCACGTCCTTGTACTCCCACACAAAGCGTCCCATGGTAACGCCGCCTACGCCGCAGTCCATAGCCTCGCGGGTGATGGTCAGGAAATGGTCCAGCTTGCCGGCCTCATCCAGACCAGCAGGAGCGTCGCCGCCCTGGATCACAACCCGGAAATCGCTGGGCACAGTGGACAGAGCCTTCGCCATAGCGTCGGGGTTGCCGCAGTAGGTGGTCTTCACGATGTCCATGCCCATCTCGCAGGCGGAACGGATGCAGTAAGCGATGTTCTCCCAGGAGGTTCTCTGATCCACAGGAACGCTCTCGCCCTTGGGATACACATGGCCGATCAGAGGCATGCCCTTCTGCATACACTCGGCAGCGAAGCGGCCGATGGCCTCGAACTGAACGCCCTGATAGTCACCCAGAGTCATAGCGCCCATGGAGACACCGGAAGCGCCCAGAGAGATGGCCTCATCCACGGTACCGAAGATGGTATCCTGAGTGGGAGCCACGGGGCTGTAGTTGGAAATCTTGCACAGGATAGCCACATCGCGGTTCTTCTGAGCATCCCAGCACTGGTTCAAAATACCGGGAGTAACCGTCATGGCGTCAGGCTTACCAGCCACAATTTTGTCGATGGTGGACTGGATGTCATGCAGGCCATGCATAGGGGCGATACCACGGGAGATCGCATGGTCCACAGTGATAGCCATCATCTTGTTGCTGACAGGATTGACCATGCGGGACATACGAACTTTCTTACCAAGTCCAATATTGCTCATTTCAGATACTTCCTTTCTGAATCAAATCATTTAAAGTTTCATCATCGGGCTGCTCTTCCGGAAATTCAGGGCTCAATTACCACTTTCAGACCGGTACCGGCTACACAAACGTCATACGCCTTCTGGAAGTCCTCGATTTTGAACTTGTGGGTCACAATCTTATCGGCATCGATCTTACCGCTCTTGATCATCTCCGCAGCAGCAAGATAATCTTCCAGCTTGTAGGCGGTGCTGCCATTGACGTTAATCTCACCGTAGTGGATGGTGTTCACTTCCACCGTGGACTCACCGGTTCCGGCAAATCCAGCAAACAAATTGACTGTTCCGCCGCGCTTGCAGAGCTTCAGGGTGGAGTTCACCAGAGCAGGCACGCCGATGGCCATCATGATGACATCCATGCCCTGGCCGTTGGTTTCCCGGTCAACAATGGCTGCCAGATCCTCCGTTGTAGGATCTACCACCAAGTCAGCTCCCAGCTCCTGGGCCACCTTACGGCGGGCCTCATTGGGCTCACTGACGATCACCTTACGGGCACCGGCAATCTTGGCCAGCTGCAGATGGAACAGACCGATCGGACCCGCGCCTACGATAAGCACATCATCATTAAATCCAGTGCCGGCATTCTTCAGTCCCCGGATACAGCAGGACAGGGGCTCAATCAGTGCACCAGCCGCAAAAGATACATGCTCGGGAAGCTTTACTACATTGCCATTTTCAATGCAGATAGCAGGGATGCGGATATACTCTTCAAATCCGCCGTCGAACTCGTACCCGATTGCCTTACGATCCAGGCAGGCATTGGTTCTGCCCCGCAGGCAGCTGCTGCAGTGATGGCAGGGGATCACGTTTGCTACCGCTACCTTCTCTCCTACCGCATATCCCTTTACATCAGAACCAACTTCCGCAATGATTCCGCAAAACTCATGGCCAATGACGGAGGGATACCGTACACCCTTGGTCTTTTTACCGGTAAGGATACGCATATCGGTACCGCAGATGGCGGCGGCCTTCATTTCCAGAAGGATCTCGTCCGGGCCGATTTCCGGCTTGGGAATGTCTGCAGGTGCAAACTGATTCGGACCGGAAAGTACAACTGCTCTCATCTGAACCTCTCTCCTTGTTTTACAAATTTTAGCGAGCTATATTTCCTAACTCTGGCAGCATCATAGCATGCTCGTAGAAAAACTTCAAGTATGCAAGGAGAATTTCGTCGTTATGAGTAAATTCTACTTCTCGTTTTATCTATTTTAACGAAAAGCAAGCTTAATATTGCAATTTTAAAGGCATCAATTTATAATATTTGTTAGTCCCTTCCATTATTTTGTAGTTTAAGAATCTTTTAAGAAGAAATTTTACTACAAACATATGCATTAGAGAACTACTCTTTACGGCTACTAGAGTGCAATCAGCTTTTATTTTCTGATGTAGCTTCCCGAGTTCGATACATCGCTCGAAACGACTTATCATAATTTTGAAAGGCAATCACTGCTACCAGGCAGTCAATGACTGCAAGCTGCGCTAGCCGCGTACTTCCTGATTCAGAAGAAAATATGGTAGGTTCACTCACTGTGGTAAGTGTATAATCTGCCTCCTGGGCCAACTGCGTTTTTCCAGAAGAAGTAAGTACAACGATAGTTGCCCGATTTTGTCTGGCAAGCTCTACGGCTCTTAGTGTATGTACATTATTTCCTGAGTGGGAAAAAGCAACCAGTACATCCTCCCGCTCCAATAAAGACGCCTCCATCAATTGGATATCCTTATCTTCTACCGCACTGGCATGAATTCCCACCTTCAGCAGCTTGTGCTGCGCATCCCGGGCCACTACCTGACTGCCACCTGTCCCACAAAGAAGAATGCGGCGGGCAGTAGATAGGATCCCAGCCACCTGCTCAATAATCTGAATATTCAAATTTTGAAGCGTTTTGGTGAGCGCACTGGTTTCGGATGCAAATATTTTTTGGCAAATACTCTCTGTACTATCATCCTTCGTTAAAGCCGGATGATACTGCTGCGTGCTTGGAACAGTTTCCAGAGCAGCACTGATCTTAAAATCCTGAAACCCCTTATAACCAATGCTTTTACAGAAACGCACCACCGAGGCATCACTGACTCCGATTTGATCAGCCAGCTCCAATAAAGTGCAATGCAGCACTTCCTCCATATGCTCTCGAATATAGAGCGCAATCTTTCGCTCAACCTGGGTAGAATCCTCGCTGTCGCATTTTTGAGAGATTCGCGACAAACATTTTTCTTTATCCATCGCTCTCACTTCTTTCTGTATAAGTTGCACATTTAAATTCATTCTAGCACAAGTGTTTTCGCTTATGCAACCACTAATTGTGCCCAATCAATCCCACGACGATAAAAGCCACGGCATCAAACCGCGGCTTTCACCGTAAATATTTTTACAGGAGGTTATTGTCATGTTATCTCTGGACGTTTCGCAGCTTCAATCCTTTTTACCTGACGGTGCTCTCGCTCACTATGAAGACCGACTCCGCCAAGCTTCCGAATGGATCAATACCCACACTGGTCCTGGTGGAGATTATACCGGTTGGATTCACTATCCCAAAGAATTTGATACTCAAGAGTTTGACCGCATCCAAGCTGCCGCCAAAAAAATACAGCAGCAGTCTCAGGTATTGGTCGTGGTCGGAATTGGCGGCTCGTATCTAGGTGCCAGAGCTGTCATTGAGCTTATTCAGTCCCCCAATTATAATCTGAAAAAGAAAGATACTCCGGACATTTTCTTTGCCGGCAACGGCATGTCTACCGATGCGCTGCTGGAAACTATCGCTTTAATTGGTGACCGTGACTTCTCTGTGAATGTCATTTCCAAATCCGGTACGACAACCGAACCGGCAGTGGCCTTCCGTATTTTTAAAGAGATGTTGGAAAAGAAATACGGAAAGGAAGGAGCTCGGGAACGAATCTATGCTACAACGGATCGGAGCAAAGGAGCGCTGAAAGGGCTGGCCGATGCCGAAGGTTATGAGGAATTTGTTGTTCCCGATGCAATTGGCGGTCGCTTTTCTGTCTTAACCCCGGTTGGCCTGCTCCCAATTGCGGTAGCCGGAGTAAACATTCAAGCCCTCATGGAGGGTGCTAAGCTGGCAATGGAAGAACTCGCTGCTCCCGGTATGGACAACCCCGTATGGAAATATGCCGCAGCCCGTCAAGCGCTTTACGATCAAGGAAAAAAGATCGAACTCTTGGTCGGCTATGAACCTAGCTTCCGCTTTTTTGCCGAGTGGTGGAAACAGCTCTATGGTGAGAGTCAAGGCAAAGAAAACAAAGGCTTATTCCCTGCCAGTGTAGAATTCACCGCTGACCTGCATTCTATGGGCCAATATATTCAGGAAGGCGAACGGCTCATGTTTGAGACGGTTGTACAGTTTGCTCCTCGCGGAGAAATTATAATTCCTGATGATCCGGATAATGTAGATGGATTAAACTATCTATCCGGTAAATCCCTGTCCTACGTGGCACAAAAGGCAATGCATGGAGTCATCTTAGCCCATGTCAGCGGAGGAGTGCCTAATATTCGCATCCAAATGCCTCAAATTTCAGAACACTCTGTGGGTTACCTGATTTATTTCTTTGAACTGGCCTGTGGGCTGTCCGGCCACTTACTCCAGATCAATCCCTTCAACCAGCCTGGTGTAGAAGCCTACAAGAACAATATGTATGCTCTTTTGGGAAAGCCTGGCTACGAGGGGCTCCGTACCCAGTTGGAAGCAAAGCTTTGATTTTGTCTTTTCTATTAAAAGAGAAAGTCATTAAAAAGTTCTTGTCTCACCAAAAAATACACAAAAATACCGGGGCAAAGCAAAGCTTTGCCCCGGTATGGAGCTACTGGTGGGAATCGAACCCACAACCTTCTCATTACGAGTGAGATGCTCTGCCATTGAGCCACAGTAGCGCCTTGTTCCTGCTCCAAGGAGCTTGAATAGGCGGATTATATTTTACCGGACTTTCCCTCGGAAGTCAAGGCTTTTCCCCTGCAAATGGGAAAAAGGCGCCATCTTCAAAAAGATGGCGCCTTTGAAGAAACTCAGTTCTTTTTACAGCATATCTTCGTCCACGATCTGAGCCTTGATCAGGTTGGTGGAACCGCTGCGGCCCAGAGGCACACCGGCAGTGATAACTACGGTGTCGCCGTTCTTCACCAGGCCCTCCTTCAGGGCACACTCCACAGACAGGGAGAAAATGCGGTCGGTGGAGTTGACCTCGCCGGTGAGGAAGGGATACACGCCCCAGCAGATAGCCAGCTGACGGCGGACCTTCTCCTGCATGGTGAGGGCCGCAATGGGGCAGGAAGGACGGAACCGGCAGATCATCCGGGCGGTACGGCCAGAGTTGGTGGCGGCCAGGATGGCGGTAGCGTTCAGGTCCATAGCGGTAAGGCAGCAGGTGTGGGTGATGGCGTCGTTGATGTTGGGCTCGGGAGTAATGCGGTGCTTCTGGAACTGACGCCAATAATTGATGGACTGCTCAGCCTCTTCCACGATGCCCACCATGGCGGTCAAAGCCTCCAGGGGGTACTTGCCGCCGGCGGTCTCGCCGGAGAGCATCACGCAGCTGGTGCCGTCAAAAACGGCGTTGGCCACGTCGGACACCTCAGCACGGGTGGGACGGGGGTTGCGGATCATGGAATCCAGCATCTGAGTAGCAGTGATGATGGGCTTGCCGGAGCGCAGACCCTTACGGATAATCTGCTTCTGGAGCACGGGCACCTTGGCAGCGGGGATCTCTACGCCCAGGTCGCCGCGGGCCACCATGATACCGTCGGAGACCTCCAGGATCTCGTCGATGTTGTCCACGCCCTCCTGGTTCTCGATCTTGGAGATGATCTGAATGTTATCTCCGCCAAAGCGGTGCAGCACCTCGCGGATGGAGCGCACGTCATCGGCCCGACGAATGAAGGAAGCGGCAATGAAGTCAAAGTCGTTCTCCACCGCAAACTGGATGTCGCTGATATCCTTCTCAGTCAGCGCAGGCAGGTGGATATGCACACCGGGGATGTTGATGCTCTTGTTGGCAGAGAGAGTGCCGCCGTTTTCCACGGTGCAGCGGATCTCAGCGCCCTGGATTTCCTCTACCCGCAGGGCCACCAGACCGTCATCAATGAGGATCTCCATTCCAGGCTTTACTTCCTCGTGCAGCTTGGGATAGGTCACGGCCACCCGCTCCCCGTTGCCCACGACGTCCTCCGTGGTCAGGGTAAAGGTATCACCGGCCTCCAGGCTGATGCTCTTCACGTCAAAGCTCTTGATACGGATCTCAGGACCCTTGGTGTCCATAATGGTAGCCACGGGACGGCTCATGGAATCCCGCACCGCCTTCAGCTTGTTCAGACGGCCCAGGTGCTCCTCATGGTCGCCGTGGGAAAAGTTAAAGCGAGCCGCATCCATACCAGCACGGATCAGCTTACGCATCATTTCTTCGCTCTCGACCGCAGGGCCCAGAGTACAAATGATCTTAGTCTTTCTCAGCATGTTTTCGTTCCTCCATTCCTTTAGGGACGTTTCTTTTATCTTCTTCTATTACGCCATTATCATACCTGATGACAGCCGCTTTGGCTAGCGGTGAAATGGATAAAAATGATTTCCGTTTCCAAAAAAAATCAGGCAAAGCCGTGTGAAAGTAAGGAAATTTCACACCTGCTTTGCCTGCTTTGCCTGTTTTTTACCTGTGTCTTCCAGTTATAAACGATTTCAGCCGCGGTAAGAGTCTGCCAGAGCCTTAAACTTGGGCAGAGCCCGCTGGATCATCTCTGTCTGCACGCAGTAGGCCAAACGGAAGTGGCCGGGCGCACCAAAGCCGGAACCGGGCACCAGCAGCAGATCAAACTGCTTGGCCCGCTCGCTGAATGCCATGTCATCGGACTCCAGAGAACGGGGGAAGAGATAGAACGCACCGCCGGGCTGAGCCACGTGGTAGCCCATCTCCCGCAGGGAATTCACCAACAGCTCACAGTTCTTCTCATACACCGACAGATCGCTGGTCATGTCACAGCACAGGGAAGTGACCTGCTGGAACAGACTGGGGGCGTTTACATAGCCCAGAGAGCGTCCCGCACCGGCCACAGCGGCATAGACCTCCTTGCTGTCGGTGACCTGGCCGGGCACCAACACATAGCCCAGACGCTCGCCGGGCAGGGAGAGCGACTTACTGAAGGAGTAGCACACAATGGTGTCTTTGTAGATATGGGGGATCCAGGGCACCTCTACCCCGGCAAAGGCGATCTCCCGGTAAGGCTCATCGGAGATCAGATAGATGGGGTGACCATACTCCGCCTCCTTCTTCTCCAGGATGGCAGCCAGCTGCTCCAGAGTCTGGCGGGAATAGACCACACCGGAGGGGTTGTTGGGGGAGTTAACCACCACACCCTTGGTGTTGGGGGTGATTGCTTTCTCAAAGGCATCAAAATCAATCTGGAAGTGCTCGATCTCCGGGGGAATCAGCACCATCTTGGCTCCCGCTCCCTCGATAAACACTTTATATTCGGGGAAGTAGGGGGCAAAGACGATAAACTCATCTCCGGGGCAGGTCAGGCCGTTGAACACACAGCACAGGGAGGCCGCCGCACCCACGGTAATGTAGAACTGGTCGGCTGTATAGTCTCCTCCAAAACGGCGGTTGAGGGAGTCGGCAAAACGCTGCCGGGCAGCGGCATCACCCTGAGCACTGGTGTAGCAGTGGATCACTTCCGGCTGCTCCTGCAGGATGCGGATGGCATTCTCATTCACTGCGTCGGGCGCAGGAACGCTGGGGTTGCCCAGAGAAAAATCAAACACATTCTCCCGGCCAACCTCTTTGGCCCGCTGATTGCCGTACTCAAACAGCTCCCGGATCACAGAACGGGCCGTGCCCAACTGCAGCATACGTTTGGAAACCATGGGACAAACCTCCTGGAAATAAATTCATTGGCGCGCCGGACAGCATGTCGCATTTTGTCCGGGTGTCTTTTCATTGTGCTTTATTATAGCACGCCTGTTTAGCACTGTAAAGCGTTGATTTTTTTTCGCCTTCATCTCGGATAATTTCCATTATTTCTCGCTATTTCTTTCAATTTCCCTATGCAAACTTTTATTTTCAAAATATTTACATCTGTCCTTGTGCTATTTTACCAATTTACAAATTTTTCATTTGTCATTATAATCAATATACAACAAACGCGCAGATTTTTCCGGCCGCCTGTTCCAAGCTGCCGCAGCATTGCTGCCGCAGAAGCCACATCGACTCAGACTTTCCTGGAAAGGGGGCATCTCCATGCAAATCATCGTTGGAAGATCGATTCAAAATCAAATTGCCGCCGGACCCCTGCATTTCTATACCCGCCATCCCTTCCCTTTGGCCTCCGTCTCCCATCGCTCCCAGGACGAGGAGATCCACCGCTTCCGTGCCGCCCAGCAGCGTTCGATTGTAATGCTGTCCAAGCTCTATGAGCAGGCCGCCCGGGATGTGGGCATTCAGGCCGCCTCGATTTTTTCCATCCACGCCATGCTGTTGGAGGACACTTCCTTTGTGGAGAGCATCCTTTCCGTTCTTTCCAACCAACATACTACGGCGGAATATGCGGTACAAACCGCAGGCAACAGCTTTGCTACCGCCTTTGCCGATATGGACAGCCCCTACATGCAGGCCCGGGGCGCCGACATCCGGGATATCTCCAACCATCTGATCCGCTGTCTGCTGGATATTCAGCCCCCTGATCCTCTGGGTGAAAAGCCTGCCATTCTGGTTTCCGACGAGCTGCTGCCCAGTGAAATACTGGCACTGGACCGGCGCAAGCTGCTGGGCCTGGTCACCTGGCACGGCAGCGTGGACAGCCACACCGCCATGCTTCTTCGGGCTATGAAGATCCCCGGCCTGGCTCAGTCAAACATTACCCCCATCTGGGATGAACATCCCGCCATCCTGGACGGCTTCAGCCAGTGCCTGTATGTTGATCCGGAACCTGAGGTGTTCCGACAGCTGGGACTCCATGTCCCCCGCTATCTTCAGCGCCGGGAAGACCAGGCCGTAGCTGCGGCAATCGAATAACGCAGATCAAAAAAGGACCGCCGAGGCGGTCCTTTTCTTATTTTTCCGGGCTGCGGAACTCGTGGACCCGCTCCTCTCCACGGAGAATACGCAGAGCGCCCAGAGCCAGCGCTTCCATCTCGTTTTCTCCCGGGATGACCACCACCTTGACCAGGTTGTGCAGGTAATCGATGACCATACCGGTGAGCATCTTGGAGTTTGCCAGGCCGCCGGTGAGGATGACCGCATCGATGAGCTCGGTAAAGCAGCCCAGCATGATACCCACACCCTTGGAAATCTGCAGAGCCTGCGCCTTATACACCAGCGCGGCCCACTCGTCTTCTTTCTGAATCCGGCGCTCGATCTCCTGACAGTCGTGGGTACCCAACAGAGCAGACATACCGCCCTCACCTCGCAGCTTTTTCAGCATCTCCGGCTTGGTGTACTTGCCGGAGTAGCACATATCCACCACGTAGAGCATATTGAGGCTGCCAGACCGGTCCGGAGAGAAGGGACCGGCATCGTCCGACACCGAGTCAATGATCCGGCCATGGCTGTGGGCAGAGATGGAGATTCCTCCACCCAGATGGGCCACCACCAGATTCATATCCTCATACTTACGTCCCAGCGTCTCCGCGTACTTGTGGGAGGTAGCCCGAGCGTTGAGCACGTGGCAGAAGCTGGTACGGGTGACCTCCTTAAAGCCGGTGACACGGGCCTCAGGCAACAATTCGTCGCTGGTGACTGCATCATAGATATACGCAGGAATCCCCAGGGGTTTAGCAAAGGCCCGTGCCATCAGTCCTCCCAGATTGGAAGCGTGGTCAAAGGCAGTATGATGGCGCAGACAGTCCTCCAGCGCGTCGTCCACCTGATAGCCTCCCGCTACAATGTGGGGAATGATGCCGCCCCGGCCCACCACGGCCGACAGGGTGGACAGGTCAAAGCCCTCCTGGGCCAGCCAAAGCCGCACCAGGGCCACCCGGTAATCCAGCTGGTCGTACAGGGTGGGATAAGGAGCCAAATCCTGATTGGTATGCACCATGCTTTTCACCGCCAGCTGGTGCTCATCCTCATAAATCGCCGCCTTGGTGCTGGTGGAGCCTGGGTTGAGTACTAACAAACGATAGGCCATATGCGTCGCCTCCTACTGCAACTGGTATGCCGCTCACCGGGCCATGGCGGCCGCAATGAGGATGGAATCGTATTTTTCCGCCGGAGTAGCACCCCGGGAGTTGATGGTGATGGGCACCGACGCCCCCAGCACCAACCCGGCCATATCGCCCCCCGCCAGGCCATACAGGGACTTACCCAGCAGGTTGCCTGCGGTGATATTGGGCACCAGGAAAATATCCGCGTCTCCGGCCACCGGGCTGTGGTATCCCTTGATGGCTGCCGCCTCCCGGTCGGTAGCCAGGTCCAAAGAGATGGGTCCCTCCACCAGGCAGTCTCCAAAGGCTCCTGCCGCCCCCTCTTCTTTCAGGGCGGCGGCATCCACCGTCTCCTGCATCTTGGGATTCACCGTCTCCACCGCACACAGCACCGCCGCCTTAGGCTGATCATATCCCAAAAAGCGGCACAGGCCCAGGGCGTTATTCAAAATCGCACGCTTCTGCTCCAGGTCGGGAGCTACCACCATACCGCCATCGGTAATAAACATCAGCTTATGGTAGGCGGGCACGTCCAGAATGGCCACGTGGGAAAGCACTGCGCTCTCCCGGATCCCGGTGCCGTGGCGCACCACTTCTTTGAGCAGGGTTCCGGTCTGGAGCATTCCCTTAATGAGCAGGCTGCCCCGCCCCTGACGGATCAGCTCTACCGCCCGGCGGGCGCATCCTGCCTCATCCTTCTCATCCACCACATCTTCCTCAGGCACCTGCCAGCCCATGGCCTGGGTCAGCCTTTGGATCTCGGCGGCGTCACCCACCAGAACCGGACGGATGAGTCCATCCTCCTGGGCCTTGCGTACTGCCTGGAGTGTATGTTCCTCATGGGCCGCGGCTACCACGGCGGCCTTTGGCGGAATATGCTTCAGATCCTGTTTGAGCTGCTGGAATCCGGAGATCTCCATATCAAATTCCTCCCAACCGGCGGAACGCTCCGCCTCCGGTCCCTGCGGGACAACATTTTTCTTGGGTTTATTCTATCAGTTTTTTGAAAAAAAGTATAGAGAAACTTTGATTTTCCGCGTTAAAGCAACAGATTTGCCCCATTTATTCTTTCTCCAAATAAAGCGCACCCTCAGGCGGCCACAATTTTCTCTTGACTTTATCGCTTTTATGCGTTACAGTTTAACGTAATAAAACAAGGGAGATATTTTTCCCTATAAGAGGGTGAAACGATGGCAATCAAGGTAGGGCTTCTTCTAATCTTCTTTTCCGTCATGGTGGGTATCGGTCTCTACTGCCGCCGCCACGCTACCAACGTCAATGGCTTTGTGCTGGGCGGCCGCTCTGTCGGCCCGTGGCTCACTGCCTTTGCCTATGGCACCAGCTACTTCTCCGCTGTGGTCTTTGTAGGCTATGCAGGACAGTTTGGCTGGAAATACGGCATCGCTGCCACCTGGGCGGGCATCGGCAACGCTCTGCTTGGCTCTCTGCTGGCCTGGGTGGTGCTGGGACGCCGCACCCGCATCATGACACAGCATCTGGACAGCGCCACCATGCCGGAGTTTTTCGGCAAGCGGTTTGGCTCCCAGAAGCTGAAGGTGGCCGCCTCGGTGATCATCTTTATTTTTCTCATTCCCTATACCGCCAGCTTGTATAACGGCCTGAGCCGCCTGTTCGGCATGGCCTTTGACATCGACTACGGCGTTTGTGTCGTGGTCATGGCCATTCTTACCGGGATCTATGTGATTGCCGGCGGCTATATGGCCACCGCCATCAACGACTTTATCCAGGGCATCATCATGATCTTTGGCATCTGTGCCGTCATCGCTGCAGTTCTCAACAGTCAGGGCGGCTTTCTGGCCGCTCTGGAGGGATTGGCTCAGGTGAATGATCCTCAGGTCTCCTCCGTCCCCGGCGTATTTGCCTCCTTCTTTGGCCCAGATCCCCTCAATCTGCTGGGGGTGGTGCTGCTCACCTCCCTGGGCACTTGGGGACTGCCCCAGATGGTACAAAAGTTTTATGCCATCAAAGACGAAAAGGCCATCGACACCGGCACTGTCATCTCTACCGTCTTTGCCACCATCGTGGCCGGAGGCTGCTATTTCCTGGGCGGCTTTGGTCGGCTCTTCTCCGACCAGGTGGATGTAGCTGCCAACGGCTATGACTCTATCATTCCCACCATGCTCTCTGGCCTGTCCGACGTGCTCATCGCCGTAGTGGTCATTCTGGTGCTCTCCGCCTCTATGTCCACCCTCTCCTCCCTGGTGCTGGCCTCCAGCTCTACCCTGACCCTGGATGTACTCAAAGGGCGAGTGATCCGGGAGAACGACGAGAAAAGCCAGGTACTGGTCATGCGGGGACTCATTGTGCTCTTCATCGCCATTTCTGTGGTACTGGCTATCATCCAGTACCGCTCCAGTGTCACCTTCATTGCCCAGCTCATGGGCGTGAGCTGGGGCGCTCTGGCCGGAGCCTTCCTGGCCCCCTTCCTTTACAGCTTATACTGGAAGAAGGCCACCCGCGGGGCCTGCTGGGTCTGCTTCCTGTTTTCTACAATCTTTATGCTGGCCAATATCTTTGTGGGCGACCACTTCCCCACACTTCTCCAGTCTCCCATCAATGCCGGCGCTTTCTGCATGCTGTCCGGTCTGGTTATTGTCCCAGTGGTATCCCTGCTTACCCCAAAGCCGGACAAAAATCTCGTGGACGCGGCCTTCTCCTGCTATGACCGCAAAGTTCTGGTCCGCCAGCGTCAAGCACTGGGCGAGCGGGAATAATCTTTATTTTCTCTTAAAATTTGGGCCAAAAACTCCATTTCTTGGGCAAGAAACACCATGTTCAAAGTCAGAGCCGTGTGGTATCCTATGGAGGATATCATACGGCCTGCTTTTCGCCGCTGACTTAAAATCATACGGGGCTTTCCCGCAAAGAAAGAGTTGATATTATGATCATTGATATCCACACCCATACGTTCCCGGACAAGCTGGCCTCCACCACTATTCCCAAGCTGGAGCAGATGTCCCACACAAAATCCTATGTGGACGGCACCAACGGCGGTCTGATTGCTTCCATGGCCAAAGCCGGGGTAAATTATTCGGTGGTACTGCCTGTGGCTACCAGCCCCAAGCAGGTGCTGCACATCAATGACAGCTCCGCACGCATCAATGAACAGTTTGCGCAGACCGGGATCTTCTCCTTTGGCTGTATCCATCCTGATTACGACGACTACCGCGCCGAGCTGGCCCGGGTAAAGGAGCTGGGCCTGAAGGGCATCAAGCTCCACCCCGTCTACCAGGACGTGGATTTTGACGACATCCGCACATTGCGTATTCTGGACCGGGCCGCTGAGCTGGGCCTCATTGTGCTCACCCACTCCGGCCTGGACGTAGGCTTCCCCGGCCGGGTGCGGGTCACTCCCGCCATGGTCCAGCACGCGGTCAAGGAAGTTGGCCCTCTGACTTTGATTCTGGCCCACATGGGTGGCTGGCGTAACTGGGACGAGGCAGAGGCTCTTCTGGCGGATGCTCCGGTCTATCTGGACACCTCCTACTCTCTGGGCACCCTCCATGCCCTGGATGACGGCTATTATAAGCCCGAAGATCTGCCTATGCTCAGCCAGGAACAGTTCCTGCGCATGGTCCACACCTTTGGCCCCCACCGCTTCCTGTTCGGTACGGACAGCCCCTGGGGCGACCAATCTCAGGGTGTGGAGCGCATCCGCTCTCTGCCGTTTACCGAAGAAGAAAAAGCCGCGATTCTGGGCGGAAATGCTCAAAAGCTGCTGCAATTCCCTGAAATCTAAAAACAGAGCGTCATAACTGCAAGCAGTTATGACGCTCTGTTTTGTTATCGGAAGAAACGCAGGTTAATATCCACGTTGCCGGAAATGCCAGGCACACGACCAGTGGAGGTATACTGCCACATATCGAAGTCATAGTAGAACGTAGGAACGCTGTTATACTGGGCCAGCCAGAAGGGATAGTCCATCAGCTGGCTCAGGTCGTACTGCTTATACCCTTCAGAGGGATTGAAGTAGACCATGGCCTCATAACCTGCAGCCGTGATATCCTCACAGAAGGCATTGGCCATCTTACACATGGTGCTCACGCTGGGCACTGTCTGTGTACGGGAACCGGCATAGTTCTGGCGCTCCCAGTCGAAGACCACCGGATAGGTCAGGTCATAATCTTTTACCTGCTCAATGACATATGCGGCCTCCTCCCGAGCCTCCTCCACAGTGATGGCCTGAGAGAAATAATACACGCCTACATCCAGTCCGGCATCCAAGGCACCCTGGATATTCTGAGTGAAATACTTATCCGGCATCATCTTGCCTTCACTGCCATAACCGCGATATCCCACGCGGATAATTGCAAAATCGATGCCGGCGTCGGCCACCTTCTGCCAGTCGATCTCACCCTGATAGACAGATACGTCAATTCCCAGTTCTGTTTCTACCCCCGGCTCCGTGTAGGTCATATAGCCGTCGGATCCCTTTAAGAAGTATTTGTTATCATAGGAATTCACGGGAACACCGTCTAAAATATCATAATAGGTGTTCTGGAACAAAATCTGCTTTCCGTAAGTATGTACACGGTCGATCTGCCACACGATTACGCTGATCTCTGCACGGCTGATCGGCTTGTCCGGCAGGAAAACGGTCTTTCCATTCTCTGTGCTGCCGGTGACGATTCCCATCTCATAAAGAGCAGTCAAATAGCCATCGTCAACATCGGAGAAGGGGGATTTACTCTCCGACGGGCTCAGCCCCAGCGCTTTGGCGGCCAGACGGGCAACCAAGATACGAGGCATATCTCCATCCAAATCATCGCCGATCTCTTCGCTGGTCAGATAGCCCTTGGACACTGCATAATCTGCATAGCCGCTGGCCCAGTGGCTGTCTGTCGCGGCAATCGTTCCGCTTCCCGCAGCCTTCAGAACCATGACCAGAGCCGCTCCTGCGCTTAAGGGGTCATCAGCTCCAAAATATCCATTTCCATAGCCATCAATAATGCCCATGCTATTAAGGACCGCTACGTAATTGTAGTACCAGTCACCCTTCTGCACATCAATAAACGGACTGGTATAGCCGGAAGGCACAGTAAGTTTATAGGATCCTGCCAGAACAGGCTGGACCCCCACTACGGCAGCCAAAGCCAATGCAGCGGCTCGCCGTTCAAATTTCTTCCAATTCATCTTGCTTTTTACCTCCATTTTGGGTTTACGATAATCAGACGGAATTATTATATCAAATGTCGCTTTCTGGTACAATAGGTAATTCTGGAAAAGAAAAAGGACGAACAAAACTGTTCGTCCTTTTTGTGTTGGCGTTACCTATCTTCCCGGCCCGTCTCCAGGCAAGTATTTTCGGCAGAAGCGAGCTTAACTTCCGTGTTCGGAATGGGAACGGGTGGACCCTCGCCCTAATCAACACCAACTACTTTCCTTCGAAAAAGAAAGTAAGCAAAGAAAACTTC
>NZ_JBHEVB010000012.1:0-77843 GCF_041925195.1 Flintibacter porci
CACAAAGCACTACACCGTGGTGATTAAACCTAAAATGACCACCTAATTACGGGTGGCCGCTGCGCCGCAAGGTGGCCGCTGGTGACCGCACCGGTGGCCGCCGAGCGCCGCAGAATGCAATTTAAGGAGCAAACTGAGGCGGTTTGACTCTGTAATCTCAAATTACATCTGCCATTCGTGGCGCATACTCTGTATTTGATGGCAGGCATAAAAGACCCAAAATGGAGAGCATTAAGATGGATTTTACCGATATTCATGCGCATCTTTTGTCATCTATAGATGACGGCCCTAAAGATGACACGCAAATGTTTGCGTTGCTAGATGCACTTTATCATGATGGTGCGAAATGTATTTGCTGTACGCCTCATTATCATCCGGGATATTACGGGCACAATACGACTCCTTCATCAGAGAAATATCAGGCACTGAGCAAGTTTGCGAACGAGAAGTATCCCGGCTTAACGATTTTTCTCGGAAACGAACTGCATTATAGCCAGGGTTGCGTTGAATGGGTAGAGGCTGGCTTATGCCGCACACTAAACGGAACACGGTATGTTCTGGTGGACTTTGATTTTGATGAACGATACCAAGTGATTGAGTTTGCGGTATTGTCGTTTCTACGGCATGGCTATATACCGGTTTTAGCACATATTGAGCGGTACCTGTCATTGCACCGGAGGAGCAAGCTAGTCATGCGGTTGCGGGATATTGGCGCAATCATCCAAGTCAATGCATCGTCTGTTCTGCGGCCGTATCGCTATCCGCTTGTCAGAAAGATTTTACAGCAACGAATCGTGGATGTAATCGCCTCTGACGCACACAATTTGGAAGGCCGTCCCCCTACATTGTCCAAGGCATATATCGAGGTATCTCAGAGATATGGAAAAGACTATGCGGACGAGCTATTTCTATTTCATCCGAACGCTATTCTTAATGTCCAAGCTGAAAGGAGGAGATGTGCAGATGAGTGACAGTCAAAAACTTAGAACGATCACATTTAAGGACTTTTTGTCCCTGTTCCTGGGAAAGTTATGGTTGATCATCCTGATCCCCCTGTTGTGTATGGGTGGAGTGTTTCTACAGCAGCAGTTTCTCTTTACCCCGGAATATGAGTCCACAGCTACTCTGTACATCTTGAAGCAGGAGAACGAATCGACATACAACTATACTACACAGGATTTTTCTCTGGCTCTTGATGTGGTAAACGATTGCACCTATATTCTGAAAAGTCATGCGGTTCTCGATGAAGTGATGGCGTCGTTGGAGCTGGAAATGAGCTACCGGGACCTATACGAAAGCATCGAAACCAACAATCCCAGCGATACCCGCATTTTGGAAGTGACAGTTACAACAAATTCTGCATCGCTCTCCAAGGAAATTGCCGACCAAGTATGTCTTATTGGCACAGAAAAAATCGCCGACGCAATGGGGTTTGAGCAAGTTAATCTCTACGAAAATGGGTTGCTTTCTTCGGAGCCAAGTAATCAACTGACGATACTGGCATATTTGCTGATTGGTATCATAGCAGGGATCATAGCATACTCGGTTGTTGTAATCGTCTATGTTTTTGACGATACGCTGAGGACGCAGGAGGACATCGAACGCCATCTGGGATTGAGTGTCCTAGGGGATATTCCCAATGCAAATGAAAAGAAAAGCCATCGCTATGGATACTATAAGGCATATGGTGCAGGGAGCAATCAACAGCCCGCAAAAAAGCGGAGGGCGAAAGAATGAACAAAATATCAATCAAACTGCCTGGAGACAATGATTTTTTTACGCAAGAAGCTTATAAAGTTCTGCGCACGAATTTGCAATTCTGCGGGCAGGATATTCAAGTAATAGCAATCACCAGCTGTAATGAAAATGAAGGAAAAACAACAGTAGCACTCCATCTTGCCCGAAGTCTTGCAGAGTTAGGGAAAGAAGTGCTGCTCATTGATGCTGACATGCGCAAATCAGTGTTGGCCGGACGGAATTCCAACGCGAAAGACGTCGTTGGTCTGAGCGAGCTACTCACCGGGATGGTTGCATTAGGGGAAGCTCTTTATCAAACGCAGTACCCGACTTTGCGGTTGATTTTTGCAGGGAAGTATCCGCCCAATCCGGTGGAATTGCTGAACGGCAAGTATTTCTCTGCGCTGATAAAAGAAACTCGAAAAGCGTACCAGTATGTGATTATCGACACTCCTCCGCTGGGACGAGTAATAGATGCAGCTGTTGTCGCCCCAAATTGTGATGGAACGGTCCTTGTCGTAGGAAATTCGACTCGTTATCGTCAGGCGCAAGATGTTGTTGAACAGTTGAAGAAAAGCGGGAGCAAAATTCTAGGTGTTGTCAGGAACAACACAAAAAAGAAGGACAGTGCATATTACTACCATTCTAATCCTTAGTGGTGACCAACCAGCCAAATCGGAAATAATCAAGGCACACAAATAGAGAGTGTGATTTATATGAAAGAAAAAGAGAAGTCGAAGAAAAAAACTATACTCAAAATTGCAATTTCTGTAATTGTCGTTCTTTTTGCTCTCGCGCTTGTAGGCTATAGCTTTATCTTGTCAAAACTTAATATGCTTGACCGAACACCTGAAGATTCATTCGACAGCATTAACAGCAGCGAAACTGCCGAAGCTGAAATTGTACAAGAGGATGACTATGACAATCAGGAAATGCTAGATGTCACAGAGGATTTAGACGAACGGGATGCTATTTTAGCTACGGGAGAAATCTTCTCTGATTCTGATGTATTCAATATCCTTTTGATTGGAACGGATGAACGGACTGAGGAATTCAGCACCAATGCCCGGGGCGATGCCTGTATGCTACTATCAATCAATAAATCAACAGGCATTATCCATCTGATTAGCTTCGAGCGAGGCATGGGTGTTCCTATTTTAGAGGGACAATATGAAGGGCAGTACGATTGGTTAACCCATACGTTTCGGTATGGTGGTGCTGAGCTGATGATGAAGGAAATTCGCGAATGCTTCAAAGTAGATGTGACACATTATATTCGCGTAAATTTCAATACCTTTATTGAAGGTATTGATGCGATAGGCGGAGTGGATATTAGTCTGACACAAGCAGAAGTGGATTATATCTTGTATAGAGCTGAGGTTGAAGGAAACGGTATCCAGCAGGTAACGGTTGGACTAAACCATATGAATGGAGCAACTGCCCTCAGTTATGCCAGGTGCCGTAAAATTGACAGTGACTGGAACCGTATCAGCAGACAAAGAACGGTCATTCAAGCCGCAGTGGATCAAGTAAAGGATCTAAACGTCTTAGAGCTCAACAGTATGCTCGACACCGTACTTCCCCTTGTTCAGACAAACTTAACAAATGAAGAGATTCTCAGTTTGGCAATGATTGTCCCTTTATTCTGGGGAAATGATTTTGAGCAAGCAACAATTCCATTGGAAGGCACCTATGGAAGCATGAAAGGAATGGGAGGGAGAAGTCTTTTTTCTGTGGACTTTGATACTAATGCCAAGGCGCTTCAGGAGATGTTATACGGAGCTGCCGAGTAGTATTTTCTGCCTATCCCTGCGCCCAAGAGGGACGTTATTTATCATCAGAGAGAGAGGTGTGGGAAAGTGGCTGTTCTTTTGACTGGTGGAGCTGGATATATCGGTTCGCATACAGCAGTAGAGCTACTTAGTAAGGGGTATCATGTCATTATTGCCGACAATTTTTCTAACAGCAATCCGACAGTGCCACAGCGCATCCAGCAAATCACAGGACATGTGCCAAGCGTCTACAATGTAGATGTTGCAGATCCCGAACAGCTCAGACAAGTGTTTGAGCAAAATCAGATTACTTCTGTAATACATTTTGCTGGATACAAAGCGGTTGGTGAATCTGTAGCGAACCCCATAAAGTATTATCGCAACAACCTTGACGCCACCTTGTCGCTGATTGAGTGCATGGAACAATACGGAGCGAAGAGATTGGTCTTTAGCTCATCTGCTACTGTGTACGGTATTCCGTCAGAGCTTCCACTCACCGAAGAAATGCCTACCTCAGCGACCAATCCCTACGGGCAAACAAAGTTGATGATTGAGCAAATGTTGAAAGATGTTTGCCGAGCCGATCTTGATTGGTCCATTTGTCTGCTGCGATACTTCAATCCTGTTGGCGCACATGAAAGCGGGATGATCGGCGAAGAACCCAATGGAACTCCAAACAACTTGATGCCGTATGTCGCTCAAGTGGCCGCTGGTCTCCGAAAAGAACTACATATTTTTGGAAACGACTATCCTACAAAGGATGGGACGGGCGTTCGTGATTATATTCATGTCGTAGATCTGGCGAAAGGCCATATTGCAGCATTGGAATATCTTTGCGGTCGGACAGGTATATCGACGTTTAACCTGGGAACCGGAACACCACATAGTGTTCTTGAAATGGTGGCCGCATTTGAGAAAGCAAGCAATCGCGCCGTTCCATATGTGATAGATCACCGCCGCGCTGGCGATGTAGCCGAGTGCTATGCTGACGTCAGTAAGGCGCAACGGGAATTGAAGTGGAGCGCCCAGCTTACTCTAACTGAGATGTGCGAAGATGCGTGGCGTTGGCAACAATTTTGCCGTCAACCAACCAATAGTCAGTAATCTCTTTATTCTGGAACTTATCATAGCTGGTCATATCGTAGCAAGCAATGCGCCAGGATAGCCACGGCTCCCTGGCGCTGCTTGTTGAGGGATGCCCCCAAGCCCCCTTTGAACGCAGAATTTCATTCTGCGGCTGCGCGTTCTGCGAACGCTTTCGACCGTGACCCGCTCACCGCTGGTCACGGTCTTTCTCTTTTTCGGCCTCCGGTCCCGCCTCCCAATTCAGGATGCGGTCCACGTTGGCCTTAGCCGCCAAAAGTTCCCGCATTTCCTCGCGGGAACGGCGGTATTCCGCATAGGTCTTTTTCTTTTCCTCCAGAAGCCGGGCGTACTCCGCCTGTAACTCCTTCATCTTGGGCAGCTTCTTCACCCCCAGGCCGTCAAAGGCATCTTTGGCGGCCCGGTGGAGCAGAATTTCCGCCTCATGCTCTTGCCGGAATTTTCTGGAGTAACCGGCCTTCCGATAGGCAACATAGACCTCGCGGGTTTTGGCGTAGTTGACGATGTGGGTGCGCAGCACGGCGATCTCCGCCATGCGCTTCTCCGCCGCCTTGATTTTGGCGGACAGCTCGTTGTGATACGCCGTGGTCGCCGCAGCTTTTTCTGCCAGCTGGGCATACTCCAGCAGGTTGTGCTCGGTGAGAAAATTCATAGTACGGGCCATCTGCTTGAGATTGAATATCTTGGCCCACCGGGCATACCCGGCACCTTTCCCGGCCTGGAGTTTGGCCTGAATGTCCACCAGCAGATTGACCTTGGGCGGTTCGACCTGTACGGAAGGTTTCTTCCGGGGCGTATGCTCTTTCTGGCCGGAGAGGACCGCCAGCAGATCGTCCAGTGTGTAACCTGCGCCCAGACTGTCCAGCCGGGCCGCTCTGTCCCAGCCGGGCCGCTTCAGCCGGTACGATTTCCCGCGCTTTGATACTTCGCATCCGCTCTCCCGGAGCAGCTGAAACAGCGCGTCCAAACCGGCGGGTTTCTGCGCCAGCGCCCGGTCGATGGCCAGCCGCAGAAGCTCCCGGTGGGAGGGCTTGGCCTGATCTCCCAGCCACTTATCGTAGCTTTTCCCGTGGGGCTTCGGCTCCTCCACAATGGACAGCCCGGCCTCGACGCAGATGGTGTCGCTCAGGCGGCGGACGGCCCTGGTGCTGCCCCAGAAGTTGCGGAACTTCCGGTCACAGTCCACGTTGACCGCCGACCAGATGATGTGATTATGAACGTGCGATCTATCAATATGGGTGCAGACCACAAAAGCGTGTTTCCCTTTGGTAAACCGCCTGGCAAATTCAACGCCCAGCCGGTTGGCTTCCTCCGGGGTAATCTCGCCCGGAACAAAGGACTGGCGCACATGGTAGGCGATCACATCGTCCGCGCCGCGAACCCGCCCGGTGGCCGCAATGTACTGCCGCTTGGCGAACAGAAACTCAGCGTCGGCAATCGGGCTGCTGCATCCGTAGCTGGTTACGAGCCTGCCGTGGTCGGTCTTGTCCGGATTTTTTACATAGTCGATGATGTCGCGAATGGCCTTGCCCATGGTCCGGCCCTTGCCGGTGTGCAGCGGCATAATGCGTGTGGTTGCCATAACTGAACTCCCCCCTTCAAAAGAAAAGGACAGCTTTGTGAAAGCTGCCCTTAGAATTTTCTGTTATCACATAACCTGTCCGGCCGGTATATCCTGATAGAGCTCAAAACAAAACTCCATCCTGCAAAGGCCGTTAGACGAGACATCCATGTAAATATCGTCTGCCGCCAAAAATAGGTTTGAAAAAATGGCCCTGATTGTGCGTTCTCCAAATGAGGTGAGAACGAAGCACTCAGATTCCAAGGCAATCTTCCCCAGAGAATTATCTTTGGCCTCTACGGCAATATTACAGCTGAGATGCTCCGCCATCCAAAGTGCTTGCTCTGCGAGTTTTTGGAACAGCTCGATCCGCCTCCGATTGGGGACCCGCTTCCAGGTATTTGCGTATGCCTCACCTATGCGGAATATTTTCTGCAATTCCTCTTGGACTTTTCGTTTATTGGCTTCACGTTCTGCTTCCGTGCAGGTTTCTTCTTCCCGGCGCACTTCTTCCGTAATCTCATCCCACTGGGCCTTCTCAAGGTCATAATACTTTCGTTCGATCCTCACAGGCATTTCCCCCTCGCAGGCTATAAGCGGCAATCCGTTTCCGCACCTTCCTCATTAAGATTTAGGTTCCGAACGGTGCAGGCCGCCTGCTTTTTTGCATAGGCAATCGTGTTCCTGGTTCCGCCCTTGGAACCGTTGTAGACGCTGATTACCAGAGAAGAGCGGTCCACCATCCAGATATTGCGGGCCTGATACGCACCGTAAGAAGAACTCGGACAGATATAGTGGACGGCATCGGCAGATTGGATGATGTTCAGAAACCGGCTCCGCCATTCCCGCCCCCATCGCTGGCCGAAGCCTTGATAAGGAACCGCACAAATCAGTTGAATCTGCGGGTTGGTCTCCCGATAACGCAGCACCAGTTCAGCCGCCCAGATGTCCACGCCCTTCGTCATCCCACTGATAAAGATTCTGTAACCGCTGCGGATTGCGTCCTGAATCGCGGCATCCAGCTTCTCAATTACCATTTCTTCCGGGACCTGGAGCTTTTCAGGGCGATGGCCGGTAAAGCAACAGGTACACGTTCGATTCTCGGTGTCTCTCATAGCGTTGTCTCTCACAGATGACACTCCCTCGTAAAAAGCTGTAAAAGCTGTCCGGGACGGATACGGCAAGCAGAATCCGGGGACAGCATTTTTTGAACATAGTTCTATTATAAGATATTGTGGATATATCCACAATACTGATTTTACGTCCGCCACCCTATAATTTACATAGTACAGTTTGTAAGAGGGTGGTGTCCTAATTGATTGATTTCAGCCCGCTTTGGGAAACAATGAGGGAGCGGAATGTCACACAGTATTATCTTCTGCAAAACGGGATCGACAATAAGACGCTCGACTCGCTCAAGAAAAACAAGAATATTACATTGCTCACACTGGAGAAGCTGTGCGACATCATCGGCTGTACGCCGAACGATATTGTCTGCTTCAAAAAATAGGCTGTCGGGGAAACTGAGGTCCTCGACAGCCGTTGTGTTTCACGGTGAGTTCTTATATAATAATGTAGGAAAAAAGCGGTATGTGCTGTAAATAAGGACAAAACAGGAGGAGGCTCAGAACCATGATGCAGCCCATCTCGATTGAAGAATATGCCGGTATGGTCCTGGAGAACAACAAAGGCTACCGGAAAGAGGACTTGGTGCAGGCGCTTCAACAGACGCTGGAGGCCAAGAAAAACGGCGCAAGGTGTACGATTTGCGGCGCGCCGATCTGGGCGGCCGGGAGCGCCATTACCGGCACGAATCTCTGCTTCACCTGCGCCACTGGCGAGGCAGACGACAGTGAGGACTATGAGATCGAGTAATCAATCAGCAAGGGTGCCGTGTTTTCGCGGCACCCTTGCTGATTTTATCCGTATACCGCATCCTGGATGGCATATTTCAGATCCTGCACCTTGCCCAGCAGCCAGAGCGCCGCTTTTGGCAGGCCGAAGGGGCTGATGAGGAACGACAGCACCAATAGGATGATCCCGTTTTGGGGCGAGTAAGTAATCAGCACCGCCACTCCCAGCAGGGCAACCACCGTGCTGATCACCCCCAGCACCAGACCGGAGATGTACACCAGCCAAACGCACAGCCAGATACATACCGTCAGCACCAGAATGACCGGGGCCACCGCAATTTTCAACAGCAGCTTCAAAAGGAACCACAACGCTCGCATCTTTCGTCCTCCTTCAGAATCTCTCCGCATCCTCGAACCGCTTCTTATGCCTTTATTATCCATCAATCTGAAGCAGAGGGCAAGGATACGGACAAAAAGAAAAAGCGGAGGGAGGAGCGGCGACAAGAACGCCGTTCCTCCCTCCGCAGATGGGGCATAGACCCCTGTTACGAGAGCTTTGCCAGCTGGGTCAATACCTCCCTTACCCCCGCCCAGATCTGATCCTGACGCTGGGTTATATCCTCCAGGTCAGCATCGTAAATGCGCCCGGTCTCATGCACCCGGCGGGTCAGCTGGTTTAAGTTGTTGCTGGAATAGCGCATCAGGGAGACCAGCTCCTTCAGCTCCGGCAGTTCCAGGCGTACCACATACCCGTCCAAAGCCATCTTGCGCAGATAGGCTTCCCGGTTGGATGTGCCCAGCTGGGCCATTTTCTGCTCGATCAACTCCAGCTCCTGGGGCGACACCCGGAAATTCACCTGCACCTCCCGCCTGCGGTTGGGGGCGCTCATCGCTCCGGCTCCTTCTTTTTACGGGTGGACGGTTTCTTTTCCGTGGAACGCGGCTCCTGCTTCAGCTGGCGGCGGACCGAGGAGCGGCGCTGGCGCAGTTCCTTACTGCGGTCTTCGTCCTTGGAAATCAGGACAAAATGCCCCTTGCGGTCATTCAGACCGGAGAAGGTCACGGAGCGAAACGGCAGCATCGCCATGACTTGATCCATATCCTTGGAGTTGGCCCGCCGCATAAAATCCTCGGAGAACTGCGCCATGTAATGGGTGCCGTGGGGACTGTTGGGCGTATCCGGGGCACGCAGCTTCTGCAAGAGCCGGGCGGACTCGGCCTGGATTTCCTCCGGCGTCAGCGGCTGGGTCAGCAGGTATTCCTGCTTTGCCAGGGTCAAAAACAAGTCGGTCAAGCCGGGGTGACTGTCCACCACAAACTCCCAGTTCCGCTCCCCGCCAAAGCCGTCCGGGTTGGGCGGGATGTCCACCGTCTTGGCCCATGCCTTGTTTACCCGGCTGAAGCGTCCATCCCATTCCTTTTGCTGGACCGTGTTGGCCAGCACATAGAACATCCGGTCATAGCCGAACTGCTCCGCCACCTGCCCGACGGCAGCTTTGCCCAGCCGGTTGTCCCGGTAGTGTTCGGAGATTGCCGCCTCGATGGCATCCTTGCAGGCAATGTTGGCCCGCTGGGAGGTCCGGTATTGGTCCAGCTCCCCGTGCTCGTGGGCATAGGCGGCGGGGTGCCGGTAGACCGGAAGCTCCCGCTGGGCGGACAGAGCGGCTCCGGCGCGGGTCTCAATGCTGTCCCGGACTACATCCATATACCCGGTATCGCGCTTTTCAAATTCCCGGTAGGCATCGGCCACCGGGGACGGCGACGCCAGCAGCGCAGCGGCCTGGGCGTCCGGCAGTTCCAGGTATTCCATCACTGTCAGAATATCCTCCCGGACGGCGTACTCATAGGCATGGTGTAAGATTTCCTCCGGGGGCTGGCTTTTCAGCCAGTCCCGGTATTTGTCCTGCTCGGCGGCCATCTTCTCATAAAGGGCCGTATTCATATCTTTGTTCATATTATCGCGCCTCCTGTTCGTGGTGTTTGGTTTTCTTATCCAGGTTTCGCGGCGGCACCGGGCGGCGCAGCCCATCCAGCACCGAGGGACGTGTGCTTTTGGCAAGCGCCGCTTCCGGAGCGGGGCGGCCCCGGCCATCCATGTTTAGCAATACATCCAACTCAGCCAGCCGGGCACTCTTGTCCCGCAGCTCCTGCTCCTGGGGGAAGGGTTTGCCAACCTCCGCTTTGGCGGCGGCCTGCTGCTGGTAGAGGTTGTCCAGCTGGTTCTGCACACTTTGCAGCCGCTGGGACATCTGCGCCAGGACGTTGTCGATGCGGGTCAGGTTGCCGCGCGGGTCGGTGCCCAGCGTTACCCGGTGGGTCATCTGCCCTTTCAGCAGGAGCGTATACTCCTTTGAAAAAGCATCAAATGTCACCGACATGGCAAAGCCACGGTAACTGCCGATTGCCACCGGCTCGGAGTTTATGACCTCCTTGCAGGCGTCCAGCAGTGCGGCACCGGCATTCTCCCTGTCGGCGAGGGTATCTCCCTGAATCTCCATGCCCGCGAAGCCATCCTCCGGGTGAGGATGGACGGTCAGGGTTTCCAGGTCCGCCTCAAATCCCTGGATAAACCCTTTATTGGCCTCAATCTCCCGTGGAAAGTATTGGAGCAGCTGGTCCTCCAGACGGTACTGCTTGCTCTGATGGTCGGCCTTCATCAGCTTCAGCCGGGAGACCTCCACATCCAGGTCCATGCGCTCTTTGATGCGCGGGTCCCCGGCGCACAACGCTTTGATCTCGGCAAAGGAGAGCGCCATTTCGTCCACATCATCGCAGGAACGCACCGGGCTTTTGGAAGTCATAATTTGGCTGATGAATTTCTGCTTGTTCTCCACCGTCTGCCAGAGATAGGCGTCGAAGGTTCCCTCGGTGACATAGCGGTACACATGGACCAGTGGATTCTGGTTGCCCTGGCGCTCGATACGACCTTTCCGCTGAGCCAGGTCGCCGGGCCGCCAGGGGCAGTCCAGGTCGTGGAGAGCCACAAGACGGTCCTGCACGTTGGCGCCAGCCCCCATTTTGGCGGTGCTGCCCAGCAGCACCCGCACTTGGCCGGTACGGACTCTGGAAAACAGCTCCTTCTTCTGCACTTCCGTCTTGGCGTCATGGATGAAGGCGATCTGTTCAGCGGGCATCCCCTGGGCAATGAGCTTTCGTCGGATGTCCTCATACACCGTAAAGGCCGGTTCCGGCTCCGGCAGGGGTACGGATTCCTCCAATGCATGGAGTGTGGGGTTGTCCACCGCTTTGGCCGCCTTTCTCGCGGGCCGGGCTTGGGGCGTGGAGATGTCGCAGAATACCAGCTGGGTCAGCCGGTCAGCATCCCCAACTCGCCAGATCTGCATGATGTTGGCCACACACTGGTTGACCTTGGTGCCGGGTTCATCCGGCAGCAGTGGGCTGATGAGCCGCTGGTCCAGGCCCAGCTTGCGGCCATCGCTGGTGATCTTCAGCATGTTATCTTTGGACGGGTCTACCACGCCGCGGTGGACCTCGGACGCCCGCGCTGACAGGGCTTTTACCATCTCCTTCTGGTGTTCGGTGGGCTGCGCCACGACGTTGTGGTATGCCACCTCCGGCGTGGGCAAATGGAGCTGGTCGGCGGTTTTAATATCCGCGATCTCCCTGAACAGGTTCATCAGCTCAGGCAGATTGAAAAATTTCGAGAACCGGGTCCGCGCCCCGTAGCCGGTCCCTTCTGGGGCAAGCTCCAACGCCGTCACGGTCTCCCCAAAGCGGGACGCCCAGCAATCGAAGTGCGCCATGCCCAGTTCTTGCAGCCGGTCATATTGGAGATACCGCTGCATACACAGTCCCGCAGCTCCACCAATCCCCTGACGCGGGCCTCGGCGGTGGCGTTCAGGTCAGGGCGCACCATACGGCTGTTTTCCCGGTAGTATACCGCACCGTCCACCACCGTGAAGGAGTAGTTTTTCACGGTGGGATCTGCCGGGATAGAGCTGTCGATGTCCTCACCCTCTCCCAGCTCCGGCAGTTCGGCCTCCTGGTAGGTCCCCCGGATGTACTTGACGGCATCATGGAGCTGGTCAGCCAGTTCCAGGCCCTCGATGGGGGCCACCGTGTAGTCCTGTCTCCCGTACTGGGTACTTTCAGCGGTGGGCCGCCCCAGCACCATCTCCGGGTGATCCAGAAAATATTGGTTGACCGTGAATCCGTCCTCGGTCTGCCCGGTCTGGGTCCAGTCCGGCGCGATGTCGATGGGGCGATCCCGCTTTTGCAGGAACAGGATGTCAGAGACCACTTCGGTCCCGGCGTTGGCCTTGAAGGCGTTGTTGGGCAGCCGGATGGCCCCCAGCAGCTCCGCCCGCTGGGCCAGATACCGGCGTACAGTGGGGTCCCTGGCGTCCATTGTGTAGCGGCTGGTGACGAAAGCCACCACGCCGCCGGGGCGCACCTGGTCCAGCGCCTTGGCAAAGAAATAGTTGTGGATGTTGAAGCCCAGCTTATTGTAAGCACGGTCATTTACCTGGTACTGTCCGAAGGGGACGTTGCCCACAGCCAGATCGTAGAAGTCCCGCTGGTCGGTGGTCTCAAAGCCCGCCACCGTGATGTCAGCTTTGGGGTAAAGCTGTCGGGCGATGCGACCAGAAATGCTGTCCAGTTCCACTCCATACAGCCTGCTTTCTGCCATGCTCTCCGGGAGCATCCCGAAGAAGTTGCCCACACCGCAGGAAGGCTCCAAAATGTTGCCGCCCTGGAAGCCCATGCGTTCTACGGCCTCGTAAATGGCGCGGATGACAGTGGGGCTGGTGTAGTGAGCGTTCAGGGTGGAGGCCCTGGCCGTACGGTCCATCTTTTCCACCACCGTAATGGGCGGCATCCTGTGTTCTTGCAGCCATCGGTTCATGGTTTCCAGAAAGCGGTAGGTATGTGGATGCTCCGCGCCGGTATCGGCAAATGTAATCAGGTCAACGGGAATCTCGTGCTGATGAAGCCCAACCAAAAGGGCGGCACTGTTCGTGCCGCCCCCAAAGGATACAATATTCAGTTTTATACCTCCGAAAAAAATCACCAGTTCATCAGGCCATAGCCCTTGATGCACTCGTAGGTCAGGGAATAACTCTTGATCTTGCAGGCGTCGCCGGAATTACCTTCCACCGTGTAGACCCGGCTGCCGTCAGTGCCCACCACGATGCCCACATGGTCGGCGGACCCGTCCAGATCCCAATCAAAGAAGATGGCGTCGCCGGGAGCGATGTTTTCATATCCCCGCGCGCCCCACTGACCGTGGGACTGGAACCAGGGGATGCCCTGGGACTGGCAGGCGGCGAAGCGCGGCTCGGACAGCCCCATCTGGCCGTAGCACCAGGACACGAAGCAGGCGCACCATTCCACGCGGGACGTGAATCCATACCAGCTCCAGTAGGGCGGGCCGCCCACATTGCCCACCTGGCTTTTGGCGATGTCCACCACCGCCTGATTGCCGGGCCGTGTTCCGTTCACAAACTCCACACCGGACAAGCTCTCGGAATCGCCGGTGTCAGCGGAACCGCCGCCGAAGATCAGCGGTTTGTTGCCCAACGTCTGCCGGTACACCTGGTACATCTCCAGCTGCTCTGGCGTCAGCAGGTCTGCCGCTACCTCTGAGATCGGCTTGCTGGTGAGCGTTACATTTAGAATGTAATACTCATACGGCACCTGTTCCGTGGTGGTCTCGCCGGTCTCCGGGTCGGTGGAGGTTTCGGTGCGGTATCGTACCTCCACTTCCTCGGTGAGCGTCAGCTGATACTGAGTGGAGAACACGCGGTCCAGCTCAGCCTGGGCGCTCGCCTGGGTGTAGCCCTGCAAAACAGCGGACAGATAGGCCGCCAGCTCATGGGGGTCGTGGCCAATCATGTCCAAGTCGTAGCGGTACTCGTCATAGCCGGGGTGGCTGCTCTCCACGTTGTCGATCTCGGCTTGCAGCGCCGCCTCCTTGGCAGCGTAGTCGGCCTCCACCGCCACCAGCTCGGAATCGTCGGAGGGATAGGTGGTGCCGGATACCGCAGAGCCGATGCTCTGGGCCATCATGGAGCAGGAGGACATGGTGTTGAGCAGCAGACAGACAATCAGGAAAAGAGCCAGGGCAATGCCAAAGCCCTTTTTATGCTGCATGACATAAGTACCGGCCTGCTGGGCCTTCTCCCGGACGCTCTTGGCCGCCCTGGTTGCCGTCTGGGCCGCACCGGCGGCGGTCCCGCCGGACTGGGCGGCCCGTTTGGCGGCGGCGTACTGTTTCTTGATGGCCCGCTTTTGCTGCCAGCGGGAGAATGGATTGCTGGCAATCTGGGGATTTTCCCGCAAAGACTTCTGATACAGGGCGTTGATGTTGACCTTTTCCAGCTGCCGCTCTGCCTGGGCGGCTTTGCGGTAGGGTTTCAGCTTGTGGCTGCGGTAGCCCTCCCGCGCCAGATGTACGCCGGTTTCCAGAGCGTCTTCGGACTTGTGGGCACTCTCCACCCCCACGTTATCGTCCTCGGCTTCCCGTATCTCCTGATGGATTTTGCCCGCCACTGCATTACCCGGCGCGTCCCGCACCGCATGGGACAACTTGGAAGGCGGCTTTTTCTTATCCTCCAGCACCAGCTTTGTCGTGACCTTGCCGGTCTTGGGGTCCACCTGGGCCCGTTTGACCTGCTTTTTCGGGATTTTTGCCTGCGCCTTGTCCGCTTTGGCGGCGGCCTTTTCCGCCTTGCGGACGGGCTTTCCCAATGCCGGGTCCGCCCGTTCTTCCTCCGTAAAGCGCAGGCGTGGTTCCTTAATCAAACCATTCTCCCAGCATGAGGGAGGCCATCATGCCGGAAAGCTCCGCATAGGCCGCCAGCCCCATCGGCCCCACGAAGCGGCACTCGGTCAGGCAGGCGTAAAGCTGGGCCAGCGCATCCGCCAGAATCTGGACTTCTGTGCCTTCCAGCACGGCCCCGCCGGTCTTGCCCCTCTGGACCTTGGCGGCGCACAGAATCTCCACCAGCCGCAGCAGGCCGATCTCGCCGGTCTCGGTCAACTCCGCCGCCTGGTCTGCCGCCGTGCGGCACTCGGCAACGGCATCCGCCAGCGCCGTCAGCAGCTGGCGGCGCTGGGCCTCCATCGCCCGGTCAAAAAACATCGTGTGGTCGTTGTGCAAAAGTTTGCGTTTCATAGTCATTCGCCCTCCTTTTGTGTGTCGATAGTGGTGTGTCCCTCGCGCCATGCAGCGAGGCGCTGCTGTGCAATCTGCCAGTAAGCGGGGGAAATCTCCGCGCCCAGGAAGCTGCGGCCGGTCTCCAGAGCCGCCAGCGCAGTGCTGCCGGTCCCCATGAAGCCATCAAAAACCAGAGCGTCCGGGTCGCTGGAGATCTGGATCAGCCAGGCCAGGCACTCCACATTTTTAATGGTGGGGTGGAAAATCCCGTGCTGCTTTTGCCACGTGGAGTTGTAGGTGGCCTTGGGGTACTCCGGCCCAAACCAGCAGGCGGGAAAGCGGCTCTTATATCGGGCGCTGAGGGTTTTCCCCCTGTGATAATGCTTCCCTTCCTCTTTGCGGTTGCGCAGTAGGGTCGTGTGGTTGAACGTCCGGCGGCCCTTCTGGCAGAAGATCACCCAATCACTGTTGTTGGCGAAGCTCCCACGCAGGTCCCCGATGCCGCCCAGGGTGCCTTTCTCAATGACGAGGCAGTTTTTGATGGAGAATCCGGCGGCTTTCAGGCACTGGTAGTGATACGGGTAGCAGTCAAAGCGGGTGAAAAAGTAGGCGTGGCTGTTGGGTTTCAGGATGCGGTAGCTCTCTCTGGCAAACTGTTCGTAGTCAATGCCCGTATCGCCCTCCAGCATGGGGTGAGGTGTGACCGCGAATTGATTCTGATACCGGATGCCATAGGGCGGGTCGGTCAAAATCAGGGAGACGGCCCCATCCAGGAGTTCCCCCATCAGGTGCAGGCAGTCGCCTTGAAAAATCTGATCGATGTAGTCCTGGGGAAAGGTGCGGCCCATACCGCTGCCCCCATTCCTTTTGGCGTGGTTATCCCTCCTTCGATTCCTGCGCCAAGTCCTGGGGCTTGGTGGTCATAATGCGGTAGAGTTCCGTATTCTTCGGGAAGTGGTCCACAAAGGGAAGGATGGTGGAGCCGTAGAACAGCAGCCCCTCGCCCTCGCCGGAGTGGGTCACATAGCTGAGCTGATGGGGAGAGATGCCAAGCTGTTTGGCAAGGATCTGCCGGTCTCCGCCCGCCTGGTTGAGCATATACACGAAGTCGGAGTTCTCAAAGATGTTCTCCACCTCGCGGCTGCTCAAAAGGTCTTTGACATTCTGCGTGATGCCGGTGGGAATGCCACCCCACTTGCGGAAACGCTTCCAAATCTCGACGGTATAAGCGGCGGTCTGCTCCTCTTTCAGCAGCAGGTGCATCTCGTCGATGTAGTAGCGGGTGGACTTGTGGGCGGCACGATTGATGGTGACGCGGTTCCACACTTGGTCCTGGACCACCAGCATACCGATCTTTTTCAGCTGCTTGCCCAGCTCCTTGATGTCGTAGCAGACAATGCGGTTGTTGATGTCCACATTGCTCTGGTGGTTGAACACATTGAGGGAGCCGGTCACATAGATTTCCAGCGCCGTGGCGATGTACTGTGCCTCTTTTTCCTCCTGCGCCCGCAGCAGATTGTAAAGGTCCTCCAAAATGGGCATATTCTCCGGGCGGGGGTCATTGAGATAGGTCTGATAGACCAGCCGCACACAACGGTCAATGATGGTTTTCTGCACCGGCTGCAAGCCCTCTTTGCCGCCCACGATCAGTTCACACAGGGACAAGATGAAGTCGGACTTGAGAGACAGCGGACTTTCATCGTCCGAGTAGTCCAGATTCAAGTCCATTGGGTTGATGTAGTTGGTGGAGGTAGGCGAAATCTTGATGACCTGCCCATGCAGGCGCTCCACCAGGGGCGCATACTCGGCCTCCGGGTCACAGATGATGATGTCATCATTGGTGAGCAGGAAACAGTTGGCGATCTCGCGCTTGGCGCTGAAGGACTTGCCGGAACCCGGCGTACCGAGAATCAGGCCGTTGGGGTTTTTCAGCAGCTTGCGGTCCACCATGATGAGGTTGTTGGACAGGGCGTTGATCCCGTAGTACAGCGCCTCTTTGCCGTTCTGAAAAAGCTCCTGGGTGGTGAACGGAACAAAGATGGCCGTGGAGCTGGTGGTCAGTCCCCGCTGAATCTCGATCTGATTAAGGCCCAGGGGCAGCGCAGACATCAACCCTTCTTCCTGCTGGAAGTCCAGTCGGATCAGCTGGCAGTTGTACTTCTGTGCGATGGAGCTGGCCTGGAACACATTGTTGCCCAGCTGCCGGGGATTGTCTGCCGTGTTCAGCACCAGGAAGGTCACAAGGAACATTCGCTCGTTCCGGCTCTGCAAATCCTGCAAGAGCTTCTTGGCCTCGGCACCGTAGGTGGCAAGGTCGGAGGGAATGATGTCCATGTCATATCCGGCGCGGACGGCCTTTTTCTGTTCCTCGATTTTGGATTTATCCAGGTCGGTGATCTTGCGCTTGACCGTCTTGATGGCTTTGATCTGGTCTACGGACTGGATGTGCAGGCTGACGATCAGCGAGCTTTCCATATCCAGAAAATCCGCCAGCATCCGGTCATTCAGCTCCGGCGCGAGAATCTGCAAAAAAGAAACAGCCCCGTACTTTTTACCCATACGGAACTGTTTGCCGGTGCGAAACTCAAAAGAGCTGGGTGCGATAAAGTCCTTGGTGGACAGCCCGGACGGAGCCAGCCACTCCCATTCAAAGCGGAACGGCAGCTGTTCATCCATGTGGAAAATACCGTGAAGCTGTGCCAGCCGCGCCTTGCCGTCCAGGGTCTCGGCGGCCACACCCAGGCGCTTGAAGTTGTTCAGGATGTCGGTCTCAATGCGCTCCAGACGAGGCTTGGCGGCCTTGAGGCTGTCGGCGTCGATGCCGAAAGTAAGGTACTTGGTCTTGATAAGACCGTTGTTGCCTCTTGCCAGCTGGTTTTGCAGCATGGTGGTGTACTCCACCCGGATGCTGTCAAAATCATCCCCCTGGAGAGGAATGTTGATGGCGTGGGCAAAGGTCTCCTCAGAGGCCGCGAGGTTCAAAAAGGACAGCTGAAACTGAATGGAACTGTCGAAGTAGTTGAGGAAATCGCACCAGCCCTCAAAGATCGCCGTCTTGTCCTCGTTCTGCGAGAGCTGATAGTTGATGTCCTGGAATTGGATGGCCTTTGTGTAGTGGCTGCCTGCCACACGGCAGATACCATCCGGCCACATCCGTTCATAGGGGATGCTGTCCTGAGCCGATTTTTCCTTTTTGTCTGTGCGATTGGCACGGGCAATGGCAGCCTCGATCTGCTTTCTGTCGGCGCGGGACAGCTTTTTCATCTTTTTCTGATTAACCGGCTGCGCGGTCTTTTCGTCTTTTCCGAACAGCCGGTGCAGCCAGCTTTTGATTGCCGTGAACAATGTCATACACCTCCTTGTCGAGTTTTTCCTGCCGCTCCAGAGCGGCATAAAAATTGTTGGTCTTATACGGGCGCTCCTTGGGTCGGATGACGGCCACCTTGATGATGTTGCCCACGATCTTTTCCAGGGGCTGACCGTGTTTTTCATACATCGCCAGCATGAAGAAGGGCAGCATGACCAACATCATACACATGGCAGCCACGCTGTTTCCCACAGGCCCCCGGAGCAGGAAGAAAAGCGGTACGCCGATCAGCGCACCGCCGCCGAAGCAGACAAGCTGCCTCTTGGTTAAGTTGAACGCGACCTTGGTTTTGACTTTCGTAAGATCCTTGGGTACGGGTACATAAGCCAAAGGGATTACCTCCTTCCTGGTTAATGTGCATTGAAAACGGATTTTGCGAGGCTGCCGGTCTTAAAGAGCGTAAAGCACAACAGGACCGTATAGCCCACGCAGCTCCAGATGGCCATAATGATGTCGGATTCGGTGGCAATACTCTGCACCAGCACGGCGTAGATCGCCACGCAGACGATGATGAGAAATGCCTGGAACCCCAGGGCAAACAGGGAGCGCAGGTAGTTTTGGCCCATACCGCCGCCCAGCTCCTTTCCCATCATGGTTGCCATCGGGATGGGGGCCACCGACGCGATCAAATAAATCTCAATCATCCTGCCGTAGATCACGATAAAAATGCAGATGTACAGCGCCCACATGGTGACGCCGATGAACATACTCTGGAACCACAGGCCGAACAGCGGCCCCAGTTCCATGTCCGTCAGCCGGGTCTCCATGTCCGCCATCACGGTGGAGATGTCGATGGAGGCGTCCGTGCCGATGATGCCGGACGCCTGGGCCACTACGCTTTGGGCCATGTCGAACACACCCATGACGATGTTCCAGGTGTTGGTGACCAGCAGGATCGCGGCGGCGGATTTGAACATCCATTTGAAGATCATCCAGGTGTCCACATCATGCAGGTTATTGCGGTCGGTTATCATCTGAATCAGCTCCACCGTCATCACGATGGCCAGGATAACGCCCGCAATCGGCACCATGATGGAGTTGGAGAGGTTCTGGATCATACTGAAGATGCTGCCGTTCCAGCCCTGGGGCGTCTGGCCCACTTGGGTAGCAATGTCCGCCACCTGCTGGTTGACAGAATCGAACATCCCGGAAAGGTTGCTCATAATGCCGCCCACCAGCATTTCCTTCAGCCAGGTGGTGATGGCATCCAATAAGAAATCCATACGGTCTTGACCTCCTTTCGGCCCCTCCCGCCGTTATGCGGGAGGGGCGAGGATTTCTGGCGGGAGTGGATCAGACCGTAAACAGGCTGGAGAGCAGGGGGACGAGGACCATGCCGACCACGGCCACGCCCGCGCCGGCCATGAGCTGTTTTATCCCTAATTAGGAGTAAAACCTTGCTCGATGGCGGGCGGCGGCGTGTCAAAAAATATATGGAATTGTTTTAGAACCGCCCCAGCGTAGACAGGTCAGCCCTTGACCTGTTCCACCTCCGGGATGGGTTTGAGATTGAAGTGAATTTCGATAGAAATGTGTCGTGTCTTATCGCTGTCGATGTGTTCATGGACAACGATTTCTTTAATCAGGCGGTTTAGGGTGGCTGCGTCCAGCTCCGTGATGTCGGCATATTCCTGAATGGCGTCCACCCATTGTTTGGCGTCCATCGCCAGCCGCATTTCATCAGCCAGCTTCTTGCGCCCCTGTGCAACCCGTTCTTTCAGTTCAGCCTGTTCCTTCTGCGTCTTGTCCAGCATGAGATTGAAGTTGGCTTCGCTGATCCGCCCGGCAACCATGTCCTCATAGAGCCGCAGCACCATCTTTTCCAGAACCTCAATCCGTTCCTCGTCTTTTGTCAGGGAACGCTCCAACGCTTCCCGCTGGCCTTTCTGTTCGGCTTCGCAGGTGTTGGTCAGCTTCCCGGCAATGGCTTCCCCATCGGTCAGGGCAGCCTTGGCGCACTCCCGGATTTTGTTCAGGACAAGGTGGTAAAGGGTGTCGTACTCTACCCGGTGCTGGGAACAGTGGTTCTTGCCGAACGCCCCATAGGTCTTACAGGCATAAATCTGCTGCGGGTGCTTGGCGTGGGTGGTGCGGATGGTCAGCGACTTGCCGCACTCGCCGCACTTGATAAGCCCGGCAAACAGGCTGGTTTCCCCGTCCTGCCGGGGGCGCTGGCGGGATTTCAGCTTGTCCTGCACGATGGCAAAACTTTTGCTGTCAATCAACGGTTCGTGCCGTTCCTCCACCACGATCCAGTCCTGCGGCTTCTTCTCGCCAATGGTGCCGATTTTGAAGCGGTAGTCCTTCTTTTGGGAAGCTATCGCCCCGGTATAAACGGGATTCATCAAGATGTCTTTTATCACGGAGAAGTCCCACATATACCGCCCGTTTTCCGGGTCTTTCTTTTCCCATTTGGTGCGGACATTGCGGAAGCCCCGTTCCCGGTTCCACCATGTAGGGCAAGGCACCTTCTGTTCTTCCAGCCTGCGCCGGATAAAGTTGGGGCCGTGTCCTTCCAGCGCCCAAAGGAAGATTTGCCGGACAATGGGGGCGGTTTCCTCGTCCACCAGCAGGTGGTTTTTGTCCTCCGGGTCTTTCCGATACCCAAAGGGAGCCACACAGCCGGTAAACTGGCCTTGCTGGGCTTTCAGAAGATACGAGGAATGTACCTTCTTGGAAATATCCTTGCTGTACATCTCGTTCAGGATGTTCTTAAACGGCGCAATGTCGTTGTTGTCCCGCATGGTGTCGATACCGTCATTCATGGCGATATAGCGGACGCCGTGACGGGGGAAGAAGTCCTCGATCAGTGTGCCGGTCTGCAAGTAGTTTCGGCCCAATCTCGATAAATCTTTCGTTATCACAAGATTTATTTGCCTTCGCTCGATGGCCTTTAACATCCGTTTCAGGTCGGGGCGCTCCATGTTCAGCCCCGTGTAGCCATCGTCCTGATAGACTGCCACAACCTCCCATCCCTGCTTTTCGCAGTAGCTTTCCAGCATATCCCGCTGGTTGGCAATACTGGCGCTCTCCCCGTCAAGGTCATCGTCTTTGGAAAGCCTGCAATAGATGGCCGCCCGGAAGCTGCCCGCCAGAATTGCGTCCATGCCTGTGTATTCATATCCGTTCATCATAACCGTTTACCCGCACAATCCAGACGGAACACGGTTCTTCTGAACCTCGTCTTTATTATATCCTAAATCTTGTGTTTTCGCAAGATTATCCTTGCCGGTATTCTGCCCATATTTTTGGGCAATCAGGCTCACAAAGACATCCGCTGCGTCCAGCTCGCCGTCAAAAACTGTGGTAACATGAATCTCTGTTTTCGTTTTTGCCATAGGCAGTTATCCTCCATAATAGAATAGCCAGACAAGGAGAAGGTCGGCAACGAAGTCCGGCAACGGGCTTCAAAAAACCTCAAAACCATCTCTGTCTGGCGGTTTGGTTACAATTTATATTTTCTTTTATTTTTCTGTTGCTTTGGTTGCTGATAGGGGAAAAAGCCCGCAGTTACGGGGCTTTCCCCGGCAACCAGCCTGGCAACGGGAGTGCAACAAAGTCGGCAACGGGGTGGGATTTTCAGAAAGGAAGCTCCATCTGCTCTGTGACCTCCACAAATCCCTCCGGGATTTTTTCGGCTCCGTTGCTGGTATCCGTTGCCGGGGCTTCACGCTCCCAGCCCTTCTGCCTGCCGTATTCCGGGAACATCCGGGGATTGGAAAAGTAGTGCCAGCCTGTGACACAATGGTTCATAATATCGTTGACCTCCCGGATTTCCCATTGTTTCGGCTCGTCAAAGGGGTGGTTCAGGGCTTCCCGGAAAAGCTGCTTGGAACACACCATGCTGCCGGTGTAGCGGTCAAGGTAGGCTTGGATCATCCCGGCCTTGGTGTCCTCCGGCATGAAATCCCGCTGGTGTTCTTTGAGATAGCACACCATTTCGGGGCTGAAAGACAGCTTAAAATCCCCGCTGCGGTAAATGGTCATGGCTTCCGCCCATAGCTGCTCCATGTAGGCTCTGGAAGCGGCTTCATCGTCCAAAATATGAACTTCCGCCTGTTCCGGGTACACCATGACCGGCAGAAAGCGCCGGTTGCCGGAACGGTCAAGGGGCAGGAAGTCCAGGGCGTTGGAAGTTCCTCCGAACACGCATTGCCGCAGCCTGTCCTCCGGGTGGGTTTCGTATGGGATTTTATAGACCTCCTTCTGTCGGCTCAAAAAAGACTTGATTTCCTCAATGCTCTTGGCATTTGCGGTGGCAATCATCTCCGACATCTCGATAATCCAGTGGCCTTGCAGCTTGCGGTACACATTGTCATCGTCCAGCTTGCGAAGGTCATCGGAAAACCACTCGTCTTTCACGGCCAGCAGCCGGAAAAAGGTGGATTTTCCGGCTCCCTGACCGCCCACCAGACAGAGCATGACCTCAAACTTGCAGCCGGGATGAAACGCCCGGTGGATGGCTCCCAGCAGAAACAGCCGCAGGGCTTCATAGGTGTACTGGTCGCTGTCGGCTCCTAAAAAGTGGTGCAGGCAGGTACGGATACGCTCGGTTCCATCCCAGGTCAGGCCGTTCAGGTAGTCCCGGATGGGGTGATAGCCATTTTCATTGGCAACGATCCCGATGGCGGCGGCAATCTTCTTTTCGCTGGTCAACCCGTATGTTTCTTCCAGATACAGGAGCAGATAGTTCATATCCGTGTCTGTGATGGCGGTGCCGGTACGGTGGTAGCCGATGGGCTTGATGATGTCGGTTCGCTCGGTCAGCAGATTTTTTGCGATTGCCCCGGAAAGCAGCGGGTCATTCTGAAAGACGGTCAGGCAGTTGCGGATACTGTTGCGGACGCCGCCTTTCTCGGTGCTTTCCAGCATGGCTTTGACTTCCTCAACGCTCCGGAACGGCGGTGCTTCTTGCATGGTCTGTTCTGCGGCTTGCCGTATCTCCGGCGGTAAGCTCTGCCATTCGTCTTTCAAGATTGCTCACTTCCTTTCCACAGTCGATGATAAAGGCTGCCCGTTCCTCCATATCCGGGGAGAGCAGCACATCCAGCAGATAGTCCACATAGTCCTGCTTTTGCAGGGATTCCACAAACAAAGGGTGGAAATCCTCGTCTGGTGTGTTGGGGGCATAGTCCCGTTTCCAGCGGCGCAGCAGGTTTCGGTAATCACACAGCACCCGGAAGCAGTAACGCTCCATGCGGCGAAACCGCTGTTCCGGGGTTTCCTGCGGTGGTTTCCTGTGGCTGGGCGGCTCCTTGTCCTCATAGGGGATGGAAAACTCCTGTGCCAGCATAAGGGCGGCTTCCTTGGGGCTGACAGCTTCCAGACGGGAAACAAAGTCGATCACATCCCCGTCTGCCTGACAGCCGAAACAGTGAAAGCGCCGGTCAACCTTCATGCTTGGGTTTTTGTCGGCATGGAAGGGACAGACGCACATCCCGTTTCGTCCCACCCGGATTCCGAAATGCTCGGCAGCCTGCCGGGTGGTAACAGACTGCTTGACAGCTTCAAATACATTCAACTAAATCCTCCTGAAAATAAGAAAAGCGCCTGTCATTCTCGAAAAGAAAATGGTAAGCGCCTGTTAAAGTTCCATATCCTGTTTTTTCTCTGTGCGGGGCTGCTGGCGTTTCTCGGCCTGTTCCTCCTGGATACGCTGTGCCCGGCCTTTGACTGCCTGCTGGATGGACGGTTTCTTGCCCGGCTCGGCAGTCTGGCGGTACTGCTCGGACGGAAGCACCTGATTGAGCCAGTGGCGTACATCCCGGAGAATCTTCACATCCTCCTGCACCGCTGATAGGCGCTCCTTATACTCGGCCACTTCTCCGGCAAGCTGCGTTCGTTCCTCATTCAGCTTTTTGGTGCTGTACTTGGTTCCCTCCAAATGCACCTTGAAATAGCGGACAGCGGCATTGTAGGCGTCCAGTTCGTCCCGATGGGCGGCGGCAAACTGTTCCTTTGGTTTCTTAAACCGGATGGCGGCATATTCCGCATGAACCGGCTTGTGGGCTTCAAAGTTGGCGATATGGGAAAGCAGGGTGTCGATCTCCTTCATGCGTTTTTCCTTCGGCTTCATCTCTGCCCGGATGGAAACGACCTGCCCGCTGACGGTATCCAGATAGGCGTCCAAACTCTCCACGGTGGACAGTTCCTTGTCCCGCAGATAGCGGATGGCGTCCATAACCTTGTTGAAGTCATTTACAGTGCCTTTGAGCTGGCCTTTGCTCGTCCAGCCGGTGCGCTCCTCCCGGCGCAAATCCAGATATTTGCCCAGCAGCTCCGGCAGGGTGGGTTCCTTCGCTTCCTGCAAGGCTTCCAGCAGGGCGGCCTTTTTCTCCTTCAGGTCTGCAATCCAGCCTTTCAGGTGGCGCACCATCTGACGGATGGACTGCATGAGCCGGTTGGCGGCGGTAATGTCCCGGTTCAGATTGCCAATGTTGGTCTGTATCCCTCGTTTCTCCATCTGGCTGACCGCTGGCCCCATGTGGACAGTGGGGATTTTATCAAGCCCCTGCCGCTCATAGGAACGAAGGTCAAGGCGCTCCGGGCGATCATTGGCTTCCAGATAGCGGTTAGCGACAGCCGCCCAGCCCTGCCGCCAGATCTCGCCGTACTTCTGGTCGTTCCAGTCCACGGTGTCCTCCTTATGGCTTTTCCAGTTGCCGGACGGGAGCCGGATACGCTCGCCGTTCTCGTCAAGGTCATACACTTTCCGGCTCTTGGGAAGCCATTTCCCGTTTTCGTCCATTGCCCGCATGGTCAGCAGGATGTGAGCGTGGGGATTCCCGTCCCCCTTGTCGTGAATGGCAAAATCGGCAATCATGCCTTTGGAAACGAAAAACTCCCGGCAATAGTCCCGGATCAGGTCGGCGTGCTGCTCCGGGGGGATTTCCCTCGGTATGGCAAGCACGATTCTCCGGGCAAGCTGGGAGTTCCATTGTTTTTCTACGGCTTCGGCAGCGTTCCACAAGGTGTTGCGGTCTGCGTACTCCGGCGGGGCGTGGGGCGGCAGCATGATTTCTGTGTGGACGATCCCTCGTTTCTCGGCATAGTATTTCTGCTTCTGGTCGTACTCGGAAAACAGCCGTTCGCCGCTCTGGTAAGCTGCGGCGGCTACGGCTGACTGGCGGTTGCTGCGCTGAACGATTTTTATATCATGGTGGGGACAGGGCATAACGGTTTCCTCCTTCCTGTGGTTGATTGGATGGGGTGGTGGTTTGCCACCTCATTTTGGGCAAAAGAAAAGCAGGAAACCGTTTCGGATTTCCTGCTTGGTGGGGCCACCGGTGGGCGGCTACTATTTAGTTACATTTCTTTATCAAACTTGAAGCGATAGTAGAGAGCAAAGCCATGAACGAGAAGATATGCAAAAACAAGCAGAAGTACAGCAACCATATCTATCCCCATAAGGGCAAATGATAACATTAAAGCCCCAAAAACAAAGGTCATCATATCAAACGCTTTTCCCTTAGCCCGGTTTGCAATCGCCACATTACGCTCGTCATTTTTTTCAATATCCAGTTGCCTTTTTAATTCGGGGTAACTATTAATGGCCCGTTCAGAAATCACATTTCCCATACCATGTCCAAACAAGCCACACCCAATGCCAATACAGACATAGGGTAATGTTCTCATTATTCCCTGCGGATCATTGCTTGTTTTAATTAGGTACAAGCTCACTGCCAGCAGAAGCAATCCTATAATGATAGTTGCATGATTTGTAATTTTAGATTTCATTGTCCATCCTCCTCATAAATAAAAATTTCCTCAATCGTCATATGAAAGTATCGGGCAATTTTGAACGCCAACTGAATAGACGGATTGTAGCGCCCGTTTTCTAAAGAGCCGATTGTTTGGCGTGATACTTCCAAGGCGCTTGCCAATTCTTCTTGCTTGATTCCTCGCTGTTTGCGGAGTTCTTCCAGTCGATTTTTCATGCGAACCTCCTTTCTAATGGAAAGTTTGCTTTCCGTGTTTTTAGTATATCACATCCATCCGAAATGTCAAGCAAACTTTCCATCTTGCTCGTCATAAAATTATAGAACTTGCTGGACGGGAACAGCTTGCAGCGCAAGGTGTTTCCGGGCGGCAAGTCCACAAAGGGGTAGCTGGCGCAGCCAGCGCAGGGGAAGCGCAGCGTCCCCTGTGATGATTGGAAGCAGTCGCAAGTGTGCTGGAAATCATCCGCTTTCCGCAGGAAGCCCCCGGCAGGGCGCAACGCACCGGCTCGACCGGTGTATAGTTGCGCCCTTACTCCGTAAGGGGTTCCCCGGTTACCCGACATTTCACGCTTTCCGCAACAACTTCCTTCATGCCAGTTTGGGAAAATGCCTGTTTGAGAATGTCCATCACATCATCGTCCGTCAGCACTTCCGGCCTTATCAGGAAACTTTCCAGCATAGCCCCTCTGGTGCAGAGCCGGTGCGTCCGTTCCTTCCGGGTAAGCTGTTTTATCTGATGTGCCAGTATCTTTTCTTCGTGCTGCGCCCGCCGCAGTTTGGCTTCGCCTTGGGCAATTTGCTGATTGAGTTTTTCCAGCTTTTCATTCATCACGGCAGCCCTCCTTCTTGGGGAGCAGCGTGTAAATGCGGTTCGGTTCTCCCACGCCCCGGCGCACCCGAAGGATCAGTCCGGCGTCCTCCAATTCTTTCAAGGAACGCTTGACGGTCACGGAGCTGCGGGACAAGGCCGCTGCCAGCTCCACAATGGGGAAACGGACAAACAGTATCCCGTTGGTATCCTCCGCACCTCCCGTAAGGGTAGCGTCCAGCAGGCGGGCATACATGACTTTTGCGGTGCTGCTGACCGGCAGCCGTAGCATGGCGGTAGGAAGTGGCATACAGGGCGGCAGAACGGTGTCTGCGGTCATAAATTCAAATTCCATTTAGTCGGTTTTCTCCTTTCGCTTGGCTCGTTTGGACAGGTAATGGGGGCAGTCGATCACGACAGCCCGGAAGCTCTGTTTGCACTCATGCTGACACTTCCGGCACAGGTCGTTGTAGGCCACACGCCCCCGGTCATTGAGGAAGAAGGACAGCTCCAACTTCCGTTTCTTGCTCATTCTCGGCATGGTGCCTCCTATCATAGAAAATCCGTCCATTTCAGCCGTAACGGTAGAGATGGGCGGATAGCGGTTTTTGGTGTCATGTTTCGGGGCGATTTTCAAGGAAAATACGGCCATAGAGCCGCTTGGAAAAGCCCCATAGTATCACGGACAGGGCAGACTACGCCCCGCCGATTTGTCATGTTTGGGTAGCGTTTTGGTGTCAGTTCTGCCGGGTTTCCCTGATGTCGTTCCTGCCCCTGAATCTCACAGCAGCGTTTCGTTCCCGTTGGTACGCTCGCTGCGGTCAAGGTTCCTCCAACTCCTTGCCGCAGGTCGTTGCGCTACATCGCCGGGGAGCATATCCCATCAGGCCGGTCATTCGATTGGAATAATCCATCGATGAACTGACTTAATCATAGCTCATTTTTGAACCCTTTCCCGTATGTCCAGAAAGTAGGAATACCGCCCTAAAATCGAAAATTTCCACGATTTCGGAACGGTATGGTATAATGGTTATATATGCTCGAAAACCACATGGGAAGGGAGTGGCAAACCAATGAAAGACCATGTTTCCTTGCAGGAACGCTTGAAAGATTTACGGGTGGAAAAGGGCTTGAAGCTGGAAGAACTGGCGGAAAAGACCGGCATTTCAAAATCTGCTTTAGCCAGCTATGAAAATGAAGAAAACCGAAATAAGGAAATCAATCACGGCAACCTTATCGCATTGGCAGACTTTTATGAGGTGTCCATTGACTATCTGTTCTGCCGGACAGAAAACCGGGAGCAGATCAACACCCCGCTGTCTGAACTGCACTTGACCGATGAAGCCGTGGCGCTTCTGAAAAGTGGACGGATCAATACCCGGCTGCTGTGCGAGATGATGTCCCACGAAAAATTTGCGGAGCTGATGGCTGACGCAGAAATCTATGTGGATGGAATGGCTACCATGCGGTTCCATGACATCAACAGTGCGCTGGCCGCTGTCCGGGCAATGATACTGGAAGAGCATCCCGAAGCTGCCGCAGACCGTTCCCTGAAAATTCTGGAAGCCGGTCAGATAGAGGAAGAAGATTTTTTCTGTCATGTGACACACAAAACATGGGACGCTATCCTTCACGATATACGCAAAGTCCATGAGAACGACATGGAGAGTGCGCCGGATACCACGCCCGCCGATGAACTGATAAAGGAAGTCCGAAAGGCCATGCAATCCACCGGCGACAGGGTGCAGGAATTTCTGGAAATCTTCTGCAAGGCGTTCCAGCTAAAATACAAGCGGCTCACAGACGAGGAAAGAACAACCCTGAAAAGGCTGTTCAAAAGATCGCCGCTGATTAAAAATTCCGGGATCAACTTCCGGCGCAGGCCGTGGAAATAAAAACAGCCGTTGTGGGATTGGCTCCTACAACGGCTATTTTTTGTTAAAGATAAAACCAGAAACACTTAAAGCTGCTATAACAGACGAAACACCCGGAACAGGAATCACTTCAATTGAATTTTTTAGTGCTTCACTAATTAAAATACTTCCCGGATCAGATATACATGGAGTTCCAGCATCAGATACCAACGCTATACTAATATCTTTTTGCAAAATTAATTCAATCAATTTAGTTGCTTGTTCTTTTTCATTAAATTTATGATATGCAACCAATTTAGTGCTAATATTGTATTTATTCAACAAAATTAATGTTCTTCTTGTATCTTCTGATGCTATGATGTCTACTGCCTTAAGTGTTTCAATAGCTCGTAAAGTAATATCACTCAAATTTCCTATCGGTGTTGCCACTACATATATTTTTCCCATTATAATCTCCACAATTATTTTTTTATAACAAACATAATTTCATTAAAATATGCCTTTCTAAATATAATCTCCATCTGACTATTTTCAATATATTTTGTCATCATGTTTTCATAATAGTCCTTCATTCCAACATTCTTTCCGGATATCGATTTTGTAGGAAATGTAATAATAAAAAATTTAGAATTTATTTGTTCTATTATAGAACGGAAATATCCTTTTTTTTGTTGCTCTAATAATGGAACGATTTTAAATAAAAAAACAACATCCCATTCTCCATTGGGAATATCACATAAAATATCGCCTCCATAGATTTTGGCTTGCAAATCATACAACGATAATATTTTATTCACCAATTCAATATTATCTAAATTTATATCTGTCGCTTCATATCTTACTCTGCTATCAAAGTTGTCGGACAGAACATACGCTACTGGATTTAGCCCACAAGCTATATCCAATATAGAATTAACATTTCCCACCACTCGGAAAATATCATTATAGAATTCTTTATAAAAACTACTCCTTTCTTTTGTAGATATATGTAATAATAACAACTGCTCTATCATTTCTGTTGAAATATGTCCATCATTATCAATGCATTTTTTAATACTGGCAATTTTATTTGCATTAGCTATCGATAAAAATGATTCAGAAATGATATGCAATCTTTTTTTTGACGACCTTAATATATCTTTGTCTTTTTTGTACTTTATACTTTCTTCATTACAAATTCTATTGATCGTTTCAGGGATTATATTTGAATATTTTTTTGATGTCATCACTGTTTGTACAATATTTTCTATAGACATAGGCGTTCCTTCTTTCACGATTTTCTTAATTTCTCCATTAAGTTTGTATAAAATCTCAAATTATGTATTGTTGCTAACCTATAAGCTAATGGATCATTGATTTTGAAAAGATGCCTCAAATAAGCTCTTGAATAATTCGTTGACATATTCAAATTTTATCTCATACTTGCCATACCACATGGGATGAACAGAAAGAATAACTCGTAATTTATGACTTCGTTTTAATCTCCGATAAACGGAAATTTATTAAAGAGGATTGTTCCAGTATTCCACAGTATTTCCGTTCACATCATAAAAAGTAATGGTACCAGCATTTATAGGCAAGACAATCGCAAAAGGTTTATTGCTATCAATAGAAATCCCCTGAATGGAGTTGCCATCATCTATTTGTAGTTGTGTTACCTGCTGTTGATTCATAGAAATAAATGCTCGTTCTTTATATTCCTCTACTGTGAACTCTACAATTCCCCTTTCAACTCCTGAAAGGCTCCCGCCACCACGAAAGAAATATCCAAAGGAGAGCCCTGGACGATTAACATAGACGGAAAAAGTGTGGTCACTCATATCCTGGGGATAAGAAATATATGCAGCCATCGTGTCGGAAACACTTCCATCAACTGTCCAATCATCCTTAATCTTTTGCGACGAGCGAATATCCGCTTCTAAATTGGTTGAAGTCACACCAATATCATTGTTGGCATAAAGAAATCCAACAAACAAAGCGCAAACGAGAACAACCCCAAGCATTATTTTCAGAAAAATCTTTTTCATGTAATCACACGCTCCTTCAACTTTGTATTTGTCACCCTTTTTCAGCGGTACTTTCATCCTGCTCCAATTCAATCACATCTGAAATATCACAATTCAGAGCATTACAAATTCTCAGTAGGGTTTCCATGCTGATGTGTTTTCCCTTGCCCATGTTGGCAATCATGTTGGTTGTCAGACCGGCGGCAAGCCGCAAGTCCTCTTTTCTCATGCCACGCTCTTTCAAAGTGTTCCATAATGGCTGATAGCTGATGTTCATAGGCTTCCCGTCCCTCTTTCCATCGTTAAGTGTTCTGCACCCATTATAGCAGAAATCTTGCGTTTCCACAATATTTCTTGACCACACCGCCGGTTCCGTCTGGATTGTGCTTTTCCTTTCTTAGCTTTTGTTACATCTAATTAGCCATAAGCTGCTTCATACCCTGGCTTTTTGCTGATGTGCGATAAAGAAGTAATAGAAGTGTAAAAAATTTTGCCGTTCCTATCCGGCACTTGGCCATTGTGTCGGATAGGTCGGGCGTTAGGCTTCGGGCAAGTCAATTTTGCCGACAAAGCTGTAATAAATCTCAATGTCCTGCCTGCGGGTGCCGTTCTCGTCATAGCTGCACTCATGCACGACGATTTTCTCAATCATTTCCCGCAAGAGGGTGGGTGTCAATTCCTCAAAGGCAAGGTGCTTGCGGACAATCCCCATGAATTTCTCGGCGTTAACGGTGGCCGCCTGCGACTTGTCCAGTTCCGCCTGCAATGCGGCGGTGCGGTCTTTCAGTTCCCGCTGCTCCTGCTCATAGTCTGCCGACAGTTCCATGAAACGCTCGTCGCTGATTTTGCCGTTCACATTGTCCTCATACAGCCGCTTGATAATGCGGCTCACTTCGGCAATCCGCTCCTGCGCCTGTTCAAGCTGCTTGGTGGCTGCGGCGGTCTTTCTCTTGCCGCCGATTTCGTTCTGCTGGATCAGCAGCTTTACAAAACGGCTCTCGTGCCTGGCAGCATACTCCGTCACTTGCCGGAGATTGGAGAGGACACCGGCGGTCAGCAGGTCGGTGCGGATAAAGTGCGCCGTACAGTCGCGGGTGCGCTTCTTGTAGCTGCCGCAGATGTAACAGTCCTGCTTGCGGTTCTTGTTCTGATACCGCTGCTGGTACATCACATGGCCGCAGTCGGCGCAGAACAGCATACCAGAGAACAGCCCCACTTCGTCATAGCGGTTCGGGCGTTTGCGCTGCTTGCGTAACTCCTGCACACGCTCCCATGTTTCCGTGTCAATAATCGGCTCATGGTGGTTCTCAAAAATGGCCTGCTTCTCAATGGGATTTTCTACGCTGTGCTTGGTCTTGTAAGAGGGCTTTTCCGTCTTGAAGTTTACCAGACAGCCGGTGTACTCCCGGTTTTCGAGGATATGAACGACGGTGTTCGTCGCCCATTTACACTCATAGCCGGGGTGGTAGCGGCGTGTGCTGCCTGTCCTGCGGTATTCCAGCGTCCCCGGCGTGGGGATTTGCTGTTCCGTCAGCATACGGGCAATCTTGGTCGGGCCGTTCCCCGCAAGGCAAAGCTGGTAAATCTGCTGGACAACCGGCGCGGTTTCCTCGTCAACGATATAGTTCTCGTCCTCGTCCATGAGGTAGCCATACACCGGCTTGCTGGTAACGGGCTTGCCGCTCATGCCTTTTGCTCTTTTAACTGCCTTGATTTTCTTGCTCGTATCTCTCACCAGCCATTCGTTGAACAGATTTCGCAGAGGGGTAAAATCATTGTCCATGCCGCCGTTTGCGCTGTCCACATTGTCGTTGACAGCGATAAAACGCACGCCCTTTTGAGGGAACAGCATTTCCGTGTAAAACCCTACCTGCAAGTAGTTTCGCCCTAACCGGCTCATGTCCTTGACAATGACCGTACCAACTTTCCCGGCTTCAATGTCCGCAAGCATGGCTTGAAATCCGGGCCGCTGGAAGTTCGCGCCGGAATAACCGTCGTCGGTGTACCAGCGCAGATTGGTAAAGCCGTTCTGTTTTGCGTAGGTTTCGAGTATCCTTTTTTGGTTCGATATGGAATTACTCTCGCCTTGCAGCTCGTCCTCATGGGACAATCTCGGATAAAGGGCGGTAATGAGGTTTTGGGTGGCTTGTCTTAACATAAAATCCTCCGTTTCCGACAGCCAGCCCCACTATTCCGTGGTTTCATTGTACCACGGAACAGCGGGGGCTGTACAGCGGCAAAAGCGTTAAATTTGCTTCTTTACAGTCGGTCAAATTGCCGGTTTTTGCGTAGCAGCGGCTTCCGCTTCCAGTACCCGCGCCATTTTGTCGGCGGCGGTGGTCGTGGTATCTTTCTTGAAATAGCCGGACACGACAAGGACGGAATTGCCCATGCGGATTTCCGTCACGCAGTCGGGGCGGCGGGCGGTGCGGGTGTCGTGCTGCTTGTTATCTGCCATAGGCAATACTCCTTTCAGTCGGTAATCAGTTTCTTCATGCTCTCCATTTTCCGCTTGGCGGTTTCCTGCCGGAAGTTGTCGCCGGTAAAGCGTACCGGGACGCACATGGAAAGCAGCCGGTCATAAATCCGGGAATGGGCGGTGTCCTCCGGGTTTCGCAGGTCGTCCAGCGTGAGGTTGGTCGTGACGATCAGCGGCTTGCCGCTGCGGTAACGGCTGTCAATCACATTGAAAACCTGTTCCAGCCCGTAGTCGGTGCCGCGTTCCATGCCAAAGTCGTCAAGGATCAGCAGCGGATAGCGGCAAAGGCGGGAAATGTACTCGTTGCGCCCCTCAAAGCTGGCGGCAAGGTCATTGAGGATCAGGGCAAAGTTCGTCATGTGGACGGGGATTTCTTTCTCCATGAGGGCGTTTGCGATACAGCCCGCAAGGTAGCTTTTCCCGGTTCCTACGCCGCCCCAGAACAGGCAGCCGATATTGTCTGTCCGCATATCCTCCCAATGCTCCACATACCGGCGGGCAAGCCCGGCCTGCGGGTTCCTGCCGTTGTCATTCTCGAAAGTCCAGTCCCGCATGGCGGGGTCGGTAAAGCCCCGGCGTTTCAGTTCTTCCACGGTGTCAAGGTGCCTGCGCCGCTTTTCGGCGGCTTCCCGTTCCTCGCGGGCGGTTTTCTGGCAGTCGCACTCTGCCGGGTGGCGGTCGCGCCCGAAGATAGCGGCCTTATCCGGCGCAAAATAGGCTTCTTTCGGCTTGCGGCACTTGCCGCAGTACAGCAAACCGTCCTCGCCGGTGTAGTCCTCCGGCTCCGGGGTGGTGGCCGTCATATTCTCCAAAACAGCGTTGATTTCGTTCTTCATAAACTCTCGCCCTCCTTGCATGAGTAGTCTGGTATGCCCTTTTTCGGGGCTTTCTTAGTTGCCTCCTCCTGCGCCCATTTGTAGATGGTGGCGGCATGGCTCTTGTATCGCTTGCCGCTGGACGCGATATGGCAGGATAGCCGGTCAATGTAATAGTCCCATTTGCCGGGCAGGTCTGCTTTCAGCCCGTCCAGTTCCGATTGCGAAAGAAAAACATTTTCATACCGGCCATAGGCGGCGCGGGCGGGTTGTCCCGTATCTAACTCTCGCTCTCTCTCTTTTTCTATCTCTTTCTCTATCTCTATCTCTGGTGGACAAATGTCCGCTTGATATGGTGGACATTTGTCCGCCCCGGCCTTTGGCAAGGCTTTCTGCTCCTGCAAAGCCAGCCTTGCCCGCCGTTTTCGCTCCCCCTCGGTAGAGGATTGGCCGATCAGTAGTTCAATGTTGCTCATATACAGTGCGCCGTTCTGTAACGGCTCCACAAGCCCCAGCTTCATAAAAATCTGCAAGGCCCGTTCTACGGTGCCGACTTGCTGACGGGTAATGGTGGCAATCATCTGCGCGGTGTAGGGGATATTTTCATCAAGCTGCAACTTCCCGCCGTTTTTCAGCGATTTCAGGTACAGTTTCAAGAGGATGTTGGAATAGAGGATACCGTCCTGCATACTTTCCAGCAGCACAATGGCGTCCTCGTCAAAGTAATTCTCTTTCAGCTTGAGGTAGTAGTATTTTCGGTTGTCTGACATGGTTCCTCCTTTGGGTGGATTTGGGGTGTTTGTACGCATTTAGAACGCCGTTTCCGGGGGAAAAGGATAAATGTATCGCGTACCCTTTGACACCCACGAAAAAAGCCTTGATTTATGCGGGTTTGAAAGGCTCTAAAGCGTGACATCTCTGCCTTTGTTTCCGCTTTCTCTCGGCGGCGCGGATTTTCTTCATGCGCCCGGCGCAGTCGGGGCAGTATTTCCCCCGGTTGGATTTGGGGACAAAGGCCGCTCCGCAGACGGCACACCGTTTCCGGCTCCCCCGGTATAAGAGGGCTGCGGACAGCTCCCCGTCAAGGGGCAGGACAGCCACACGGAACCAGCGGCACATGAGGGAAAGGGAAATGCTCTGGACGCACACGCAAGGCTCCCCGTCGTCTAACAGCAGGCAGTTCCCCTCGTCGTAGTTACAGCACTCATGTACCAGCCGCCGCGCCCGCCGGTGCTGGCGGTAGTCCATGCGGGGCAGGTTATCGCTCATGGCTCTGCTCCTTTCTGCGGTGCGGCTCGTCCCGGCGCAAAATCTGGTTGATATTCCGCTTGACGGTCTGCAACTCCTTGAACCGCTGCTTCTGTTCGTGATAGGTGTTATACAGGCCGTCTTTCTCGGAGATAAGCTGCTCGATCTCGGCCTGCAACGCTTTCCGGGCGGGCAGCTTGGTAATGCCATGCGCCTTGAAATACCGGGGGGCTGCGTCGGCTATGATAAAATCGCTCTCATGGGCCTGCCGGTATGCGGCGCGGGCTTTCTCGGATTTCTGCGCTTTCAACCCGTCGCGGGCGGGCTTGGTCTGGGCGTAGGCCAACACCTGCCGCTGCAACTCCTTTTTCCCTTGCAGCTTGGTTTCCAGTGCTTTCAGTTCGCCGCTGGTCTGGCGCATTTCCGCATAGGCGGTATCAACGGCGGCTTCTAACTGCTCCGGGGAAGTAAAGCCGTACTGCTGGTAGACGGACAGCGTTTTGGCGGCCTGCTTCAGATTGTGTATCTTCGCCCAGCGTTCATAGCCCCGGCCTTTGCCCTCGGCCATTTTCTGCTCAATGTCCACAAGCCGCTGCACTCCGTCCTGTTTGGGGGCGGTTTGAGGGGCTTTTGCGGGCTGTATGCCGCGTTTCTCCTGCCAGGGGTATTCAGGTATGGCTGCGGCCTTTTCTATGGCTCTGGCGGCATTCTGCTCCAAAACGGCAAGGACGGCGGTGCGGTCAAAATCGTCGCCCAGCTTCCGGGCGGTGATGGGCTTTGTCCTGTCCGGCGTGAGATAGGACAGCCGCCCCCGGCTCTCCTTGACGGTCACACCCTCCCGCAGCAGCAGAGAGGAAAACTCGTCAAAGCTGGCGGCGGTGGCAAGGGCTTTCCGTATGGTCTGCCGCAGCTTTTCCTTGTTCGTTTCAAACTTGGTCTGCCGGGGCGTGATACCATCGGCAATCATGGGGGCGTTCTGCTTGTCCAGCGCGGCTTGTCCCTTTTTCTGCGCCCAATACTCCCGGTCGGTGATGCGGTTCTTGCTGCCGTTCAAGAGGTCGATTTGGTAAAGCCCCTCCCGGTGGCACATCTCCATGACTTCGGATTTGAAGTAGCGCAGGGCAGCGTCGGTACATCGGTGCTTGCAGCCGGCTTTCGTGTCGGCTGGCCTGTCCATGTAGGGCAGGAACGGCACTTCCTCAATCCGCAGGCTGTTTATGACGATATGCACATGAATGTTGCCGCTGTGGTTATGCCCGTCCGGGTGGGTGCAGACAAGGGCTTGGTGGCCGGGGAAATGTTCTTTACAGAATTGCTCCCCCAACGCCTGCGCCCGGTCTACGGTCAGGCCGTTGTCCGGCCCGTCCCGCGGGTCAAAGCTGATGATGTAGTGGTGGCTTTTCACATCTTCCCGCCGCTGGTTTTTCTCATAGCGGAGATTGGCCCGCATACACGCAACGGCAAAATCCTCCCCGCCGCAGTTCAGCGTAGACAGCCGGTAGTCCTCGCGGGGGATAAGCCTGCCGGTTTCATCAAGGACGGGCTTCATGGTAAATTCGTCATGCTCAAAGAGCAGGTATTGTTCGGCGGCTCCGTAGTCGGCGTTTTTAGAGTTGATATGTTTGAGTGTTGCCAACCGCGTCACCTACTTTCTTTAAGACTTCATACTTGAGGGCGGCAAGGTCGGCTATGGCGGCGCGTACCTCGCCGGACAACGCATGATAGGGCGCGCCGTACTCGTTCAGATACCGGGCAATCTGGTTGAGGTTGCCGCCGATCCTGCCGTACTCGGCTGCGAGCTTCCCGACAGCGGAGAGCAGTTCGTCATTGACCGACGACACATGGAGTACGGGGCGTATGGTGGTACGCCGGATCGCCTGCCGGAGAAATTCCGACTGGCTGATACCATAGGGCGCAAGCCGCGCTGTGAAGTCGGCGTATTCATCTTCGGTCAGCCGGGTTTTCACAACGCGGCTGCGGTGGGGTGTGTTGTATTTTTTTCGCATGGTCGTGACCTCCTTTCTTGCCGCATGAGCGCGGCGGGGATAAGCGGCGCAAGCCGCATAGCAGGGTTTGGGGAAGGCACTCCCCAACAAGTTTCCCGCGAGGGGCAAAACCGCAGAATTGCGGATTTTGGCACCGTGGTAGAAACTTGCTCTAAGTAAGCCGCAGACTGGCCCTGTCCGGGCTTTTCCGTACATAGAGCGAACAGGGCGGGGCTTTCAGCCCGCTGTTCGCTGCCTTTTTTCTTTCGCCAATATTACTCCGCAGAGGGGCTTTGCTACCCGCTGGCTGCGCTATTTTTCTTTTCCGCTAAAGATACATTTGAAAAGCCGTCAGCTACCCGCTGGACAGAGATTTTTCAAAATTTCTTTTGCCTTAGTAATCCGGGAACGGGGATTTTGGCAACCGGCGGGACAGAAAAATTTTGCTTTCACTTCCTACAACGGAGAGATTTTGAAAATGCCAAATATCCGGGCGGGAAAATTTCTCCCCTCATTTACTACTACAACCGGCAGGGGGCAAAATGGCCGGGAGCCAGAACGGGCAACAAAAAAAGCAGCAAATCTTTTTCAGACTTACTGCTTTCGCTGGTCGCCGGTGGCGGCTGGTATTCAGTTTTGAAAGTTTAGGGCTGGCTGGTATGACGATAACGCGTTTAGCAAATAAAAACTTCTCATCTCAAATCAAAAAGAATACTTTCATAGTCCTTTACAAAATACTTTATATTTGTGCGTCCTTTCTGAATAATTGTGTGGCCTTCCGCTTCCAACTTTTCCTTTTGTGCCTCTACACCGCCGGGATATTTTGCGTTCAATTCCCCGTTTGCCTTTAAGGTTCGCCAATACGGGGTTTCATCTTCAGAACGCTGGTAACTCGCCCATGCTGCAATAGATACAAAAATCCCGGCTGTAATAGGCTCTGTGAAATCCGCTCCATTCAGTTTAGCAAAATATTCACGGATTTTTCCGACAGTGATTACTTTGCCATAAGGAATTAGTTTCATCACTTTATCATATTCGATTGGTGGGGCAAAATACATTCTGCTTCCGCCATATTTCTCAATGCTTTTCTGGTCGGTAATAATCTGAAATTTAGGCATATCCTTGCTATCATGTAGCATGGCATTAAAATCTTTTTTATCTTCATTCGCCATCTCTCAACACCTCCTGCCTTAATTATAGTGGAGCAGATTATTCCATGCAATGAGACGGTTTGAAAATCAGCTTGATTTTTTTCTTGTCTGACATTGGATATAACTCAACGGTCAAAGCGAAATTTGAACAGCGCGGCAATGAGCCGCTGCTTCACATAGTCCTCCACCTCGGAGTTGACCTGTCCGTTTATTTTGGAGAAGTAGCGGATATATCCGGCGTAGTGGGAAAGAACCGTGTCGATTGCGTCCGGGTCGCCCTCATGGGCTTTAACGATTGTTTCATAGGGGAGAAGTTTACTCATGGTCGTTTCCCTCCATGAGCTGGCTGGAGAGGACAGAATGAATGTCATTTGAGTACGTCCGTTCTCGGAAACATATCCACTTCGCTTTTGGCACTATCGGTATACGGGAACATATCCAATCTCTCTCTGGAATGTATACCATACTTTTAAAAGGCAGAATAGCATTTTAACTTATGCTACCCTACCTATAACTAAACATTTACAGTTGCATGTGGCCTATTGTTTTTAGCCGTTAAATATTTTATAACTATTAAATAGCGATACAAATTGTTCGAAACTAATATTGTTTATATCATATATTCTCGCATGTTTTAAAGCTTTATTAAATTGATTTTTTGTAAACAGTTTTTCATACTCTTTGTTAACCCATTTCATTACAAAAGTTTCATATTTTTTTCTCTCTTTAAATGCCATTTTTGCTGGCTTTCTTTTTAATACAATTAATGCGCTATCCACTTTAGGTTTTGGATGGAAATAATACCTAGGAATTTTTGCTAATATAGAAATATCTACCTCTGCCATTAACAGCAATGCTAGTGATCTGTTTGTATCTAATAACCTTTTAGCAAAACCATATTCCACTATTAAATAACTTATTGTGGCTGAACTTTCAAAAACAATTTTTCGAATTATATTTGTGCTTATGTTGTAAGGTATGCTGCCAAATATTTTATATGGATTGTGGCTAGGAAATGTAAATTTCAGTATATCATCATTTACTATTTGATAGTTAGGATAATTTAAGAGCTTATTACGAGTTACCTCACATAATTTAGAATCAATTTCTATCGCCGTAACAAAATTACATCTCTTTACCAATTCAGCAGTAAAATGACCTTTCCCTGCACCTATTTCAAAGATGTTATCTTTTTCATCTAAACTTATGCAATTCATTATTTTTTCTATGTGATATTTTGAAGTAATAAAATTTTGACTATCTTTTATATTTACTTTGTTCATTATAACCTCTCCTTAAAGGTAAGCGCCTAATATAAGGGTATCTGTTCGCTTGGTCATATATTTGCCATAATAGTAGTAATCACATATGCCAGCATTTTACTCTATGATCCGGCGCTAGGATCTAGCAGTAAGCAAGCATTTTACTACAATTATGGAGGTTACATTTATGCAGACAGAAAGACGAACTGCCGATGAGCAATACCGGCTCATCATGGAATGTCGCAGCAGCGGACTAAGCGATTTTCAGTGGTGCAACGAGCACGGGATCAAACCCGGTACATTCTACAACTGGGTCAAGCGGCTTCGCAAAAAATCCTGCTATGATATTCCGCCGGCAACAGGCCGGGGAGGCTATAAGCCTTCGGAACAACAGGATGTTGTCAAACTTGAAATCGTTGACCAGCCTGTTCTGCACGAAGAGACACCACAGCTTTTAAGCGTGCTTCCGGATCATACGGATACAAACTGTATGGAAGCAACTGCTGAGATCAAACTCGGCTCCGCCCTGATCAGGATTTCAAATGATATAGATCCGGCACTTTTAGCACAGATCATCCGGTCTGTGGGAGGTGCATCATGCTAGGCGACATTACAGCTGCAACAGATATTTATATCATTTGTGGCTACACCGATATGAGAAAATCAATCGATGGTCTGTGCGCCATCATCAGAGACCAGCTTCACTTTGAACCGGAGCATACCACCGCGCTCTACCTTTTCTGCGGCAGACGCAATGACAGGATAAAGGCACTCCTTCATGAGAATGACGGTTTTGTGCTTTTATATAAACGCCTCGATCATAACACCGGAAAATACCGGTGGCCACGTAACCGTGACGAGGTGAAAACCATTACATGGAGGCAGTTTGACTGGCTCATGTCCGGTCTTGAGATCGAGCAGCCAAAGGCAATAAAAAGTGCCTGAAACGCTTGATTTTTCTAGGCTTTTGCACCTGTTTATGGTACAATAGAAGTATCAAAAAACGGAGCAGAAGACCATGCCTTCAGGAGTAAAAGATATCCAGCTCTTAGAGCTTAAGGATACAATCTCACAACTGAATAAAACAATCAGCACTCAGAACGAACTCATAAGTTCATTGCAGAAGATGCTGGAAGAACGCAATGCGAAGGACAGTGAAAAAGACCTTCTGATCGCGAATCTCCAGTCTCAGCTTGCGTATCTTAAGAACAAGGTCTTTGGCTCAACCAGTGAAATACGCCATGACCAGCTGGACGGACAGCTGAATCTGTTCGGTACACCCGTCGGTGATGAAAAGCCTGCGGAAGTGATCGAACCGGAAGTGATCAGCGTCAAGGGGTATACCAAAGAGCGGAAACCCAAGGCAACCTATGATGACAAGTATAACTCTGTGCGCTCCATTTGTAAACATTTTTTTACGGATATAGTAGGACTGTCTATCAAATTTTTCTGTGTTTCTTTACGACACATGAGCATTCGCGCCGGGGTTGTCATTGCCGTAGCCCTCGAGTAAGTTAATTACACCCCAGATGCCAAGGCCAGCGCCCAGCGCGATGACGAGGGTCTGCAAAACGGTGATCGCCTGAGTAAAAAAAGCCATAAATAAAATTTAGCCGGAATCGTGTTTGGTTTGGTTAGTCATGTGTCATAGGCATACAAAAGCCGGACAATCTGCCCCGGTGTCCGGGGCCTGATTCCGGCTGTCCTCCTTTTTTCATTATTTTGTGTGACCGTCCGCTTTGTACGCCAATGGCCCCAGTGGGGCAGTTGCGGCGAATAGATAAGATCCCTCCCTTCTAAAGCGGAACATCAATCGTCGGCTGCGGCGTCGATCTCATACACGTCGCAGACCTGGTTGGGTTTGAGCTTCAGCCGGGCCCTGAGAAAGCCTTCAATGTCAAAGGCGTTCTTCGGGTCCGCATCGGCTGTGTATTTGTAATTGGGGTGCTGGGTGATGTCGTACTTGTCCGAGAGGAAAGGCCGCACCCCGCGCAGCTGGAGGATGCACTTGCCGCCGTCCATGACAGCCAGCTCATCCTGGCTCATCAGCGCCTTGCCCAGTTTTTGATAGTTGAGCGAGTGGGAAGTCTCCCGCCCCCGGCTCTCGCCAGTGTTGAACGTATCGATGGTCTCTTTTCCCAGCACGGCCTCCAGCTCCTTCAACGTGGTCGGTTCCTTGCCGCCCAGGAAGATGGAGCTGTCCATATTGCCGATGATGGTATCGGCGTTGTCCTTGTAGATGGCCTTGAGCTGAGACTGGGCTTGCAGCACCAGGCAGGCGGAGATTTCGCGGCTGCGGATGGTGGCCACCAGCTTTTCCAGTTTGGGGATCTGGCCGATGTTGGCGCACTCATCGATGAGGCACCGCACATGGACCGGCAGCCGCCCGCCGTACACATCGTCGGCCTTTTCGCAGAGCAAGTTAAATAACTGCGTGTAACACATGGAGATCAGGAAGTTAAAGGTATCGTCCGTGTCGCTCATAATGAGGAACAGCGCCGTCTTGCGGTCGCCCAGGGTGTCCAGCTCCAGCTCGTCGTAGGACGTGACCTCCCGCAGCTCGGCAATGTCAAAGGGGGCCAGCCGGGCCCCGCAGCTCACCAATATGCTCTTAGCGGTTTTGCCCGCGGCTAATTTATATTTGGCATATTGCCGCACCGCAAAGTGGTTGGGGTCCCGTTCCTTCAGCTCGTCGAACATCAAATCCACCGGATTCTTAAATTCCTCATCGTCCTCCCGGACCTCCATCGCGTTGATGAACTCGATGAGGGTGGAGAAGTTTTGCTCTTCCACCGGCGCTTCGTAGTGGATGTAGCCAATGAGCGCGCAATACAGCAGAGTCTCCGCTTTGGTCCAAAACTCGTCCCCGGCTTTGCCTTCGCCCTTCGTATTCGCAACTAAGGTCGTGACCAGCTTCAAAATATCCTTTTCGCTATGGATGTACGCGAAAGGATTGTAGTGCATACTTTTGGCAAAGTTGATGGTGTTCAGCACCCTGATTTGATACGGCTCATACACGATTTTGCCGTTTTTGTCCTTCACCGGCTTGCCGTCCTTACCCAGCTTGGGCGCGCCCCGCTGAAGCATTTTGCCGCACTCCACCAAAATGGTGCCCTTGGGGTCTGTGACCACATAGGACGAGTGCATCTGCATCAGGTTCGGCTTGAGCCAGAACCGGGTCTTACCGGAGCCGGAGCCGCCGATTACCAGAACATTTTTGTTTCTGGCGGTCTTGGGGTCCTTGGGGCGGCTGTTCATGGTCAGGCTCTCGGTTTTGGTCAGAATCACATTGTTCTGAAACACCGGGTCTATGTAGGGAGCGATGTCCTCATGGGTCCCCCATGAAGCGTTTTGTCAAGTGCTTTTTTGAGTTATTGACGCAAATTATCGTGAAAGTGCGAAAGTGCAAAGTGCAAAGGGTCTGCGTTTTGCACTTTCAGATTGCGGGTTCGGGTGGCTGCTTCTTCTTGATGAAGTTATACCATTGACCGCCGACACGCCTTGCTCCTAAAATGCCGCCCATGTTGCGCTTGGCGTTCTGTACCGTCCTCTCGGATATTCCGGCTTCGGCTGCGGCTTTTACAATGTCCTCACTGGCAAGCTCTTTCCCGTCTGCAAGCAGGTCAAGTATCAGCCGTTCCGCCTGTTCGGTCTTGGTGGCGGTGTTTCCGCCCGCGCCGGACAGCAGCTCGTCGGCGGTGATGTCATATTCGCCTATCCATGAAAAGCCCGTTTCCGGGTCAAGGCAAAAGGCAACGGGCTTGCCCTCCGGCGCAAGGGAAGATTTGTCATGGACGATAACGCGCACATTCGGTTCTCGCTTCACGCGCCCGATAAGAAGCACGCTCCTTGCTGCGGCGCGGAAGTCGATAGAACCTAAGCCCCGGTATGCGCTCTGCCCTCCGGCAGCTTTGTTGAGATGTCCGATAAGGATAACGGCGCACCCGGTACGCTCGGCAACATCGGCAAGGCGGCGGAACATGGGGCGCACTTCGTTTGCCCGGTTCATGTCGGTTTTTTCGCCCATGTACGCCTGTATGGGGTCAAGGATAATCAGCCGCGCCCCGTTCTGCGTGATTGCCTTTTCTATGCGCTCATCGGACAGGGTAAGCTCCCGCTTGGCTTCATCAATCACAAGCACCCGGTCAAGGTCTGCGGCGGCTTCTATCAAGCGGGGCTTGACGGTATCGCCCAGCCCGTCCTCGGCGGTCTGGTAAATTACTTGGAATGGCGGCAAGGGCTTCATTCCCGGCAGCGTTCCCCCGGTGGTGCAGGCGGCGGCAAGGCGTAGGGCAAAAGTGGTCTTGCCCTCGCCGGGATTGCCCTGCACAATGGTTACTTTCCCAAAGGGAATATACGGCTCCCATAGCCATTCAACGGTCTGTGTGTCAACCTCGCTCATGCGGATAATCTCAACGGTTTCTTCCTGCGGCGGCTCTTTCAAGCCGTAAATCGCTTCCCGGATATACTTCCCGTCTGTGATTTCTGCCCGGTGCTGCAATACCTCGTTCCAGTCCTTGTAAAGCGGCACAAGGCGGTGGACGGTCAAGCCCTCCGGCACAAGCTCCGCGAGGCGGCTGCAAGCATCGTTTCCGGCGTTGTCGTTGTCAAGGCAGAGGTAAACAGTCTTGATGTTCGGACGGCCAGAGAGGAAACACAGCAGGGCTTTTTCTCCCACGCCGCCCAATGACAGGTAGCTTTGCTTCTGCCATTCCTTTTTGAACAGGCAGAGGAAAGATAACAGGTCAATGGGGGCTTCAAAAACAAACAATCTTTCGCCCTCGCCCCGGTAGCAGAAGTTAAAGGCTTTGTCGCTGCCTTTCACATCAAGCCGGAAGCTCCCGGCTGTGCCGCGCTGGTGGGCGTAGCGTGGTACTCCGTCCTCGTCCCGCCCTACGAATACGGCGTTGTGGTGGGCGGCTTCCTCGTAAATATCCCCGGTGGCAAAGAAAAAGCCCGTCACATCTTCATCAATGCGGCGGGCGGCTGTGAGGTAGTTCCTCGCTGTGCTGTTGTCGGGGCTGCGGGGTGGCAGTCGGAAGTCAGAGAGGGGCGCGGGGCTTGGTCTGTCCAGCGGCGGGGCGGCTCCTTTTTCTCCTGTCAGCATTTCAACGGCTTCGGTAAAGCTCTTGCCGAAAAACTCCATGACAAAATCAATGGGTGCGCCGCCCTTGCTCTGGCTGTGCCTGTACCATTTGTTTCCCCGGACGGTCAGGCTGTCGTGCCGCTTCCAGCGGTATTCATTCCCGGCGCGGGTAAGCTGCTCGCCCTGTGATTGCAGGAAAGAAACAAGGTCGGCTTGGTTGGCGCGGTCTATCTGTTCTTGGGTGTAATACATGGCTGATACCTCTCTTTCTGTGGTTGAATTGTTCATAGGTTTTGAGTATAATGAAATCGACAAATCGGGATTTTTGGAGGTAGATGGAAATGAATAAGGAACAGCTATACGCAGCACAAACAGCAATGATTGAGTGGTTATCTGACCCTCATGAATTAGGAAAAAAGCCTTTCAAAATTGAATGTGCAGGTGAATTTGATTTTAATGAAATGCATTATTACATTTTCAAATTCAAAGCGTCGTTGCTTGGTAAATGGCTTGTTGGTGTCTGTGGTGGTTTTGAAGATGATGATTTAGAACTATGCGGACATATTTTCAGCAATATGCAAGAATATAATGAAACTACTGCTAAAAATGAATGTATTACAATGGTTGAAAATATTATGGCATACTGGAAAGAACAAGCCGCCAAATATAATAACCAATAATACAAAGTCCAGTTTATCAGAAAGCATTTAGGGCGGACAAGCAAAATGGCTTGCCCGTCCTTTTCTTTATCGCTCCTGTTCGTGCCGCTTGGTGCGGCTCTGCGTCTGCTCCGGCTGGTCGGCGCGGAGTGCAATATCCACGCATTTGCGGATTTTTTGAAGCTCGGCAACCTCGGCGCGGGTATCTTTCAGTTTGGTATAATCGCTGTCCCTCTGCGTTTTGAGGTCAGCATATTCCTGTTCCCATTCCGCAATAGGCAAGGTCTTTGTTCCTTTCGGCAGATTTGCATGGAGATAGCGGTTTGCCGCGTCCCATAGGGTAAGCTCGGCGCGGCGGGCTTCCGCAAACTTCTCCTGTTTTCCTTTCCAGCGGATTTGCCGATACTCGTCCTGTATGGGCTTGTAGGTTTGATAATTTCTGCCGTACTCCATGAGCTTTTGCAGTTCTTTCATGCGCTGCTCGGCGGTTTTCATTCCCTCCCGGATTGAATAGGCTCTATCACTGACAGAGGAAAGAGAAGCGTCCAGCTCGTCAAGATTAGAGATACCATGCTCGGAAAGATAGTTGACCGCTGCCGCTATGGTTTTCAGTTCATCGGCTGTGTGCTGTTGTTGCCAACTCTGCGAATACTTCCGGCTCTTTTCTCTCTGAATGCTCAAATACTTCATCAACAGATTTGCAAGGTTGGGAGATTGCGGCGGCTGTTCCGGGGCGGTTTCCCACGCTTTGAACAGGTCGGCAATCCATTCCTTGAGCTTCCCAATCTGCGCCCGGATTTCCCGGATAAGGCGGTTTGTCTTTTGAATACTGCGGTTCAGTTCGCCTTTCTCGGTGGCGATACCTTTCTTCTCCATCTGGCAAGCCGCCACGCCCATGTGGACGGTGGGTATCTCGTCAATGCCGCGCTCGGCGTTGCTGCGGTGGTCGATACGCTCCGGGCTTCCGTTCCTCTCCAAAAAGTCGTTGGTAAAGTCAGCCCATGCCTTGCGCCACAAGAGGGTGTTGTCTTTGTCGTTCCAGCCTGTGAGGTCAACCTTGTGGGTCTTGTATCTGCCGCTTGGCAAGTGGATACGCTCGCCGTTTTCGTCAAGGTCATATTCCTTTTTGGATTTCGCCGCCCATGCTCCGCGCTCGTCAAGGGGGCGCATAGTCAGCATGATATGACAATGGGGATTGCCGCTGTCGGTGTCGTGAATGGCGTAATCGACGCACATTCCTCTGGAAACAAATTGAGAGGAACAGTATTCCCGGACAAGCCGGATCTGTTCCTCTCTGGATAATTCTGTGGGGAGCGCCGCGTCAATCTCTCTGGCAAGCTGGGCGTTCCCGGCTTTCTCGTAAAGCTCCACGCTGTTCCACAAGGTTGAACGGTCAGCGAACGAGGGCGGTGCGTGGGGCGGCAACATGATTTCTGTATGGACAACGCCGCCTTTGCGAGTGTAGTCATGGGTCATTCCGTCCCATTCGTTTGTCAGCTTTTCGCCGCTTCGGTAGGCGGCTGCGGCAACGGCTGATTTGCCTTTTCCTCGGCTCACAATGCCGATGTTCCAATGGTAAATGGCTATGGGTATCACCTCCCGGATAGGATAATAAAACCCGCAAAAATGGTACAGACGCCAACGGCGGGTGTACTGTTTTTGTGGGTGTGCAGGGATAGCCGCGAAGCGGCGCAAGGGGTGCAGCCCCTTGTTGCGGCAAAGCCGCCATATCGGAGCGCGGGGAAAGTTCCCTGTGCGGAGATAAGCCCTCGGCAGAGCGCACACGCCCGTAAGGGTGTATAAGTGCGCCCTTTGTTCCAAAGGGATTATTCGCTTTTCCTGCTTTCGGCTCGTTTTTTCAGATATTCCCGTACCGGCTCACTCGTCAAGGCAAGCCGGAGAAGTGCTGTGGCTTCCTCGTCGGTCATGTTCTTTGCTTCCGGCACAATGCTTTCAAAGACCGCGCCCCGGACGATAAGGCGGTGGCTGCGTGTTCTGCGTTCCTCTTTGGATAGCTTTTGACGCAACATCTTTTCCCGGTTCTCAAACTGCCGGATTTTCTTCTTTCCGTCCTCAATCTCGGCTTGCAGTTCTTCACGGGTTTTCTCTCTCGGTTTTGTCATGGCTGGTCACTCCTTTCTGCCCGTCGGCATAGAAAAAGGACAGCCGATTTCTCGACTGTCCCTCTGTAATATTTTTTGTGCTTACTTCAATAATTTAATATCTACAAGTTGCTCTGCCCATATCGTTAAAATGGTTGCTGGCTCTCCCGTATACATTACCTCTACACGGTCGCCAAGCGAATAATCCCCGGCAGATTGTCCGTCTGGCAGGTCAATTCCATATACGCTGCTATATTCCGGGGCCTGTTCCTTATCCAAACGAACTCCTATGTGATTTGCGTATGGGTCGATTACAACAATTTCACCTGTGATGGTGTTGACAGAGCCGCTGTTTTGCTGTGCTTTTTCAACTAAGACTTGCAGGCATTTCGCATAATCCTCCATTGAAATATTTTCCGAACTGACCACGAAGGCAACGTCATTTTGCAGAAATTCAGCATAATAGCAATCTGTTCCATTTTCATTTGTGTAGTGGAAAACTGCAAGCTCCCTGCCATTGATTTCTGTAAATTGTAACTCGTCCGCACTTAAATCGAAAACATCTGAAGTGTGCTTAAACACTTTAGAAAGGACGATGTTTATGTCCTGCGTTCCACCAGAATTTCGGAACTCAATAAAATTCCCATCATAATAAATTCCACGATTATCTGTTTGGTAAATACCAAAATCATTGCTCTGGAGTGTAAGGTAGGGAAGCGTTTCTGTAATTGGGAGTGATACATCAAAATATCTGAGCAGTTCTTCATAAGACATTGCGGTATAATCATCTGCCATAAGAGCGATACTTCCACTCGTGGCATTGAGTTCCTTAATTTCATTGAGGTTAAGACTAATACCTTGCTCAGGATTGTCCGACTGATTATCCGGGTTTGTAATGATTGGCGGTTCATATTCTGGCTGCGGCGTAGTTTGACTTGGAAGTTTCCACAAAGTCGCAAATGATACTGCTAACACAATAGCGGCACAAGCTGCTAAAGATGTAAACTTTACCCACCCATGCTTTTTACAATGGTAGTTTGCGGCTTCCTCATAATACTTGTCGTTGACTTCGCTCATGGCTTCGGAAAACAATTTTGTGTTCATACTAATACCTCTCTTTCAATCAAATATTGCTTCATCTTCTGGCGGATTAGAGCAAGCCGGACGGATACATTTTTTTCAGAGATACCTACGCGCTTTGCTATATCCGCGTAGGTATCTGCATACGCATAGCGGCGCATGAAGATAACGCGCTCTTTTACGGTCAGCGTATCCAAAAATGCTTCGATGATACGGGCTAACTCTCTGGCTTCAATTTCATCTTCCACGGTTTTTTGGTCTGCGATACAGCCCTCGATTTCCTCTAAGGCAATCGTATAGTGTCCGCTTCGTTTGGCTGCTTCCTTTCTCCAATAGATTTTGAGGGAAATGTTTCGCACTATTTTCACAATGTAACTAAGCAACGGGTTCGGGCGTACCGGGGGAATGGCGTTCCATGCGCCTAAGTAAGCGTCATTGACGCATTCCTCTGCGTCCTGTCGGCTGTTCACGATGTTATACGAGAGGTTGTGGCAGATTTTTCCGTATTTAATGTCCAGCTCCCGTATGGCTTGCTCGGAACGCTCAAAAAATAACTCAATAATTTTTTCATCATCAATCATTGCGCCACCTCCTTTCCGGCTTCACCTATATACTACGGTTTTCGCGGCAAATACTAAATGAAAGAGAAAAGTTTTTCAAAAAAATTATATCATACTTCGCGTGAGATTGCTCGCGGCAGCTTTCGCCGCTTCACTGGCGGCTCTCCGGCGTTCCTCTCTGTATGGGGCGGTCAGACGGAAAGAGAAACGCCCCTTGCGGATTTCAAACTCCATGCAGCCCGTGTCCGGGTCTGTGTCGGTCTGGCGGCACTGGTCGGGGTGCTGTCCGGCGTAGGCGGCAAGCCGCTTCTTTAAGTCGGTGTTGTGGGTGCGGATATGGATAAGGGGGTCTTTCTCGTCAAACCAAATATCGGTGGTCTTTTCCCGCTTCGTAAGCCCTGTTCTCATAAACTCTCCTTTCTGCGCCCCTGTTACGCAATAGGGACATTTTTCGGGTGTTTTTCCCGGCTCTTGACTTGGGGAAAATGAGGATTTTCAAATAGAAACCGCTCAGACAGGGAATGGTTCGTCGGGGCGGCTGTTATCGCAAGATTTCTGTTTTTTCCGGCTCTTGACCGTCAGACGCGGATAAACGCGAGCTGTCGGCAAGCACCAGTTTGAGCAGCTTGTCGCGGAATGTTTCTGTGCTGCTGTGATTGAAAAATAACTCCGCAACAATGGTCTGCCCGTTCCTCTGGGTCGTGATGATACTGTCGGGGGTCTGTTCTGCCATAGGCGGCTCCTTTCTTTGGGCGCAAAAGAGGGATTTCCCGTAGTTCGGAAAATCCCTCTTGGTTGACGGTTATTCTGTTTTACTGTGTGGGCTGTGCGGCGGCTGCCTGCGCCTTTCTCCTTGCCCGGTATTCCCGCGCTTTCATGCGGTCATACTCCCGCTGCCTTTCAAGGTTTCGCGCCCGGTACTCCCTTGAATAGTTGCGGTGGTAGGCGCGGCTCTTTTCCTTTTTGGCTTCTTCGATTTCCTCCCGCATTTGCCGGATTCCCTGCTCGGTCGGCTCTGCAAGCTGTGTCACTTCGTTCTCAAACTTGCCAATATAATTGAAATATATGCTGATGTGCTGGATTGCGTATCTCGCCCTTTTCTGGTCGCGCTCATGCACTTCAATCCGGCTGATAAACTCGTTGAGAATGGCGGGGGTTAGGTCGGTAAAGGCGGCATGGCGTTCCGTCAGCTTCAAAAACTTCTGCGCCCGTCCTCCCGCGTTCTCATAAGCGGATAGCTGCTCTTGGAGCGTGGCAAGCTCCGCTTTCAGCGCATAGTATTCTTCCGAATACTTCTGCGACATCTGCTCATAGCGGTCTTGCGGGATCGTGCCGAGGGCGTTGTCCTCATAGAGCTTATTCAGCACCTTGTCAATCTGTTCAAGGCGCGTCGTGATTTGCGGGATACGCTTCTGCTGCTTCTTGGTCTGGTCGGTCTGCTGCATGGCAAGGTTCTTTTTCACTAAGGCTTCAAACTCCGCCCGGTTGCTGATAGAATAGTCCTCGATTTTCTTCAGCACTTCCGCGATGGTCTGCATGAGCAAATCCGCGTCCATGATGTGCGGGGAATTGCATTTGGGGTTTTTGGCTTTTCCCTTGTGGTACTCGCTGCAAAAAGCAACGTGCCGCTTGCCGCCGTTCCGGTAATCTATACGAATGTGCATTTTTGCGCCGCAGTCCTTACAGAAAAGTAAGCCGGACAGAGGGTGGATTTCCCCGTCCCCGTTGGGGCGTCTGACGGGCGCGTTTTCCAAAATCCGCTGTACGGTTTCAAAATCGCTGCGGCTGATAATCGGCTCATGCACATTTTCTGTGATGTGCCACTGGCTCCGGTCTACATAGTGGTTATGCTTATCCCGGAAATGCTTTGTAGTCTTGAAGTTGACTACATCTCCGCAATACTCCTGCCGTGTGAGGATATTGGTCAAGGTGGCTTTGTTCCACTTGCAGCGGTTATCCTCGTTGAGCGTCTTATTTTTACAGGTTCCCCGCCCTCGGTCTTTCATGTAGAAAGTGGGGGTTGGGATTTGCTCCTGTGTCAGATATACGGCGATTTGGTTTCGGTTCTTCCCGCCGATAAACAGACGGAAAATCAAACGGACAACCTCGGCGGCTTCCTCGTCGATTATCCAAAAATCCTTGTTGTCCGGGTCTTTGACATAGCCGTAAGGGGCTTCGGTGACAATCGGCTTTCCACTCATGCCTTTGGTCTTAATGCCCGTTTTCACTTTCTTGCTGATGTCCTTTGCGTACCACTCCGACATGATATTGATAAAGGGCGCAAACTCCAATGTGTCGGGCTTCTCACTGTCTATCCCGTTGTTGACCGCGATAAAACGCACATTGTTCCGTCTGAATATCTCCATCGCGTTGCCGACTTGGAGATAGTCGCGCCCCCAGCGGGTGAGGTCTTTCATAATGCAGACACCGATTTTCCCGTTTTCCACATCGTCCATCATGCGGGAGTAGGCGGAACGGTCAAAAAATCTGCCGCTTTCGTCATCGTCGATGTAGTGCCGGATATTGGTTAGGTGCTGCCCTCTGGCATAGTTCTCCAAAAATATTTTTTGGTTCTGTATGCTGTTGCTCTCGCCGCCGTCCCTGTCCTCGTCGCCCACGGAAAGGCGGGAGTAAAGGGCTGTAATTTTGCTATAATCAGTCATGTGCATAACCTCCTGTGCGTCCATGTATGTGTCATTTACACTTAAAATTATGCACTCCATCGTGCGGACCCGTACTCCATGCCGTGTCGGTACTTCTTGGCGTTCTTGCTCTTGAGATAGACTGCAAGCCGCAGGCCAGTGCCGCAGCACAGCCCCACCAGCAGGTCCAGAGGGTGTAGGCTGGGCCACCAGCTGGCCAGCGCCACCGGCAATGTGGAGAAAAACGAGAGCATCTTGGCCGAAGCGTCCGCGCCCTGGGCCATCCGCCAGGCTTCCCCCAGGTTGGTGGCAAACAGGCCCAGCAGAAAATAGGGCAGGTTCAGCAGAACCAGCTTTTTCACATTCAGCTGCTTCATCGTTCCAGCTCCTTCCGGCGGGTGCGCTCCGTCACGGCGTTTTTCACCAGGTCTTTGAACTGGGCGAGCCGCTCCAGCACCGATGGGCGCTCTGCCTTCTCGGCCTTCTCGGCCTTTTTGACCTTCTTCTGGGTGTACTCCGAAAATGCTGCCGTCAGAGCGTCGGCGTCGCGGGCCTTGAAGAAGATCAGGTACTTGGGCGGGTCGGAGCTGCGGTCCTTCTTTACCGCATAGTCCACGCCGTATTTCCGGGCGATGCGCTCAAAGTCCTTGATGGACGGGTCGGTGATCTCGATGTTGGAGACGCCCTGGTTCTGCCCGATGAGCTGCTTCACCGTCTGCTTACCCTTTGGGGTGACGGGGGCATCCCGGCTGCGCTGCTTCTCCAGCTTTTTCTCCCTGCGGTGGGCCATGTACTTGGATATGGCGGCTTTGAACAGCCTGCCGGTGAACTTGGTTCCGCTGACGATCAGCGTCAAAGTCCTGTTTTCCACTTCCTCCTGCATTTTTCTCGCCTCCTTTCGCGGTCATGCAGTGGGTGGTCTGGATGCTAGGGCGGGACCACCAGCCACCGCAGCAGATACCGGCCCGTCATACCGTCACCAGGATCAGGTCCCGCAGACCGGCGAAGTAGAGCTTGCCTTTGGGCGTCACCAGCGTGTAGGACCCGGTGTGGCCGTTGCGGTAGAAGTCTTTTACGCAGAAGAGGCCCTCGTTGCTGCTTTTGGCGTAGGGCAGCACGCAGCCGGAGGGGGTGCGGTAGACAAACCGCCGCTCCAGCAGGAAGCGGACAAACCGGCGTTCCGGCACAACCAGCTCCTTGGCGGTGGTGCGCAGGTTGGTGCTGTGGTGCAGGTCGATGAACAGGTCGTAGTAGACGGCCTTGCCTTGCAGCCGGGCATTGTCCTCCCGCAGGGCCGCATTCTTCTCGCGCTCAGCCATCAGGTCGGTGCAGAGCTTCAGCAGCGCCTCCGGCGAAGTGGCGACCTCCCACAGCTTCTCCTGGGTCACATAGGCCCCATGCTTGCGGATGCTGGGCAGCACCTCGTCGAACACCCAGCGTTCAAACCGCTCCGCCGAGGGCAGCTTGCTATGGACGATGAGGCGGTACACGTCGCCCTCCGGGAGAAAGAGCATCTCCACCATCTGCACAGCGGGCGTTCCGTCCGCCTTTTTGCCGGTCTGGACCCCTATGGAACGCTTCGTTCCATAGCGGGTATGGTCGCGGACAGCCTTGCGGGGATTGGTATATCCCAACGCAGTTGCCACATCCGTTCCGCAGAACAGGTATTTGCCGTTCTCCTCAATGACGCGGATGCTGCCAAACTCCGGGTTTCTGAAAATTTCCATCTGGTTCATGTCGTTCCTCCTTCGGCAAAATACAAAAGCGGCCGTCACCAGCCGCCTGCGTTCATATCGTGATTCACTTGTGCGGTGTAGCTGTTGCTCATGGTGGTGGGCGCGTTGAACAGCACGGTCAGCAAATATTGCTTGATGTTGCGCACCTGGGTGGTGTTCTTGTGCATACAGTCCATGACAAATTCGATATGGGAACTGTCCAGCTTCAAAAAACGGGAACGCACAACCTCATGGGTGAAGTCCGCCCCAGCGATGCGGGTGGTCTTGCGTCTGGCGCAGACCGTCTCCACGATCAGCTCCACGATCTCGTCCAGGTCCTCCCGGTAGGTGTCAAACTCCCGGCACAGGTGGCCGTACTCGATGTTCTCCAGAATCAATTCCCGATAACTCTGCATTTCCTCCGCCGACATCGCATCCCTTCCTTTCCGTTCCGGCGGTTTGGCCGCCGCAGTTCCCCGGAAGGGAATGGAATGGGTACTAGGTACATCCGTTGTTTGTTTTTGGGTCTTAGATTTCTCTATATTTAATTCCGCGGGCTTTTCCGTATCCGGTTTATCCAGATCCGGGTTTCCCGTATCTGGTGAAGCCGTATCCGGCTGGGACGTATCCGGTTCCCTGGGCTGGGGCTGCTCGTAGATGACATACTCGGTGTCGCTGATGCGGCCCTGCCGGTCCCGCAGCTGGTGACGGACGATATAACCGGCGGCCTCCAGCTCCCGCAGCGCCCCGCCGATGGCGTCTACACCCTCCTTGCAGATCTTTGCCAGGCCACGGGTGGTGTAGTTCCAGTCCTCCGGCAGGGACAGCATCATGGAAAGCAGCCCTTTGGCTTTCAGGGAGAGCGTTTTGCTGCGCAGGTGGTAATTGCTCATTACGGTATAATTTTGATCCGCTCGATACGAAAAACGGCCATAGACCTCACTCCTATCTAAATTTCTCAGGGCACGAAAAAAGCCGCAATCCTGAAAAAGAATTGCGGCTGTCAGCGGTGATTCAGTTTGCTCCTGCGCCGGTAGGGGCGCTTCGGCTTCGGCGGCCGGTCAAACGGGCCGGTTCCCTGAGAAAAGGGGAGGGTCTGAAGGATACGTTCAATGTCGGCAGATTCCATGTCGCGCTGGGAGCGGCACTCTTCCCGGATTGCTTCCCGGATTTGTTTGATCGTACACATATTCAATCCTTTCTCGTCGATATGGGTAATCTATCAGCGGCGGCGGTGCTTCTTTTTCGGTTTGAAGTCGAGGATATGCCCTTCAATAACGCGGGCGCACCGCTTGATTTTGATCTCGCGGCGCTGCTGGCTGGCCAGGGCGGCCCCATAGCCGTCCTCAGTGAGAAACAGACGAACTTCATCGCCGGGGCTGCCGTAGGGGGTGCGGGGCTTGCGGACGGAAAACTCAATCATCCAGCGGGTCTCATCTCGAAATCGCTCCACAGCCAAAATGTTATGTCCTTTCAGCTCGCGGGCTGAAATATCCCTCATAGGCGGCTCCTTTCTCAGCGTTCATGCTGCTGCTGGCGTTTGCGCTGCCACTGTTCCAGCAGTTTGATGATGGTCTCCTGCATTCGGGCTGGCGTGTAGCTTTTGGGGAAATACTTGCGCAGGGTGTCGGTGGTAAACGTCACCTTGTCCAGGTCGCTTTTCTTTTCCTCGCCCATGATGGCCCGCATCACGTCGATGGAGAGGCGGCCCTCCTGGCTGAACTTTTTCAGCCGCTGAGCCTGGGAGAGCGAGGGGGTGGCCTGCTCGCTGTCCATCGCGTCCAGAAGCTGTATCTGTTCCTCCTTTTTGAGGAAAGACAGCTCATAGGCCGGGTTGAAAGCGATTTTCTTCTCGTCTACCATGTCCAGCAGTTCGGGGATTAGCTCGGTCAGGCGGATGTAGCGTTGAATGTTCCTAGCACTGTCTCCTGTTTGAGCAGCCAATACATCTCTACTTTTTTGACCAGCCTGCAACTTGTGGCCAACTTGGCCACAAGTTAAATCAGCGCGGGCACCCTGATGGTTCATGGCCTCCAGCTTCATCTTATAAGCAAAAGCCCGCTCACTGGGGAGCAGGCTTTCACGCTGAAGATTGCTGTCCACCATGATAATGGTGGCCTGGTCGTCGTCCAGGTCGCGGACAATGACCGGCATGGTATCCTTGCCCGCCAGTTCGCTGGCCCGGTGCCGCCGGTGCCCGGCTACCATCTCATAGCCGCCATTGGGGTCCGGGCGGACAATACCAGGAACCAGCACGCCGTACTGCCGGATGCTGTCTGCGGTCTCCATCATGGATTCATCGTCGCGCACCTTGAAAGGATGATTTTTGAATGGGTGTGTTTCAGACAATGGCAGCTCTATGACTTTCTCCCGCTGGGCGTCGGCACGGCCTTCCTCAGTACTAAACAGATCATCGACTGAGGCCAGCTCTACTTTTTTCGCGCTGCTTTTCAAGTTTTATCACCTCCCGCGTCAAATTATGATAGGCTTCGGCCACCTTGCCGCCGGGGTCGTGGGCGAAGATACTCTTGCCCTCGGCACTGATCTCCGCAGCCCGGACAGACCGGGGAATATCCGTAGAAAAAACTTTAATATTGCTTCCATAGGCTTCCCGAATCAATGTGCTGATTTCCTTCGCGTAATTCGTCCGGGAATCCACCATAGTCAGAAGAATGCCGTCAATCTGGAGCTTGGGGTTCAGCTGCCGCTTGACCTTGTTGATGGTGGACAGCAGCTGTTCCAGGCCCTTGGCGGGCAGATACTCCGCCTGGACGGGGACTATGATCCTGTTGGCGGCGGCCAGCGCGTTGACCGTGAGCATACCCAGGGAGGGCTGGCAGTCAATCAGGATATGGGAATACTGCCCCTTCACGGTGTCCAGATACTGCCGCAGGATGGTCTCCCGGCTCATGGCGTTCACCAAGCTGACCTCCATGCCGGAGAGCTGGATGTCGGCGGGCATCAGGTCCACACCCTCCGGGTGGTGCAGGATGCCCTCGCCAGGACGCAGCGGCTCGTCCATCAGGATGCGGCCCATCGCGTCCGAGAAGGTGAAGGGCAGCTTGTCCGGCTGCGGGTTGCCCAGACTGATGGTCAGGCTGGCCTGGGGGTCAGCATCCACCAGCAGCACTTTCTTTCCAGCCTGGGCCAGCCCTATCCCTAAGTTGGCGCAGGTCGTTGTCTTTCCGACGCCGCCCTTCTGGTTGGCGACGGCGATGATTTGCGTGTTCATAACAATCACTCGTTTCTGAAATGAAAAAAGGGAGAATGTGACGTAAATCAACATTCTCCCGAAGAAACGATATGCGATTGTGTACTTGCTTGTCCTATATGGGTTCAGCTTTTAGGGAGCCACCCCACCGCAAACCCGCATGAATACTGGATTTTTGCTTGTTTGTCTTTCCCTTTCCCCAATAACCTATGTTCAACGAGTATTATGCGAAAGACATTTCCAAGAAGCGCCGGATTGTGAACAAGATGAAAGGAAATGCAGGCGTTCCGCTTTCTCCGCCGCCCTACGGTTACATCAAAAACCCAGACGATCCCCGCTTTTGGGTGGTAGAGCCGGAGGCTGCCGAGGTGGTGCGCCGGATCTACCGCATGGCGCTGGAGGGTTACGGGCTGGCGGAAATCGCCGCCCGCCTTGCCGCCGATGGTGTGGTCAATCCCACCTATTACTGGCGCAGCCGTGGAACAAGCCGGGGCGGGTCGAAAAGCACCGTGGAGCCTACCAAGTGGGGGCATACCACCGTCAAGAAGATCCTCACCTTGCAGGAATATTGCGGCGATGTCATCAACTTCAAAAGCTACTCCAAATCCTACAAGATGAAAAAACGGATCGAAAACCCGGAGGAAAACCGGGCGATCTTCCTCAATGTCCATGAGGCTGTCATTGACCGCCAGACTTGGGAAAAGGTGCAGGCGCTCCAAAAAGGGACGCGCCGCAAAAAGCCCACGGTCACGCAGGAGCCCAGCGTATTCTCTGGCCTGCTGAAATGCCCGGAGTGCGGCGGCAACCTCAATTTCCACTTCAACCAGAACAACCACGACATCAAGTTTTTCAGTTGTCAAAATCATAACTCCGGCTATCGCAAGTGCAGCAAGACGCACTATATCCGGCTGGACTTCTTGGAGCAGGTCGTTTTGTACGAGGTCAAGCGGCTGGCCTGCTTCGCCAGCGAATACGAAAATGACTTTATCAAGGCCATGATCGGACGCTCGGCAAAGGTTGCGGAAAATACCGCGCTCCGCAAGCAGCGGGAGCTGGACGCTCTGACCGCCCGTGACCGGGAACTGGATATGCTCTTTGAACGTCTCTATGAGGACAATGTGGCGGGCAAGATCGACGATGTCCGGTTTGCCAAAATGTCCAAACGCTACGAACAGGAGCAGGGCGAGAACGCAAAGAAGATCAAGGCGCTGCGGCTGGAACTGAAAAAGGACGAAAGCAAGCGCATGGACATTGACGATTTCCTTGAAACGGTGCGGCGGTATACGGACGCGACCACCATTACAAAGCGTATGGTCGCAGAGCTGATCGACCACATTGAGGTGTACCACGCCGAAAAGCAGGACGGCGTTACCAATCAGCGTGTCGTGATCTACTACAACTGCATCGGCGCTTTCGATGTGCCGGATCGCCGGAAGATCCCGGAGGCCGACATTATCATGGAAACGAGAAAAGGCGTAGCACTCAGCTACGCCCCGGAACAGGTTGCAGTATGAACTTTTCAGGAAATAAAAAAGCAGAGTGTCCCTTACAGGATACTCAGATCCTATAAGGACACTCTGCATGGAGCGAGTGACGAGGCTCGAACTCGCTACCTCCACCTTGGCAAGGTGGCGCTCTACCAGATGAGCTACACTCGCAAGCGACAATCGGTATTATAACAGAATTTTCAACAATGTCAACTGCTTTTTAGAAATTTTCAAAATTATTTTCAGATCGGAATCAATTACAGGCAGGGACCTGCTGGGTATCCCAGACATACCCCTGCTGCGTCATGGTCTGATCTACGTTATAGGCCACATTCCCTGTGCGGCTCAGATCCACATGTCGGTAACCCGAAGCGGTCTGCACCACGTTCCAGAAGTGACTCTGTCCATTCTTCTGCCCGTCCACCACAGAGCAGGTGATCCCCACCTGACGGCAAAGCAGGCTAAAGGCCAGCGCCACGCCCTGGCTGTCTCCGCCTCCGCCCAGCAGGGCGTCATAAGCAGTGCTTCCCCCTTGGGCAGAATACGCCCCCAAGGATTGCAGGGTACCGGTAATTCCGTCCAGCTTTTCTTTGATGGTCAGCTCCGTCAACGGCTGGCAGATACGCTCCGCCTCCCGGGAGAGGGAATTGCGCCGGCTCTCCAGCGTCTGCAGAGACTGGTGGTAGGTCAGAGTAACTTCCACGATCCGCTGCTGGCCGCTTTCTGGGTACATGGCCACCTGAGCATCGGGAAAATCCAGCGCTGTGGCCGGATTGGAGAGGTATGCCTGCCGCACCAGCTGCTGGATGTAGGCCTCATCCTCCTCAAAGTAGCTGATGCGCAGCACCACCTCAGTGTCAAAGGAGGACAGAGCGCGGCTCAGCTCGCTGCGAATGGCAGCGGCTCCCGTGGCGTCTACGATGGAGGCCACCTGTTCCCGGGTGCGGCGGTAGGTGATCTGCACGTCGGCCTCATAGCTGCCCACGATGGAGATGACGCTGTACTTGATGTAATCCACCGCGTAGGCTCCCAAAGGATCCTCCTGTTTCACCTCCAGGCAGGCTTCGTCCATCAGCTTTTTGAAGTCCGCCTCTTCCCCGGAGTAACGGATGGAACCGCTCTCCTCCCCCTGGTTAATGAGGTAGATCAGCGCGTTGACCAGCTCCTGGTAGTTCTGCACCCGCATGGTATTTGCGTCTCCCTCGGCAGTCGGGGTTGCACTGTGAACGGTGACCGAGGAGTAGTCCCGGTTGAGCATGGAGGAACACCCTGTGCTCAAGAGCATCAGGGCGGCCATAACAGCACACATCATCTTTCGCATCCGGGACTCCTCCTCTTATCCGCTCCGGGCGGTCACATACCCAGTTCTTCCTCGATCAGTACCACTTCTGCCTGTTCAAAACCGGTGGGCTTTCTCCACAGGACGCTCAGGCCCCGGCAGATGCGCTCGGGACTCTTACAATCGTAGCAGCGGTCCGCCTTGACGGCGCAGGGCGTCTTTTTCCCCAGACGCTTCGCATTCTTGGGGGCAGCCACATTCCGTGCCCGCCACAGGGCTTTTTCAAAATCGGGGGCAATTTTGTTGATGCCCACCACATAATAGACCCGCTTGGGACCAAACATGGAGGCAGCTACCCGGTTGCAGTTACCGTCGATGTTGACGATCTCTCCCGTCTCCGCCAGACCGTTCACCGAGGTGAGGTACACGTCGGCCAGCATGGCCCGGCGCAGCTCGCCCCCTTCCCAGTGCCAGATCACTTCATTGTGCTTGGACAGGCGTTCCGACAGTCCCATGGCCTGAATGGTCATGGAGCCGCCGATGCCCACCGTAGCCCCGTCGATCTGGGCGTCCAGATAGTCTGCCGCCTCCTTGGCCGTGGCAAAGCAGCTGGTCTGAAAGCCCCGCTCCTCCAGATTCTTTCTTACACGTTCCATGTCCGCCATACTTGCTGCTCCTTTCCGGGGAAATCCCCTGTCCTTACACCGCGTCTTTGCGGTAAGTCTTAAAGCCGTTGCCCGTCACCTCGTGGGCGTTGCAGACAATAATGAAGGCATTTTTATCGATCTCAAAGATCATTTCCTTCAGGGTGACGATCTCCTTCTGCTTAAAGGCACACATGAGCACTCGCTTCTCCGATCCGGAGTAAGCGCCCTCGCCCCGCAGCACCGTCACGCCGCGGTCCAAATCCCGCACGATCACATCGGAGACGGCCTGGGCCCGGTCGCTGATGATATAAGCCACCTTGGCGGTATCCATGCCGTAGAGCACCGCATCGGTCACGTAGGCGGACACCACCTGGGCGATCACGCCGTACAGAGCGGCGGTCACATCGCCGAAGGCGATAGCTACCAGCACGATAACTGCCAGGTCGATGACCAGCAGCAGCTTGCCCATGGGCGCCCAGGGCAGCTTTAACTTCACCAGGCGGGCAATCAGGTCGGTGCCGCCGGTTGTGGCTCCTTTGACAAAGATAATGCCCAGAGCCAGACCGATCACCGCACCGCCGCAGATGGCGGCCAGCATGCGGTCCATGGGGGCAAAATCAAACATCCAGTCGATCACGTCCACCGCCACCGAGGACAGAGCCATGGAGTACAGCGAGGTGACCAGCAGGTGGCCGCCGATATACTTCCAGCCCAGCACAAACAGGGGGATGTTGATGACCAGCACGAAAATACCGATGGGGATGATGGGCAGATAGGCGTTGACCACCTGGCCCACACCGGTGATGCCGCCAAAGCCGATGGCGTTGGGGGTGTAGAACCAGTCAAAGCCAACAGCATACAAAATGGATCCAAAGGTGATCCAGAAATAGGCCTCCGCCGTCTTTTTTACTGTAACTTTACTCATAGAAAACCTCCTTACTCCTTCTCACAGTAACACAAAACACTATGCGCTTACTTACTCTCCGGCTCCAGCAGAGACATCTGCGTCTCTCCCCGGTCCTCCTCCCGCAGCAGCGCGCCGGCGATGGGCAGGCTGCGGGCACGGTAGCGGGACAGGTTGACAATGGGGGTATCGGCCAGAGGCTTGGCGTCGGTCACCACCCGCTTGGGCTTAAGCGCCATCACATTGACGCCCTGGGTGGTGCGGGTAGTCTTGGGAGCCAGGGCGGCGGTGTGGAAGATCATGCACCGGCCGTCGCTGGAATAGACCGCCATCTCCAGGTCTTCCCGCAGCAGCAGGGCGGACACCAGGGGCGATTTATCCGAATAGGCTCCGGTGAGCTTTTTCCGCCGGGTCTGGGTCTGGTAGGCGGACAACTCCACTCGGGCCACCTTGCCGTTTTCAAAGAAGAACAGCAGTTGTCCGGAATAATCTCCGGGGATACAGGCCCACAGCACCCGCTCCTCCGCCTCCATGGCCAGCTTGGTGGGCAGGTAGTCGCCCAACACACTGGCCTTGCTGTCGTCAAACTCACTCAGGCGGGTCTTGTAGCACTGCTGCTTATCGGTAAACACCAGCAGCTCGTCCCGGTTCGTGGCCTCCCACTGGAGGAAGGGACCATCCCCCTCCTTGTACTTCTGGTCACTGGCCATACGCAGGGACTGAGGCGTGATCTTCTTCAAATACCCCTCCCGGGACAGGAACAGGTTGACCGGGTAGTCGGGCGTCTCGTCCTCCTGGGGCTCCTCCTCCAGCATGTGCTCGTAGACAATATCGGTACGCCGGGGCTGGGCGTACTTCTTCTTCACGTCGGTAAGCTCCTTGGTGATGATCTTACGGATGCGCTTGGGATCGTTCACCGTGGCCTGGAGGTCGGCAATCTCTCCCTCCAGTGCCTCCACCTCCTGGGTGCGCTTGAGGATATACTCCTTATTGATGTTGCGCAGGCGAATGTCGGCCACATATTCGGCCTGAATCTGGTCGATGCCAAACCCGATCATCAGGTTGGGCACCACCTCCGCGTCCTCCTCTGTCTCCCGGATGATGGCGATGGCCCGGTCGATGTCCAGCAGGATCCGCCGCAGACCTTTCAGCAGGTGCAGCTTATCCTCCTTCTTCTTCATCTCATGGTACACCCGGCGGCGCACACAGTCCATACGCCAGGCGGTCCACTCCTCCAGAATTTCCCGCACTCCCATCACCCGGGGCATGCCCGCAATGAGGATGTTGAAATTGCAGGACTGGGAATCCATGAGCGGGGTGGCGCGGAACAGCTTGGCCATGAGCTTATCCGGGTCGGTGCCCCGTTTGAGGTCGATGGTCAGCTTCAGACCGGAGAGGTCAGTCTCGTCCCGCATGTCGGCAATTTCCTTGATCTTGCCCGCCTTGATAAGCTCCGCCACCTTGTCCATAATGGCCTCGGAGGTGGTGGAGTAGGGAATCTCATAGATCTCGATGAGATTTTCACTTTTCAGATAGCGCCACTTGGAGCGCACCTTAAAGGAGCCCCGGCCGGTGCGGTAAATTTCTCCCAGCGCCTTCTCATCATAGATGAGCTCGCCGCCGGTGGGCAGGTCAGGCCCCTTCAGGGTGGCCATCAGGTCGCACTCCGGGTCCTTCAGATAGGCGATGGTGGTGTCGCACACCTCTCCCAGATTGAAGCCGCACAGGTTGCTGGCCATACCAACGGCGATGCCCTGGTTGGCGCTCACCAGCACATTGGGGAAGGTGGTGGGCAGCAGGGTGGGCTCCTTCATCTTGCCGTCGTAGTTGTCCACAAAGTCCACGGTGTCCTGGTCGATGTCCCGGAACAGCTCGCCGCAGATGGCGTCCAGGCGCACCTCGGTGTACCGGCTGGCCGCCCAGGCCATGTCCCGGGAGTACACCTTACCAAAGTTACCCTTGGAGTCCACAAAGGGATGCAGCAGCGCCCCGTAGCCCCGGCTGAGGCGCACCATGGTGTCGTAGATGGCCGCATCGCCGTGGGGATTGAGTTTCATGGTCTGCCCCACCACGTTGGCGCTCTTGGTCCGAGCCCCGCCCAGCAGCTTCATCTGGTACATGGTGTACAGGAGCTTGCGGTGGGAGGGCTTGAAGCCGTCGATCTCCGGGATGGCCCGGGAGACGATGACGCTCATGGCGTAGGGCATATAGTTCAGTTCCAGCGTCTCAGTAATGGGCTGCTCCAGCACCTCGGCGTGCAGCCCCATGACGTTGGGATTGTCGAATTTCTTTCCCTCCTGAGGGGTCTTCTTTTTTGCCATTGGATTCCTTCCTTATTACGAAATATCTGCCAATTCCAGATACTTATACCCATTATCCGCGATGTGGCTCTTCCGGCCCGCCAGGTCGTCGCCCAGCAGCAGGTCAAAGACCTGAGCGGTGCGCTCCACGTCCTCCGGCATCACCTTGATGAGGCGGCGGGTGGCCGGGTTCATGGTAGTCAGCCACATCATATCCGGCTCGTTCTCGCCCAGGCCCTTGGAGCGCTGGATGTCGTACTTCTTCCCCTCCAGAGTGGCCACAATGTCATTCTTCTCCTTGTCGGAGTAGGCAAACCAGGTTTTCTCCTTGCAGGTGATCTCATAGAGGGGAGATTCCGCGATATACACATAGCCCTGCTGGATGAGGGTGGGAGTCAGGCGGTAGAGCATGGTGAGCACCAGGGTGCGGATCTGGAACCCGTCCACGTCGGCATCGGTACAGATGACGATTTTATTCCACCGCAGGTTGGCCAGATCAAAGGTGGCCAGATCCTTGGCTCGCTTGTCGTTTACCTCCACGCCGCAGCCCAGCACCTTTAACAGGTCGGTGATGATGTCGCTCTTGAAGATCTTGCCGTAGTCGGCTTTCAGGCAGTTGAGGATTTTTCCTCGGATGGGCATAATGGCCTGGAACTCGCCATCCCGGGCCAGCTTGACGCTGCCCAGAGCGGAGTCACCCTCGACGATATACAGCTCGCTGCGCTCAATATCCTTGGTGCGGCAGGGCACAAATTTTTGCACCCGGTTGGAGATGTCCATAGAGCCGGTGAGCTTCTTTTTGATATTCAGTCGGGTACGCTCGGCAGTCTCCCGGGAGCGCTTATTCACCAGCACCTGCTCGGCGATCTTCTGGGCATCGAAGGGATTCTCGATAAAGTAGACCTCCAGCTGAGAGCGGAGGAACTCGGTCATAGCCTCCTGAACAAACTTGTTGTTGATGGCCTTTTTGGTCTGGTTTTCATAGGATGTCTGGGTGGAGAAGTTGTTGGAGACCAGCACCAGGGCGTCCTGCACATCGTTAAAGGTGATCTTGGCCTCGTTTTTCTGGTACTTCCCCTGCTGCTTGAGGTAGGCGTCAATGGCGGAGACAAAGGCAGACTTCATGGCCTTTTCCGGAGAGCCGCCGTGCTCCAGCCAAGAGGAGTTGTGGTAGTGCTCCACCAGGGACACCCGGTTGGAGAAGCAGAAGGATACGCTCAGCTTTACCTTATATTCCGGCTTGTCGTCCCGGTCCCGGCCTTTCCGCTCGGTCTGCCAGAACACAGGCTGGGTGAGGGGGTCCTCCCCCGCCAGCTCGGTGACATAGTCCAGAATTCCGTTTTCATACTGGAAATCGGTGGTGGTAAACTTGCCCGGGGTGGTCTCCTCCTTAAACCGGAAGGTCACCCCTGCGTTGACCACTGCCTGGCGCTTCATCACGTCGGTGTAGTAGTCCACCGGGATATCAATGTCGGTAAAGACCTCCAGGTCGGGCTTCCAGCGGAAGGTGGAGCCCGTCTTCTTGCCCCGGTCGGTGGGCTCCTTCTTCAGGCCGCCCACATTTTCGCCCTTTTCAAAGTGGAGGGAGTACTTAAACCCGTCCCGCCAGATGGTAGCGTCAAAGAACTCACTGGCATACTGGGTAGCACAGGAGCCCAGGCCGTTGAGACCCAGGGAATATTCATAGTTGTCCCCGTCGCCGCCGTACTTGCCGCCGGCGTACAACTCGCAGAACACCAACTCCCAGTTGTACTTCTGCTCCTTTTCATTCCAGTCCACCGGACAGCCCCGGCCCTGGTCCTCCACCTGGATGGATTTGTCCAAAAAACGGGTGACGGTGATCAGGCTGCCGTGGCCCTCCCGGGCCTCGTCGATGGCGTTGGACATAATTTCAAAGACGGCGTGCTCGCATCCCTCCAGCCCGTCCGAGCCGAAAATAACACCGGGCCGCTTCCGTACCCGGTCGGCCCCCTTCAGGGCGGAAATGGATTCGTTGCCGTAGCTTGCTTTTTTCTGAGCCATACCTTTTTCGTCCTCACAATAAAAAAATCCACAATGTAACAGCATAATGATACTCCATTTCCCCGGAAAAAGTCAAGGAATGGGCGTCATGCTGTGTTTATCGTATAAAATTCTCCATTCCACCCAAACTGTATTCCAAAAGGGGGAGAATTCATGGGCTGTTTTGAAGTATTGGAATCGGGAGAGGGAATTCAGGATGAGATCGCCCGGCGGCTCCAGGACACCGGCGCCCTGGCCTGCGGCTGGTCCAGCCCCAGCCGCCCCGCCCTGCTGATCATCTCCCCCCGAGTGGCTGCCCAAACGCCCCGCCTGGAGGGCGGGTGCCGCACCGTGCTGCTGCCTGGGGATGCCCCGGCGGAGCACTGGCAGCTCCAGGCGGCCAGCGCCGTCAGCTATGGCCCCGGTCCCCGGGACACCCTGACCCTGTCCAGCCGGGAGGGAGATCGGCTGTGGCTGGCCCTACAGCGAGAGGTGGTCACCGTCCAGGGCCAGGTGGTGGAGCGGCAGGAGTTTCCCTTTCGCTCCACAGCGGCCCAGCCTACTCAGGCCGCCCTGGCGGTGGCGGGGGCTCTGCTTTTGCTGGGAGTTCGCCCAGAGCATCTGAGTTAGCCCTCGCTATTTCCTACTTGACAAGCAGGGTAGTTTGGACTACAATCAGAATATACCCCACCCCAGGGGGGTGTTATTCATAAGAAAGCGGGGGAACTCTTTGAAACAGGCCTTTCCGATGCCCGGCATGACCTGTTCCGCCTGCTTCACATCTCGTCCAAACCACATTGCCTGGGCGAGGATAAACAAGAGGTACATGAAATGAAGCAAACATTCAACGTAACCGGCATGACCTGCTCCGCTTGCTCCGCTCATGTGGAAAAGGCAGTCAACAAGCTGGAGGCCGTCAACAAAGCCGAGGTCAGCCTGATGACCAACTCCATGTCGGTGGACTACGACCCCGACGCCCTCAGCCCCCAGGACATCATCCACGCTGTCGAGCAGGCGGGCTATGGGGCCTCTCTCCCCCAGAAAGACAAATCCGCTCCCCTTCCCGATCCCAACAGCCAGTTGGCTCAGGAGCTGAGCGCCATGAAGCGGCGCCTCATCTGGTCCTTTGTCTTTCTCATTCCCCTCTTTTACATCTCCATGGGACACATGCTGGGCGCCCCCCTTCCCTCCTTCCTGGTGGGAATGGAAAACGCGCTGGCCTTCGGCCTCACTCAGCTGCTGCTCACCCTGCCTATCTTATATATCAACGATACCTACTATAAGGTCGGCTTCAAAACCCTGTGGCACCGCGCCCCCAACATGGACTCTCTCATCGCCGTAGGCTCGGCGGCGGCAGTGATTTACGGTATCTTCGCCATCTACCAAATTGGCTACGGCCTGGGCCACGGCGACATGGAGCTGGTGGAGCGCTACCACATGGACCTGTACTTTGAGTCCGCCGGCATGATCCTCACCCTCATCACCCTGGGCAAGTTTTTGGAGAAGCGCTCCAAGGGCAAGACCTCCCAGGCCATCAACCGTCTGATGGATCTGGCCCCCAAGACTGCCCATGTTCTCCGGGACGGCGCGGAGGTGGAGATCCCCGTGGAGGAGGTCCGGGTGGGCAACCATATTGTGGTCCGGCCCGGTCAGTCCATCCCGGTAGACGGCGTGGTGGTGGAGGGCAGCTCCGCCGTGGACGAGTCTGCCCTCACCGGCGAGTCCCTCCCGGTGGACAAAGGGCCCGGGGACAAGGTGGCTGCCGCCTCCATGAACCGCTCCGGCTCCTTCACCTTTGAGGCCCTGCGGGTAGGCGAGGACACCACCCTGGCCCAGATGATCCGATTGGTGGAGGAGGCTGCCGCCTCCAAGGCTCCCATCGCCAAGCTGGCCGACAAGGTGGCTGGGGTATTTGTCCCGGTGGTCATGGCCATTGCCGCCGTCACTGCCTTGGTGTGGTTCTTTGTGAGCGGCTATGACGTGACAAAGGCCCTCACCGCCGGTGTGGCCGTGTTGGTCATCTCCTGCCCCTGTGCTCTGGGGCTGGCCACCCCCGTGGCCATCATGGTGGGTACCGGCAAGGGTGCTGAAAACGGTATCCTGATTAAATCCGCCGAGGCTCTGGAGACCCTCCACAGCATCGACACGGTGGTGCTGGACAAGACGGGAACTCTCACCCAGGGCAAACCGGTGGTTACCGACATTCTCCCCGGCGACGAGACCGACGAGGCCGGCCTTCTCACCCTGGCCGCCTGTCTGGAGGCTCCCTCGGAGCATCCCCTGGCCGCCGCCATTGTAGAGGAGAGCCGCCGCCGCGGCCTATCCTCCGCTGTGGTCACCGACTTTACCGCCGTCCATGGCCGGGGTGTGCGAGCCAATCTGAAGGGCCATCCTTTCCTGGCAGGCAATCAGGCCATGATGGAGGAGGCAGGCGTGTCCTTGGGCGACTTCCCCCAGAAGGCGGAGGAACTGGCCACTCAGGGCAAGACGCCGCTGTATTTCGCTGACGAGAAGCAGGTGCTGGGCATTATTGCCGTGGCCGACACCCCCAAGCCTACCAGCGCCCAGGCGGTATCCGCCTTCCGGCAGCTTGGGCTGGACGTAGTCATGCTCACCGGCGACAACCAGCGCACTGCCGACGCCATCGGCAAGGAGCTGGGGGTCACCCAGGTGATGGCCCAGGTGCTCCCCCAGGACAAGGAGGCCAAGGTGCGCCAGCTCCAGGAGCAGGGTAAGAAGGTGGCTATGGTGGGCGACGGCATCAACGACGCCCCCGCCCTGGCCCGGGCCGACGTGGGTCTGGCCATCGGAGCGGGTACCGATGTAGCCATCGAGAGCGCCGATATCGTGCTGATGAAATCCGACCTGCTGGACGCCGCCGCCGCGGTGGAGCTCAGCCGGGCCACCATCCGCAACATCAAGGAGAACCTGTTCTGGGCCTTCTTCTACAATACCCTTGGCATTCCTCTGGCCGCCGGTGTGTTCTACCACTGGACCCACTGGCAGCTTAACCCCATGTTTGCCGCCGCAGCTATGAGCCTGAGCTCCTTCTGCGTGGTGTCCAACGCTCTGCGGCTGCGCTTCTTTAAGAGTAAATTCCGTCCCGCTCCCTGCACTGGAACCTGTCCTCTGGAGCAGCCGGAGCTCGAGGAATCCAACCAAATCAACGAGAAAAAAGGAGACGAACAAACCATGGAAAAGAAAATTCAGATTGAAGGCATGATGTGTCAGCACTGTGTGGCCCACGTGGAAAAGGCTCTCACCGCCCTGGGCGGGGTCAGCGCCGCCCAGGCCGACCTGGAGAGCAAGTGCGCCACTGTCACCCTGTCCGCCCCGGTCTCTGACGAGGAGCTCAAGGAGGCGGTCACCGCCGCCGGCTACGAGGTGGTGGGCATCCAGTGAAAGCCGACCACGACCAGGTCACCCGCCTGCTGAAAACGGCCCGTGGACAGATCGACGGCATTTTGAAGATGGTGGAGGAGGACCGCTACTGCCTGGATGTGTCCAACCAGCTCATGGCCACCCAGTCCATCTTGAAAAAGGCCAACCGCATGGTGCTGAAAGCCCATATGAACAGCTGCGTGCGCCAGGCGGTGGTCTCCGGCGATCCGGAAGAAAAGCTCAATGAACTGGCCCTGCTTTTGGATAAGCTGGCCGACTGAGGCAAAAAACGGAAGGTCTGTAAAGCTATCTTAAGCTTCCTACACCTTTCTTGCTCTCCAGCCTAGAATTATGGTATGTTGAGCACGCGGACAGGGCGGCATTCCCCCTCTACCCCGCCCAACGTCCCGCCGATTTATCCTGCTTTTCTTCCTCTCCAAAGTACAGCGCGCGCCTTGCAGAACAAGGCGCGCGCTGTGCTATTTTTTTAATTATCCGGCGGCAAGGACTTTCAAGGCCGCCACCAGAGCCTGCTGCTCCTCCGGACCATCGCAGCAGATCTCGATCGGCGTATCCCGTTTGATCCCGGCGGCCATCACGCTGAGGATGCTCTTTCCATTGACGCTTTTATCTCCCACCTTGATGGTCACCTTGCAGGGATAGTTGGCTACCGCGCTGACAAATTCCTGAGCGGGCCGCATATGAAGTCCACTTTCATGTAACACTGTGGTTTTCGCACATACCATATGTCCGTTTCTCTCCTTACTGACCCGATTTTTTCACAGTTTCTGGTTCCGGTTGGTCCTTTTTCTTCTTCAGCACAGCCAGCAGCACCATTCCTACCAGGGATCCCGCCGCCAAGGCTGCTAGATATCCCCCGGGATTGATCATCACCGGGCACAGGAAAATTCCTCCGTGGGGTGCCGGAAGGGCACAGCCAAACAGCATGGACAGACCGCCGGATACGGCAGATCCCACAATGCAGGCCGGCAGCACCCGCAGCGGATCTCCCGCGGCAAAGGGCACCGCTCCTTCTGTGATAAAACACAGTCCCAAAATATAGTTCACGCTGCCTGACTTACATTCCTCCTGGGTAAAGCGGCTTTTAAAGAAGGTGGTGGCCAGGGCAATGGACAGCGGGGGCACCATGCCTCCGATCATCACCGCCGCCATCACATCCGAACGCTGCCCGCTGGCTAACGCTGCCAGCGTAGACGTACCAAACAGGTAGGCCGCCTTATTAAAGGGACCGCCCATATCAATGGCCATCATTGCCGCCAGCAGCGCTCCCAACGCCACACGGCTCTCCAGTCCCAGGGTCTGCAGCGTACCGTACAGCGCCTCATTCAGTGCCCCCACAAAGGGATTGATCAGACACATGAAGAGCCCTACCATCAGAAGGCCCGCCACCGGGTAGAGCAAAATAGGCTTGACCCCCTCCATAGCCCGGGGCAGCCGATCCAGCAGTTTTTTCAGCCCCAGCATCAGGTAACCTCCGGCAAATCCGGCGATCATAGCCCCCAAAAAGCCCGCCGCTACGCCAGAGCCCTCCGGGGCAGCAAAGGTGGAGCCAGAGGCCGCCAGCGCGCCTCCCACGAATCCAACCATCAAGCCGGGCCGGTCGGCAATGGACACCGCGGTAAATCCCGCCAGAATGGGCAGCATAAAGCTCAGCGCCGCCTGACCCATGGCCCGCAGCCAGGCCGAAACCGGGGTATTGGAACCAAAATCAGCATAGCCCAGGGACAAATCGTCCAGCAAGAAGGCCAAGGCAATGAGAATTCCTCCGCCAATGACAAAGGGCAGCATGTGGCTTACCCCGTTCATTAGCTGGCGGTAGGCCCGTACGCCCGCCCGTTCGATGCGTACTACCTCCCGGGGTAAGTCCACGCCGCCGTATACCGGAACTTCCCCTGACGCAGCCTTCTGTACCAGCTCCTCTGCCCGGTAGATTCCCTCGTTTACTGACACCCGCAGTACCTTGATCCCTTGGAAGCGGCTCATATCCACCTCCCGTCCGGCAGCAATAACAACTGCGGTACACTGCCGGATCTCCTGCGGGGTCAGCTTGTTCTTTGTTCCGCCCGCTCCCTGGGTCTCTACTTTTACCGAGATTCCCAAACGCTGCCCCGCCCGCTCCAGAGCGTCGGCTGCCATATAGGTGTGGGCAATTCCTGTGGGGCAGGCGGTCACCGCCAGCACCTTGGCGGTGGGAGCCTCCTGCCATCGGCTGTCCAGCTGGGGCAGGCGCTGCTCAAACTCATCGACAATCTTCAGAAATTCCTCTGGCGTGATCGCCTGGCGCAGCTGCTCCAGAAATTCCGGCTCCAAAAGCAGCCTGGTCAGCCGGGCCAGCACTGCCATATGGAGTTCTGCGTCGGCGGGGGCTGCAATCATAAAAAAGATATCCGAGGGCACCCCATCCAAAGCCCCGCAGTCAATTCCTTCTCTCAAGGTGACAACCGCAAGACTGGGATAGCGTACCGCTGCAGATTTGGCGTGGGGCACCGCCACACCGGCCTCCACCGCCGTTCCCCCCTGAGCTTCCCGGGCCATCATGTCCCGGCGAAAGGCCTCCAGGTCCAGGATGGCCTCTCCATAGCCTTCCAACTTCACTAGCCGCTCCAACACGGCCTGCTTGTCCTGCAGGGGGAGATTCAATTCGATGCGCTGTGGACTGAGCAGATCTGCAACTCCCATGGACAGCGCTCCTTTCCCGACCCCGGTCCTTTTTCAGCCGAAGCCGCTCTTATGGTACTATACCATGTCCGCCGCCCCAGTTCAAACCTTTTTCCCTATATTTTTCCACCCACCAAGGCAAAACGGCCGGTTTTGCTTTTTCCAGCCGGATGTGCTATGATGGTCCGGACAACGATTTGGAAGAAATGAGGTCGTTTCAGCCATGGAAAAGCTCTATGAAGCAAAGCCCTACCTCACCCATTTTTCTGCCACGGTGGAGTCCTGTACCCAGGGCAAAAAAGGGTGGGATATTCTCTTGGACCAGACCGCCTTTTACCCCGAGGGCGGCGGACAACCCTATGACACCGGCACGCTAGGAGGTGTACCGGTGCTGGAGGTCCACCAGCGTGAGGGGCGTGTCGTCCACACCTGCGCCGCTCCACTGGAGGCAGGCAGACAGGTGGAGGGACAGATCGACTGGCCCCGCCGCTTTGATCTCATGCAGCATCACTCGGGAGAGCACATCGTCTCCGGTATTGCCCACAGCCTCTACGGCTGTGACAATGTGGGCTTCCACATGGGCAGCGATGTGATCACCATTGATCTGAATGTAGAGCTCACTCCGGAGCAGGTGGCTCAGCTGGAGGCACGGGCCAACCAGTACATCTGGGAGGACCATCCCATCGCCGTCACTTATCCTACTCCCCAGGAGTTGGAGGTGTTGGAGTATCGCAGCAAAAAGGCCCTCACCGGCCAGGTGCGCATCGTCTCCTTCCCCGGAGCCGACACCTGTGCCTGCTGCGGCACCCATGTATCCTCCTCGGGACAGGTAGGGCTGGTCAAACTGCTCTCCTGCCAGAAGTTCCGGGACGGGGTACGCATCGAGCTGGTATGCGGCAAGCGGGCATTGGACTACCTGTCTCAGGTCTGGAAACAGAACCACCAGATCTCCAATCTGCTCTCCGCCAAAACCATGCAGACCAGCGGGGCAGTGCGCCGCCTGCTGGATGAAAATGCCGCCCTTAAGTCCCGCATTCTCACCATGGAGGAGCGGCAGTTTGCCGCTCTGGCCCAGCGGTATACCGGCCAAGGGGATGTGGTGGTCTTTGAAGAAGGCCTGTCCCCCGACAGCCTGCGCCGTCTGTGCGGCGCGGTACAGGCCGCATGCGGCGGGCGCTGCGCCTGCTTCTCCGGAGAGGACGGCGCAGGCTATCAATATGCGGTGGGCCAGCCCGGCGGAGACCTGCGTCCCCTGGCCAAGGCCCTGAACCAGGCTCTCCAGGGCCGTGGCGGCGGCAAGCCCGACTTTATTCAAGGTACCGTCTCTGCCCCGCGCGAGCAGATCCTAACCTTCTTCCAGGAGCACGTATAAGGAGCACCCATGGACTATTCTGCCTATCAACTTCTGTGGTTTTTCCTGGTCTATGCCTTCCTTGGCTGGCTGGGTGAAACTGCACTGGCCGCTGCAAAAAAGCGGCGGCTGCTCAACCGCGGCTTCCTCAGCGCCCCCTTCTCCCCCGTCTACGGCCTGGCCGGAGTTCTGTTTGCCCTCTTCCTGCCTGAGCTGCGGGAAGACATCTTCTTCCTGTTCCTGTTCGGTATGATCCTGGCCACCGCTCTGGAGCTGGCCACCGGCGTGCTGCTGGAGCGGATCTTCCGCCAAAAGTGGTGGGACTATTCCGACGAGCCCTGGAACTTCCAGGGACACATCTGCCTGAAATACTCCCTGATCTGGGGCGTTCTGGCTGTTATATGTATCTTTTTTGCCAATCCGCTGCTGGTCCGGCTGATTGATCTGATCCCCCGCCCGGTGGGCAATCTTCTGGTGTGGGTCCTCTTGATTTTGCTGACGGTGGACTTTCTGGGGTCCTGGGCCGCTCTGGTGCAGCTCAACGGCGAACTGAAGGAACCCTCCGAGATCTCCCGGCGCTGGAAACGGATCTCCACCGCCCTGGACAACGCGGTCACCCGTTCCATCCAGCGCCGTATGGCCCGAGCCTATCCCAGTCTGGACAAGGAGCGTATCCGCACTCAGCGTAAGGCCGCTCCGGTTCGGGACAGCCAGGTATTTGCCGCCGGATGCAGCTTTTACAAGCTGGCCTGTCTCTTCTTTATCGGCGCTTTTCTGGGCGACATCATCGAGACCATCTTCTGCCGGGCTACTGCCGGAGTATGGATGAGCCGGAGCAGCGTGGTCTACGGTCCCTTCTCCATTGTATGGGGTCTGGGCGCTGTGCTGTTGACCGCGGTGCTCTACCGCTATCGGGACCGCAGCGACAGCTTTGTCTTCCTGTTTGGTACTGTACTGGGCGGAGCCTATGAGTACGTCTGCTCCGTCTTCACGGAGCTGGTCTTCGGTACGGTCTTCTGGGATTACAGCCACCTGCCCTTCAATCTGGGCGGCCGCATCAACCTTTTGTTCTGCTTCTTCTGGGGTATTGCGGCGGTGGTGTGGCTCAAGCTGTGCTATCCCCGGCTATCCGGCCTGATCGAGCGTCTTCCGATCCGCCTTGGAAAGCGACTCACTTGGATCATGATCGTGTTTATGGTCTTCAATATTTTAGTTTCCGCCCTGGCATTGGCACGGTACACCCAACGCCACACCGTGCCCGATGCTCCTCCTACTGCCTTGAGCCAGCTTCTGGACCAGCGCTTCCCGGACGAACGCATGGAGCATATCTATCCCAACGCCAAATTGGTGGATTGACCCACGGCCCCTTCGGGGGCCGTTTTTTTATGAAAAACAGATCCGCACCGCCCAGGCCGCCGCCAGAAACCCAGTAAGATCGGCACACAGGGCGGCAGGCACTGCATAGCGGGTGCGTGTAATTCCTACCGCGCCAAAATAGACGGCGATGGTATAAAAGGTGGTTTCGGTGGAGCCCAGCATAACTGCCGCGGTCCGCCCCAACTGAGAGTCCGGACCGTAAGTCTGTATGAGCTCTGCCCCCACACCCAGCGCCGCAGAACCGCTGATGGGGCGCACCAGCATCAGGGGCAGAAGCTGGGCGGGAAGCCCCACCCGGTCCAACAGCGGAGCCAGAACCTCTGCAGCCAGCTCCAGCGCCCCGGAGGCCCGCAGCATAGCCACCGCCGTCATCAGGCCCACCAGGGCAGGAAAGATACGCAGCATGACCTCCAGACCTCCGCCGGCCCCTTGGACCAGAGCATCGTACACATCCACGCCCCGCCCCAACCCATACATAGCCACCCCGGCAATGGTCAGGGGGACCACCATGGTAAACAGCAGCTCCATCGCTAATCCCTCCACACTCTGGAAAGCAATTTACATACGCAAATCCCCACTCCTACCGATAAGCTGGAGGCAAGCCACACGGCAGGCAGAATATCAAAGGGTGTCTGACTGCCTGCCGCAGCCCGGACCGTAGCCACGGTAGTGGGGATAAGCTGGATGGACGCGGTATTGCACACCACCAACATACATAGCTCGTCGTTGGCCCTTCCGGGACTACTTCGGCTCATCCGCTGGGCCGCCTGGATCCCCAGTGGTGTGGCGGCATTGCCCAGTCCCAGCAGATTGGCCGACACATTGGCACAAATGCAATCCATAGTCTCCCGGTCCCGGGCTGCTTTGGAAAAGAGCAGCCGCAGCACAGGACTCAGCAGCCGGGACAGACCATCCGCCAGCCCGGAGCGGCGCATCACCTCCATTACTCCCATCCACAGGCACAGCATGCCTGCAATCCCCAGACATAGCTCCACCGCCGCGCCTGCTCCCTCCACCGCCGCCGCAGCCACCTGCTCTCCCCGGCCTGTGGCCAGCCCACACAAAACCGACAGCACCGCCATTGCCGTCCAAATCACTGACATGGTCATCTTGTCCCCTCCCTACCTCACATCTATACTGGTTTGCATGGAAAATAATTCCACCTATATTCTCGACATTTTCCTTAAGTTATTGCAATTTTTCTTAATCTCTGTAAATTTTTATTCTATTTTTTCAATATTTTCACATTTATGGTTGACAGGATAATTCTTTGTAGTATAATTATCGTGTTGTTTTTAGTCCGCTTTTACATCTTTCGAGCCGTAACGACCATCGTATTTCGAAACATTGGTCTATTAGGAAAGGAATGGTTAATTTGAAATCTACCGGCATCGTACGCAAAGTAGACGAACTGGGCCGTATCGTTCTGCCCATCGAGTTGCGCCGCACTCTGGACATTGCTGAGAAGGACTCTTTGGAAATCTACATGGATGGTCCCTCCATTGTTCTGAAAAAATACCAGCCCGCCTGTATCTTTTGTGATGACGCGAAAGATGTGATTGTATTCCACGGAAAGAATATTTGCCCCAAGTGCATCCGTGCTCTTCAGGATGCTATGGACAAAGAGTAACTTATATTTATGCTCCGGCCCCAGGTCGGAGTATTTATTTTGCACTGTCGGTTTTTCCTTTCCTGACCTTTCTTTTCTTCCTATAAGCAAAAAATCCCAGTCTGAGCTCTTTCAAGCTTCAGACTGGGATCTTTCCATTTTTTATCCGATTCCGCCCAAAACTGCACCCAGTACCAACACGACCAGAGTCACTCCGCAGAAGAGGTACTTGGCCATGGGGTAAAACCAGCTGCCCAGCGGTTTCTCACGGGCCAGATTGACCTGCTCCAGCACATAGTCCTTCTTGCATACCCAGAAGAACATCACTGCCGCCAGCAGGGCGCCGATAGGACAAATATACGTAGAGCATACGTCCATCCAATCGGACACAATGGGCGCGATCACAATGCCCACCACAATACCGATCCCACCAATAATACAGGAGGCCGCCGTACGGGACAGATGGAACATCTCCTGCAGCGTAGCGGTAGGCGCCTCAAAGAGATTGATCAGCGAGGTCAGTGCGGCAAAGGTGACCGCCAGGAAGAAAACAATCAGGATAATGAATCCGCCCGGAATGCTGGAGAGCACGTTGGGCAGGAAGATAAACATCAGTCCCGGGCCGCTCTGATTCAGCTGCTGTCCTGCCACCGCCATAGCGGGAATAATGACCAAGGCGGCCAGCATAGCAGCCAGAGTATCAAAGATAGCCACCATACGGGCGTCCGCAGGAATATTGGAATCTTTGCTCAGATAGGAGCCATAGATCAGGGTACCATTTCCCGCCACAGACAGGGAGAAAAATGCCTGTCCCAAGGCATATACCCAAACCAGAGGATCCAGCAGACCTTTGGGATCCAGAACAAAGATGTACCGATAACCCTCCCATGCAGCGGGCAGCGTCATCAGGTAGATGGCCAGCCCAACAAACAGTACAAAGAACAAGGGGGTCATTACCTTATTGGCCTGTTCAATTCCCTTCCCGATACCAAAAATCAGGATCAGGATAGTAATGGCCATGCCCACCAGCTGCCACACCAGATTATTGCTGGCAGTGGCATTAAACAGCTGGTTAAAGCCGTCCAGGCCCTCTTGATTGAGCACAGTTCCGGTAAAAGAGCCGGCCAGATAGCGGAAAATCCAACCCGTAACCACAGAATACCCGATAGCCAGCGCCAGAGAACCCAGCACCGGGATCAGACCCAGCAGTTTGCCGGGGCGGTCGGTCCCCCACCGCTGCTTTGTCGCTGCGCCAAAGGCGCCGATGGGCCCTGAACGGGTAGCCCGTCCAAATGCCATCTCTCCGATCACTCCGGTAGAACCAATAATCACCACAAAGATCAGATAGGGAATGAGAAATGTGGCGCCGCCATAGGCAGAAATCCGCGCCGGGAACAGCCAGATATTTCCCATACCTACCGCTGAGCCGATGCACGCCAGAATAAATCCCCATTTGGAGCCCCAGGAATCTCGTTTTGTACTCATCTTATCACGTCCTATCGTGTGGTCGCAGTTGACCAGTCGTAGCTTATATCATAGCATGAAATACTGGTAAATGCAAAGCAAACGCACGAATATTTATGCATCTATGAAAAAAGGACGAACAAAACTGTTCGTCCTTTTTGTGTTGGCGTTACCTATCTTCCCGGTCCGTCTCCAGACAAGTATTTTCGGCAGAAGCGAGCTTAACTTCCGTGTTCGGAATGGGAACGGGTGGACCCTCGCCCTAATCAACACCAACTATTTTAACCGCTTGCGCGACTAAAATCACTATAAACTTTTGAATGGTACTGGTGACCCGTACGGGAATCGAACCCATGTTTGCGGCGTGAGAGGCCGCCGTCTTAACCGCTTGACCAACGGGCCAGATGGTGCGCCTTCACGGATTCGAACCGGGGACCCACTGATTA
>NZ_JBHEVB010000013.1:0-77054 GCF_041925195.1 Flintibacter porci
ACCATCATTATGGAGAATTTCCGAACTACTTCAATTAGCTGTCTATATTGGGGTGGCCGTTAGGCCGCACAGCGGCCGCTGAGCTCCGCAACCGTGGCCGCTGGCCACCGCCGTATGCAGAAACCGTCATTGACTCTATTTCGGCCAATACAAGTGCAATGGACATCCGCATCATAATTGGCATGAACTCTCGTTTTTCAATGAGTGGTTTGAAAAAGGAATGACGCATATTGATAGAGAGTGTATATTCATTTTCGCCATCAGCTTCCACAAGCAACCAATCCATTGTAGGGTCACTCATATCAAAAATAATATGAAAAAGATATTCTATGTGTTTATACATAAAACGATAATTGACATGATTTCCACCCTCAATAGTCACTCCGTCATCACTTGGCGTAACTACCTCTTCTTGTGAAGAGTTCTCTTGTTGCAAATCTGTCAATTTTTCTTGAATAGCTTTTTTAGCCGGATTTTGAGGTTGGTTGGGTTCCTCTTCAACAATTTCGATTTGTAGATTTTGAACTAGACCAGAGCCAGAAAGGTCTTGTGTTGCCAAGTGTACAAGGTCTTTTGTATGAATTTTTTCTCGCACACGAATACTTTCTGCCTTGCGACGATAGTCTTGTGTAAAATTCTGCAGTGCCTCGATAAATGCTTCCTCTAAACCACTATTGTGCCAGTCAAAGTTGTCTTTTGCCTGTGTAACAGGCCAATTATCCATATGCAGTTCTCCGTATAGTCTCTGCCATGCATAAGAATTTGCATCACCAAATAATTCAACTGGACGATAATTTTTTTCAGATCCTCCAACAATCACTCTTCCTCGCCGAATAAGAGTAAAACCAGCATCTTTCACACTACCTGGAATTCGGATTGCAATAAATCCAGACACATACAAATCTTTACCTTCATGATTGACGGTAAATTCTATTTCTTTTTTCCACGCTTTGTTCTGCCCGTTAATATTTTCAACAAAAACAGGTGCTTCTTTAAATTGAAGTAAAGTGCCATTGTAAAATATTTTAACTAATCCAGATCTAATGTCTTCTCGATAGATGCTGCTAAGAAGTTCTTTTACCTTACCAACTGTTCTAGGGCCAACTATACGTTTATTTAGTTTCTTAATTACAATTTTTGTGTAGTGTTCTTTGGCGCTAACTAAATCTTCTCGTACATCAATCTCTTCTGTTTTGTATTTTCCAAGATCGTCAATGTTAATCTCAGTATAATACTTATTTCTTGATCCAAGTTGCGTTGATTCAACTGACCAAACAGATCCGAACCAACAAGCCGCAGTTTTAAGCCCCATTCCAAATTCGTTTCGGCCTGTCGTTTTCTGAGGCGGCCTATCGAGAACTACAGCTCGTTGAAAGTCTGACCATTCCATACCATATGCATCATCATAGATTTCAATGGAATCACCCATATCCTTGTCTTCGATATAGTCAATAGTTATCCGAAGTCCCTTTGCATATTTTTGCGACATAAGTTCATTTTTGTGATCGAAAAAACTCTGCGTAGAATTGTCAACAAACTCGGCAATAGCAGTCCAAGGTTGATAGCTAAGCCGTTTATATGTAGCATAGACACCGCTTGTTGGCCTGATATTTAGTTTTTTAGCCATCAAAGTCACCATCCCATCCGTCGTTCGCTAATGCAAACAGGCGTTCCCCTAAAATTTTCAACACACGAACATTTACTGAGTTTCCGAGTTGTTTATACTGTGTAGCATCTGTACCACGGAACTTAAATCCGCCATGAAAGCTTTGCAAATTTGCAGCTTCTCTGGGAGTTAATTTCCTAAAATGATTCTTCTTTCTGTCCCAAATAATAGGAGTATTTACAATAGCGACAAGGGAGGGATAGAATGTAGGACGCTTTGCACGGATTCCTGATTGACGAATTTGTATTAGACAATCATGGATATCGGAGACATCTGCACCACAATTCCATTCAAATTTTTTGAATAATTTAATTCTATTTAGCATGTCATACTTTTGAATCCAGTTATCAATAAAAATTCTATTGTCTAAATACAGCTTTCTATTTCGTTCCAAAAAATTTTTCTTCCATTTGGGCATATCGCCATATCCTTGTGCTTGGAAAACGGCCTGATCATCATCAATCCCTACGCCAAAACTATCTATCCAGATAGGAAATCCAATCACCTTAATCCCTGTGCCAATTCTAAATTCATCCCATGCGAAAATCATCTTTTCCTGCTCTTCAGAGATCATATAAGAGTCATCAACATTTTCTTCCAGTATTGTCCATGCATCCCCCATCTTACACTTTCGAAGATACTTTTCTAAGTGTAAGTCAGTTTTATGAATAAATCCGTTGCTTAGAATTTTCTCATTTCGAATATCCTTCCGAATCCCAAGTATATATACTCTTTCACGAATTTGAGGAATTCCGAAATCTGAAGGAGAGAGGATAAGTGGTTCTTCTGTAATATAGAAATTGCGTTGCATCAATTCGGATGTAATAATGCCCCAATTCTCAGTCTTGTCCGCTAAATTTCGAACATTTTCAAGAATAATAAACTTGACTTCTGGATGCGCATCGAGAATGTTCATTATTGTATAAAATAGATTGCCACGTTTTTTATCCTGAAAGCCCTTTTGGGCGCCAGCTTTACTAAACGGTTGGCATGGAAACCCAGCACACAAGACATCAAACGGCGCAATAGTTAACGGATCTATTTCTGTTACATCTCGGCGAATTTCTTTTTCTTGGGTATGATAATTAAGTTGGTATGTTTTCCTACATTCCTCATTAATCTCAGCTGCCATAACACATTCGCCACCCAGATACCTCATTGCCTGATGAAAACCGCCAATACCAGCAAACAGATCCACAAATCTAAATCGTTTTTTACCAGGAGCCTCTTTATTTGTGCGACGATCTGCTGGTTTTTTTGCATCTTCAGGAATATACCATCTGTTACCATCCCTCACTGCACCTTTGATGCGCCCTTTTTTACAGAGTATAGTAACCCAAGTAACAGAAACCCCCCATTTTTGAGCAATTTCCTTTGTAGTCAATAGCATTGTTTCACTCACCTTATTATAGTTAACAATAACGTCTCCGTTTTTAAATTCTGTTCATTCTATCGCATTAATTGTCCAAAATAGTGGTCTCATTTTCAATCGGGTACAATCTCCACAATGTCCTCTATTTGGCAATTTAACGCCATGCAAATTTTTAAAAGTATTTCTGTGCTAACATGACCATTTCGACCCATTTTGGTGACTGAGGCAGGACTAATGCCTGCTTTCACACACAGATCTTTTTTCTTCATGTCTTTGTCGATAAGAAGTTTCCAAAGCTTTTTATAGCTAACCGCCATAACAAGATTCCTCCACGCCAATATGCAAAATGCCCTGCCAGACGGCAGAGCATTTTGGAGATTGCAGCTATGCCGCCAAGGTCTCTTCCAACACCTGACAGCGTTGTGTATAATAATAGCATATTCAGCAGAAATACGCAAGAAAATCATGCATTCGCATGATTTTTAGTTTCTTTACAACAGGGGCCTATGTAACTTTCATGTCTCGCATCTATTGCATCCAAAGACTCTTTGCTGTAAAATAATTTGACTTTCAACGGTTATCAATCGTTAAAGTGAAAATTGGGGGAAGCAAAATGCCAACCTTCACAATAGACGGCAAAAGAATATCTGTTTTCCCAGGGGGCAAAGTCGGAGGGCCAGCAATCTACCTACATACCTTTTCCGATGAAGGTCAGAAGGTATTTGCGGCCACGCAGGCATCCGATTGTCCGCCGTTTACCTTGGTGGCTATCAGTGATCTGGACTGGAACCACGATATGGTTCCCTGGAACAGTCCGCCTGCTTTCAAAAATGCTGAGCCCTGCACTGGTGGTGCGGACGACTACCTGCGTCTCCTCACCGAGGAGATTATTCCAGCGGCAGAGAAGGCGATTGATGAAGTCCCTTGTTGGAGAGGGATCGCCGGGTACTCTCTGGCGGGGCTGTTTGCCCTGTATGCGATCTACCAGACGGATCTATTTTCTCGGATGGGCAGTATGTCTGGCTCTCTCTGGTTTCCCAGAATGAAGGACTATATCTTCTCCTACGAGCCAAAGCGTTGGCCGGACTGCATGTACTTCTCCTTGGGAGACAAGGAGAGCAAGACTCGGAACCCAGTCCTGCGGAATGTCAGGCAGAACACGGAAGAGATTCAGGCATTCTACCAGGATAAGGGGATCGACACGGTGTTTCAGTTGAACTCTGGGAACCACTACGACCATGCGACGGAGCGCACCGCCGCGGGCCTTTGCTGGCTGCTGAGCAGATGAGTTAGGCCCGCCTCCCACCAACCTGTATTCTTTGTATAGGCGTGTTAAAATTTGATATGCCTAAAACGAAAAAACAACTTGTATCTCAGCCTCTGCAGAGGTACAATACCCCAAACCTGAACATGAAAAAGAGCCCTTCTGGACAGGCGGCGGCAGCGGATACCGCGCCTGGTCAAGAAGGACTCTTTGACCACATGTTTGACCACAGACAGCGCCGGAGTACTCGGAAACAGTGGAATTAAGAGCGTCAAAGAGTGAGTGAAATGTAGCGGAAAGGGTTAAAACCAATTAGAAATAACCAGAAAAAATTTAGTTCAACCGTTTGGGAGTTTCAAGCAACAGGAACGAACAATTGCAAACAGATGCCTAACTAAGATTCTAAAAAGGGCTAACGCTCTCATAGTTCAGAAAATACTATCCTTGTAGGAAAATGCTTCCCGGCCGGGAGCGGCGGATGCCGCCCCTGGTCGGGAAGTATTTCTGTTAGCAGAGATGGGCGATGGAGCACAGAAGCTCTGCGCTTCGGAACTCCTGCCGTGGCTCAGAGCAGGTGGAGTGCCTTGATCTTCTCCATCCGCTCAATCACCGCCACACCAAAGGGACACCGTTTCTCACAATTCCCACAGGCAATGCAGTCCTCTGCCCTGGCGCTCAGTGCCTGGTAGTGAGCCCGGATGGACTCTGGAACCTGGGGCTGCATCGCCGCCAGGTCGTAGAGCTTGTTGACCATGGCGATGTCTATGCCCTTGGGGCAAGGAGCACAGTGGCCGCAATAAGTACACTGCCCAAAATAGGCATGGCGTGGCGCACCAGCCAGGGTGCTGGCATAGTCCCGTTCCTCCTCGGAGGCCGTCTCATAGGCCACCGCCTCCAGTACATGCTCCGGGCTGTCGTAGCCCGCCAGGATGCTGGCCACTGCCGGTCGGGTCAAAGCGTAGTGGATACACTGCACCGGGGTCAGCGCCACACCGAAGGGGGAGGTACTCGCGGAAAACAGCCGCCCACCAGCATATCCCTTCATCACGGTGATCCCCACACCTCTCTGTTCACACAGCTTATAGAGCTCGGCACGGTCCGGGTGAATGCCGCCCAGCCCCTCCAAGTAGTGCTCCGCGGAAAAATAGTCGTTCATATCCTCGCTGGCAGGAAGCAGATCGAACGCAGGGTTGATGCTGAACAAGAGCATCTCGATCTCCCCGCTCAGGGCGGCCAGGATGCCCACCTTGGGATTGTGGGTACTCAGGCCAATGTGGCGGATGATCCCCTTGGCTTTTTGTTCCTTCACATAAGCCAGGAACTCTCCCTCCATAATGCGGTGGAACTCAGCCTCCTCGTCTACAAAGTGGATCATACCCAGATCAATGTAGTCGGTCCCCAGCCGGCTGAGCAAGTCCTCGAAAGCCGGCTTCACCTTGTTCATGTCCCGGGTTCGGACATATTGACCCTTCTGCCAGGTGGCACCGAAGTGCCCCTGGATGATCCAGCGCTCCCTCTTCCCAGCGATGGCTGAGCCAATGTTGGAGCGCACATTGGGCTCCGGCATCCAGCAGTCCAGGATGTTGATTCCCTGAGCCTCACAGCAATTGATCACTGCCCTGACCTCCTCCGCACTGTGACGCTCCAGCCACTCCGCTCCCAGTCCGATTTCGCTGACTGTCAGCCCTGTTTTCCCCAACGCCCGATATCGCATAGAAACGCTCCTCCCCTGGTCCAAAAATTTTGTTCTGATGCCCCTTTGGCCTAGTCAGTATGTATCTTTATCTTACCATACTTTCTCAGCTGGTCAATGCCACTGCGTTTGAATAACTCTTTGACCGGCTGTCCTCATAATTTGAGTCTGTTATCTGGCCATCGTCTATCAAAAGAAGGCAAAGCAGAACATGCCGAAAGCACATTTCAATCCGGATCGTTCAGGAAGCGAATTCTTTGTCCATAATATGTTGAAAACTGTTATGTCTGCTGTGTGGATTTCTTCGATTCTTTGGTTTGATGTTGTTCTATGCTTGGGGGCGTTTCAGAGCGAATCATCAAGCCTATTCCCCGAGTATGAGCGTCAGCGTAGGCTCATCAATGGCCGTATATCCCTCAACAATCTCAAGTCTGAACTCAATTTCCTGAATATCAGAAGCAGAAGAAATCTGGTTATCTGCCAGCGAAGACTCCCGTAGCTTTATCTCGATGACAGCCGACTGTCCGTCTTCCAGTTCCTGGCCGTAATATGAGTAATCAGTCATAAATCCGTTTACCGAGAGTGAATCGTACACATCGTGAATAGTGCGCGTCTTCCCGCTGTTGTTTTCTACCAACAGGAGCACATGCAAATCTGAGCTGTAATCGGAAGGGTCCTTTATAATGTCCTTGAACATGATTTCCAGCCCATTGCTGTTGTAAACCTCCGAAGTACCTGTCTCATCGAAAGAGACATTCACATCGGGGACAACAATTTCTACCGGGGTTTCTGCCGCGATTTCGATGCCGTCCGCATTACACTGCTCCAAAGAGAGGGAGACCGCACCCACCTGAGTGATGCCATATACATTCCAATAGGGAGAGGCCAGCACATCCGAGAGATCTACATCCACAATGCAGCGTTTACCGGGATTGATGGCATTGCTAGACCATGTGGAGCTGTTCACCAGCAAACCATTGATAGTAATATCCGATGTGGACAAATATACCACGCTGCCCGTGGTGTTCTCTAACTCCAGCAAAAGAGCAGTTTCTCTTTCACGGTTGGTCATGACACCACTGGAGAGCAGCTTTACCCCGTTTTTGTCATAGAGAGTGTCCTGTGAGAAATGTACCATTTCATATCCATAGGTATTCATGGCGGCACCGCTGGTAATGGTATTCTGATAATGGTCCGTGCCGTAGTCGTGGGTCTCAGCGACAGAGGTCTTGAGCTGGCAGGGGCCTGTGTAGGTGGTGTTGTAATCGTCATCTGTCATGCTAACGCCGATCTCCATATCTGCAATCTCATCGATATCGCCGCCGACTTCCAGGTCAACATTGACGGGTTTCTTCGCGTTGCCGACTATTTCTTTGACGGCCTCTTTGCTGACTGGGCCGTACTGGATCAAATTCATCAATCCCAGGACCAGGTACAAAATACCAGAAGCCAAATTTGCAGCGTGTTGGACTATCTGCAGACTTTGATGGACCAGACTACCGCGGAAAAAACAAGGCTCCAGCAAGAAATTGAGCGTCTGGTCAGCAGCATCCCCATATAAACAGAAGCTGACAACACGAAAACTTAGAAAGAAGGATTGGAGAACCTATGGACAAGGATCAGGAAGCAGCCAATTTCCCCTCCCTGTGGATCGACTGGACGGAGCATATCGTATCCTTCCACGAGGAAGATGGATATGAACGATTGGATTTTCCCTCTAAGAATGAAAAATTGGACTATGCCGTTGAAAAGTGCTCCAATGGTTTCCGCATCCAGTAAACTCCCCTCTTTGCCGGAAGATATCACATACATACCCAAAATTTGAGCAGGTCCCATGTCCGGGACCTGCTCTTCTTATTTGCCGGTTGAAACATCTGCGCTGCAGATTGACGGAAGTCTACCTCTCGCTTATAATATATCTATTCGATATATTGGAGGGCGCTATGGAATATCTGATTTTAGGCCTGCTCATTCTCTCCCCCATGACCGGGTATGAATTGCAGCAGTTTATTAAGAAAAACCTAGCCCTGATCTGCTCCCACAGCGCGGGCAGTGTACAGACCGCCCTTTCCAAGCTGGAAAAAGAGGGCAAGGTGACAGCCAGCGAAACCGCAGAGGGAAAACGCCGCAAAAAGAGATTTTCCATCACAGAAACCGGCCGGGCATCCTTTTCCCGCTGGGTTGCTCAGCCCATGCAGGCGGACCGGGTAAAAAACATGGAACTATCCCGGCTGTTTTTCGCAGGCCTTGCCCAGCCGGAGGAACGTCTCGCCGCGATCCGGGACTACATCCGGCAGATGGAAGAGACCCGCGGGGTGCTCTGTGCAATCCAGGAGTATTTCCAACAGATGGACCCCAAGGCACTTCCGCCGGGCATCGACTGGCCCCAGGTATTGCGCTTTCAGGGATACACCATCCAGTACGGCATCGCCGCCGCAGAATTTGAAATCGGCTGGTATAGCCGCCTGCTTCACGAATTGGAGGAACACCCATGAATATTCTTGTATTAAACGCCAGCCCCAAGGGCAAAAACTCCACCACGGTCCACACTGCCCTATATTTACAGGCACTGCATCCCGAACACACCTTTACTGTGCTTCCGGTGGGGCAGCGCATTAAAAGCTATGAGAAAGACTTTGCCCCGCTGCACCGCCAGTTGGAGCAGGCAGATCTGCTGCTGTTCTGTTACCCGGTCTATACCTTTATTGCACCCTATCAGCTCCACCGGCTCATCGAGCTCATCAAGGCCGACGGCGTGGATCTCTCTGGGAAATTCGTCTCCCAGATCACGACATCCAAGCACTTCTATGACGTGACCGCCCACCGCTATGTGGAGGAGAACTGCTTTGATCTTGGAATGAAGGTTGTGCGGGGGCTGTCTGCCGACATGGATGACCTGCTCACTGAACAGGGTCAGCGGGATGCCCGGAACTTTTTTGACCAGCTGATGTTTTCCTGTGAGCACGGGTTGTTTGTGACACCGCCTGTCAGCGCGCCCCAGCGGGAGAAACGAGTCTATCAGCCGGTGCTGCCTTGCGCAGCCAAGAGCAAGGCCAAGGATGTGGTCATCGTCACCAACTACTCCCCTGACGATGAAAATCTTCAGAACATGATCACGGACTTTCGTACCGCACTGCCCTTTGAGAGCCGGGTGGTGAACCTGCGGGAATTCCCCTTTGACGGCGGCTGTCTGGGGTGTTTTGGCTGTGCCATCACCGGAACATGCGTCTACAAGGATGGATTTGATGCGTTTTTACGCAGCACCATCCAGTCCGCCGACGCCTTTGTCTATGCCTTTACCATCTCAGACCACTACACCCACTCCAGCTTCAAATGCTTCAATGACCGTCAGTTTTGTAACGGCCACCGGACCGTGACCCACGGCACTCCCATTGCCTATCTCATCAGCGGCGACTATCGGTATGAAAGCAATCTACGCATGATCATCGAGGGCCGCAGCGAGGTGGGCGGCAACTATCTGTGCGGTGTAGCCACAGACGAGGGGGATCCTGCATCCGAAATTCAGACTCTGGCCGATGCTCTGGTGTTTGCCATGGAAAAGAAGCTGTCCCGCCCGGCCAACTTTTATGGCGTGGGCGGCATGAAGATTTTCCGCGACCTCATCTATGTGATGCAGGGTATGATGAAGGCTGACCACAAATTTTATAAGGCCCACGGCATCTACGACTTCCCTCAGAAGCAAAAGAAACGTATTTTACAGATGAAACTGGTGGGCGCTATGCTTGCAGTTCCGTCGGTACAGAAAAAGATGAAAGGACAAATGAACCAGTATATCATTGGCCCTTACCAAAAAGTTGTGGAACAGGCAAAAGAGATTGGTAAATAAGATTATTGGACAAAAAAGCAGGTCCCCACGAAGGGGACCTGCTTTTCTGTTACATTAAGAATTCATCCGCGTGCATTTCCGCTTAAACGTATCCGATTTCGGGTACAGAGCCGGAAATCTCACGGTAAAATGCTGCTGTCGCCGTTTGTATATACGGATTCAACCACAGATTGCCAATTCCCAAAGTAAATATACACAGGATGTGCCAGCCAATGAAGCTGAAGTGCAGACAGAACAGCCGCCAACGGTTTCCTGTCATCAGCTCTTTGGAACGGGCAATGGCTTCACTGGCCGTAAGCTCAGGTTGCTCCGCCAAGATGAATTCCGTCATCGCATAGCTGTATGTGGCGATAATGCCGGGGATGATCAGCAGCAGGGTCCACAGCAGGATGTAGAGGCTCTGAAGAAACCGGGCTGCAGCCATCGTCTTCCAGTAGGGAAAATAAGCAAACAGAACATCAAAGGCCGGATTTTCCTGATCTACCATCCGCAGATTAAACCGCGCGTACCCAACGCCAATGATGCTGCCAAGAATAAAGTAGGCCACAGCAAACACAATGGCAATCAGGATAAGATAAACAGCGCCTCCAATCAGGAACGTACTCAGCTCCGGTCCCAATCCTTTGCTGGTAGAATAAATATTCTGTCCTGCAAGTTCCAGACTGGCGCTTGCACCCGCAGCATCGACATGGAACTTGATCTCAGGTCCATCCGAACTGATACCGCCCAAGAGCACTGCAACCAGACCAGCTGCAACCGCAAACAGCCATTTCCCTCGCAAGGATTCTCTTGCAATACTGCGAAAATCAGCCGCGTATTTCATTTGGCCCTCCTTTCAGTCTGCACATTGCCGATTGGAACGGGACATTGACTTTTCTACGCAAGCAGCACAGAGGTTCGTTCTGCGCAGACTCCAATTCGTCAGCCATTCCCAGTGGGGATAAAGGGACGAATGGACGCCGCCACATTGCAAATGGGCATGGTCTGCAGCCATACAAGGCCCGGGCCGGTAAGGACCGTGTTGAACAGGCCCTCTCCGCCCAGCAGCTTGTTCTTCAGTCCGGGCACCTGCTGGATATCCATCTGGACGCCCGGCTCAAAGCCTGCCACATTTCCGGTATCCACAACGATCTGCTGGCCGGGCTTTAATTCATATTCCACCAATTCGCCATCGATCTCTACAAAGGCGATCCCGCAGCCGGACAGGCGCTGCATAATAAAGCCCTCTCCCCCGAAAAAGCCAGCCCCGAGTTTTTTGCTGAAGTGGATAGATAGTTCTACACCGGATTCTGCCGCCAGGAACGCGCTCTTCTGTACGATCATTTCCTGCCCGGGTGCAATCGTAACCACTTTGATCTGTCCCGGGAAGCTGGAACCAAAGGCGATCATGCCTTCACCCTGAGCCGTGTAAGTATTCTGGAACATGCTCTCGCCGGAAAATGCCTTGGAGAACATCTTGCCAAGGCCACCGCCACGGGTATCCATTTTCATGTTGGGGCTCATCCAGACCATAGAGCCTTTTTCTGTGATCATCTGCTCTCCGCTGTCCAGATTACACACAACAACCGGAAACGAGCCACCTTTTACTTCGTAACGCATATCTTTCCCTCCATAAAATAATTTTAAGTGGATTGCATGGTCATCCAACAAAAGATTTCTGCTTTTGCTCCTTGGAATAAACAGCATCTCTTGTATGCTTTTATTCTACTGAGATGTGCCATGAGAATAAAGGTATGCAGGCGCAAATTACAATGGTTTATTTCCGCAAAAAGAGAAAATTAAGCCTCGGCTTTCGCGCACTTACGGTGGGCGTTATACCGCTCCACATCAATCACTCCATGATCCAGCATTTTCTCACACCAGAGCTGAAGGGTCTCCACAGTAATCGAAATCCGTTCCAACTCCTCCTGAATATGGATAAAGTCCTCCAGCTCATCATCCGTGATTTTTCCATCGGCTGTAATTTCAATCAAACGGTCCTTCTGCTTGTTCATGGAGTTCAGTGAGGCCAGCATTTCCAACACGATTTGAGACAGCTCTTTAATTTTGATCTCCGGAACATACTGCTGCCCGATGGGACACTGGTTGGCACAGTAGTGGTTGCACAGCCCTGGCTGCTTATACTTATCTGACATCAGAAGTACTTCATCAGGATGAGGCATGGATCGTTCATTTTCAATCTTCTCGATCCGTTCGGGAGACATGGTTTCCAACAGTTCACCGGCCTCTTCCCGGGTCAGCTTTAAACCCTCCCGCGTGAGCTGGTAAATGGTCTTATTTTCTTTGGTGGATACTCGAGCCATATTTATCTTCCTCTCTGATCGGAGAATATGGAAATGCGGCATAATGTTAGTACTATTATACGGCATATAAGAAAAAAAGACAATTTATTTCCGTACTATGCGGGCAGAAACATTGGAATCATCTTTCTTGCTGTGCTATAATGCCCAATATGGGATTCTATGCCATAGGCCGCACGATCAAGCGGGATTTATCCCAATAAATAAGACCTTCATAACCAAGCAGTTAATTATTACATCAGGAGAAATCAATTATGATTCGAGATATCTGTAAAGACGAAACCTTTTTGGCTCAAAAGGCAGAGCCTGCCACCCCGGACGACCTTCCCATCGCTGCCGACCTGCTGGAAACCCTGGAGCACCACAAGGCCGGCTGTGTGGGCATGGCAGCTAATATGATTGGCATCAATAAGCGAATTATCGTCTTTGACAACGAGGGCACCTACATGGTCATGTTTAACCCGGAAATCATCAAACAATCCGGTCCCTATGAGGCGGAGGAGGGCTGTCTCTCCCTCACCGGTACCCGTCCGGCCAAGCGGTGGAAGTCCATCAAAGTTCGCTGGCAGAATGAAAAATTTCAGGAGCGGCTGAAAACCTTTACCGGCTGGACCGCTCAGATCATCCAGCACGAAATTGACCACTGCGAGGGTATCATCATATGAAAAAATGTAAGATCACTGTTATGCGTATCACGCAATATGAGGATCTGATGGCCCAGTACGAAAATCCTATCTCCCACGCCTGCGACATGAAAGTGGGACAGGTTTTTATCGCCAATGGCTGGGAGAAGCCGGATGGCTTTTGCCAAAGTGCCTGGGATACCCTCTCCCCCTTTGTACTGGCCCTGAGCCACGGCGGAAAGAACTTTTATGACGGCTGGATGAAAAATCCTAAGTCTGCCATGCTCTCCTGCAACGACGGCTTTCGTCCGGTGAGCTTTTTGGTAGAAGCTCTGGATGAGGATGCCGAGTAAGGAGGAATCGCTATGTTTGAAAACAAAGTTGCCGTCGTCACCGGCGGCGCCAAAGGCATCGGCAAGGCCATTGCGGAACAATTTCGGAAGGAAGGGGCCCAGGTGTGTGTCATCGACCTGCTACCCAACGATTATTTTGTGGGCGACCTGGCCGACCAGGCCGTCTTGGAGGACTTCGCCCGCAAGGTCATTGCCGACCACGGCCATGTGGACTATCTCATCAACAACGCTCTGCCCCTGATGAAGGGCATCGATGCGTGTACCTATGAGGAATTCAACTACGCGCTGCGGGTAGGGGTTACCGCTCCCTTTTACCTTGCCAAGCTGTTTACTCCCCACTTTGCTCCCGGCGGGGCTATTGTAAATATTTCCTCCTCCCGGGACCGGATGAGCCAGCCCCAGACCGAGAGCTACACAGCCGCCAAGGGCGGCATTTCCGCCCTGACCCACGCGCTGGCGGTGAGTCTCAGCGGAAAGGTGCGGGTGAACTCTGTCTCCCCTGGTTGGATCGACACGGACTATACGGTCTATGAAGGTCCGGACGCGATCCAGCAGCCCGCCGGCCGGGTAGGCAATCCGTTGGATATTGCTAACATGGTTCTCTATCTCTGCTCGGACAAAGCGGGCTTTATTACCGGAGAGAACATCTGCATTGACGGCGGCATGACCCGCCAGATGATCTACCATAACGACTTTGGCTGGACCTTGGAGGGAAACTGATGAAAACGGCTGTCTGTTACTACTCCCACCACCATGGGAATACCCGAAAGGTTCTGGAGGCCATGGCTGGTGAAGGAAATCTCGACCTCATTGATGTGACAACCCGACAGACAGTCCGGCTGGAAGAGTATAACTGCATCGGCTTTGCCTCCGGCATCTACGGCTTTGACTTTCAAAAGGCCGTCGTGGAGTTTGCCCGGCAGTATCTGCCCCAGGGTAAGCCGGTGTTTTTCGTCTATACCTACGGTGGAGCCAAGGGCAGCGGTGCGAAATCCGTGGCTAAGATCGCCAGAGAGAAAAACTGCCCGGTGCTGGGTGAGTTTTCCTGCAAGGGCTACGATACCTTCGGTCCCTTCAAGCTGATTGGCGGCATTGCCAAGAGACATCCGGATGCGCGGGACCTGGAAAACGCCCGCAAGTTTTACCGGAAAATCCAAGCACAGAACCCACAGGGATAAGGAGGCTTCACAATGTTTGGACCCAACCCCAACGCTGTCCACCCAAACGAGAACATTCCCAGCGTCTGCTACATTAAGAATGTCATTACCCGTCCCAACATTCAGGTGGGCGATTATACCTACTATGATGATGCGGCCACCGGGGGCGAGGACTTTGAGTCCCATGTGACTCACCACTATGAGTTTATCGGGGACAAGCTGATGATTGGGAAGTTCTGCGCCATCGGCAAGGGCGTTGAGTTTGTCATGAACGGCGCAAACCACCGCATGGCCTCGGTTACCACCTACCCCTTCAATATCTTTGCCCATGGCTGGGAGAAATGCACACCCACATTGGACGAGCTGCCCTTTAAGGGCGATACTGTCGTGGGCAACGATGTGTGGATGGGGCAAAATGTCACCGTCCTGCCCGGTGTCCACATTGGCGACGGTGCGATTATCGGGGCCAACTCCGTGGTATCCAGCAATATTCCGCCTTACACCATCGCAGCGGGAAATCCCTGCCGTGTGATCCGTCCCCGTTTCAACCAGGAACTGACGGCCTACTTACTGGAACTCCGGTGGTGGGACTGGGAGCCGGAGAAAATCTTCCGCAATCTGGAAACCTTATGCAGCGGTGATCTGGAACAGATTCGCAAAATTAACCCATGACAGGAGATATCCCCATGAAACTTGCCATTCTCTCCGACACCCACGGCCTGCTTCGGCCCGAGGTACTGGAATATCTGAAAGACGTCGACGCCATTCTCCACGGCGGCGACATCAATAAACCCGGCATCGTGGACGAGCTGCGGCAGCACGCTCCCCTCTACATCGTTCGGGGCAATAACGACAAAGAGTGGGCAGAAGCTATCCCCCACGATCTCACAGTTACCCTGGATGGCGTGACCTTTTATATGGTTCACAACAAAAAAGAAGTGCCAGCGGACCTTTCCGGTGTGGATGCCGTGGTGTTCGGCCACTCCCACAAGTATCTTCAGGAGGCGAAAGACGGTATTTTATGGCTCAATCCCGGCTCCTGCGGTCCCAGGCGGTTTCATCAGGAGATCACCATGATGATGGTGGAGATTGCAGACGGGCACATTCAGGTAACAAAGATCACCATCCCCCACGAGGTGAAGTAATGGAACTGGGTCTTACTTTTCCTCTCCAGCGATTTCTGAAGGTTAAAACGCCGGAGTATGGCACTGAGTCGGACCGGCGTTTTTGCTGGGATCTTCATGTCATTGACCTGCGGGGGCACAAGTCCCTTCTGGCTGTCCACTGCCACAGCCGGTATACCTTTGTCCGCTATGATGTATCCCCTTTCCAGTGGGTGGACATCCCAGGACTGTTCCGGGAGGGACTGCTCGACAGTCTCACTGCCGCCGGGTTTTCCAACGAACAGGCCGCGGACTACCTGCGTCAGGCAGGCACGATTGAAATCACCCGTACCCACGGCCGCCGTGAGGTAGCCTTCCTAAACCGGGCCTGGGAAGATGTGCTGGCACTGGATCTATGTTTGGACACTTCCAACCAAGCTCAGCCTCTGCTGGATCATGCCGTCAACACCCGCCCCAGCCGATGTGTAGGCTATGAGGGGCTTGGACTGGGTCTGGAGCGGATGGCGTTGATACTAACCCAATGAAAGGCAAAACAATGAAAACCCAACACATTCAAATTGGTATGATTCCCGCGATTTTATATGGGGAACCTGCGCAGCGAGGATATCTATTTCTCCACGGACAAATGGGGCATAAAGAAGAAGCTGCAGCCTTTGCTCTGATAGCCTGTCCCAAGGGGTACCAGGTACTGTCCATTGATCTGCCTGGTCATGGAGAACGTCAGAATCGAGATGATGTATTTACCCCATGGACAGCAGTACCAGACATTCAAGCTGCGCTGTATTGGTCAAAGCAGCACTGGAAAACGGTCTCTCTCCGTGCCAACAGCATCGGAGCTTATTTTGCTATGCTGGCCTTGGACACACCCCGTCGCGCTCTACTTGTCTCCCCTATTGTGGACATGGAACGCTTGATTTTGACTATGATGGGCTGGGCCGGAGTGTCGGAAGAACAACTAAAGGAGCAGGGTGAAATCGCCACCTCTTTTGGCCAAACCCTATCCTGGACGTATCTATGCTGGGTACGGGAGCATCCAGTCCACCATTGGGACTGCCCTATCTGCATTCTCTACGGAAGTGGGGACAATATGACTCCCCGTCATACTGTGGAAGAGTATACTCATCAACACAATGCTAAGCTCACTGTGTTGGAAGGTGGAGAACACTGGTTTCATACACCGGAACAACATGCTGCGCTGCAAAAATGGGAGGAAACAGAGGTTTGAACCGGGAAGAATGTTTGATTTGTCGGGCGCCCCTGGAATATCTGATCCAGGATGAGATCATGGAGTGCGCTATCTGCCATAAAAAAGAACCCAGCAAAACGCGCTGCGTAAACGGACACTATGTGTGCAATGACTGCCATACCCAGGGCATGGACAGCATCTTTGGCCTGTGTCTCTCTGAGACCTCCAAAGACCCTGTGGCCATTGTCCGACGGATGATGGATCTCCCCTTCTGCCATATGCACGGCCCGGAACACCATGTCATGGTGGGAGCCGCTCTGCTCACCGCCTATAAAAATGCCGGAGACAGCTTGGATTTGGAAGCCGCCCTTCGCGAGATGTACAGCCGGGGCAAAGAAGTTCCCGGCGGAGCCTGCGGCTTTTGGGGCGCCTGCGGGGCTGGGATCAGTGCGGGACAGTTTTTGGCCATTGCCACGCAGTCCACACCACTGGCCCAGGAACCTTGGGGGCTGAGCAACCAGATGACCGCTCGGGCGCTGGAAAGCATCGGCAAGGCGGGCGGCCCCCGGTGCTGTAAACGGGATTCCTTTTTGTCCATCCTGGCCGCTATTGACTTTACCCGGGAGCATCTTGGGGTGGAGATGGAACGGACTCTCCCCGTCTGCTCTTACAGCAGTCAAAACAACCAGTGCATCGGCAAGCGCTGCCCCTTCTCTGTTGCTAACCACAAAAAGCCCAAGGTGGCTTTTCTCTGCGTTCACAACTCCTGCCGCAGCCAGATGGCCCAGGCACTGGGCAAAAAACTGGCCGGCGATGTGTTTGATAGCTTTTCTGCCGGCACTGAACCCGGCGCCCGAATCAATCCCGACGCGGTACGCCTGATGAAACAGGTACACGGCATCAATATGGAACAGACCCAGTACAATAAACCGCTCTCCGACCTTCCGCCGGTAGATATCGTCGTTACCATGGGCTGCAATGTCCAGTGTCCCACGTTCCCCTGTTCCCATCGGGAGGATTGGGGCCTGGATGATCCCAGCGGCAAGGAAGATAAAGAATTTCTCGCTGTCATGACCCAAATCGAGAAGAAGGTGCTCGACCTGAAGCGCCGCATCCAGAGCGGTAAGCTGGGACCATTCTAAGAACAGGAAAACCCGGAGTTTCAGATGCTCCGGGCTTTTTGTTATCATGTTGTCCTCTGCTCCAGTTCTCTCTGGATCAGATCCACTGCAAGGGTAAAGGCTTGGATGCGCCGCTTAGCCAAGGTGATCTGAGACTTATAGCGGGCAGGGTTTTCTTTTCCCTCCAGGGTTTTGATGGTCTCTGCCAACTTATGCAGGGTGGAATCGATCTGCCGTTTGGCCTCCAGAAGTTCCTCTTCGGAATATACCATGCTTTGCCTCCTATCGGCTCTGTCTGAATGTTTTGCTCCTGTCACAATGTCTCCTCCAGCAACAACGTCTGCCGCGGAGCGCATCCCAGCTTTTTGAAGTCAGAGAACAGGCAGTCGATGCGAGTAGGCCGAACACAAATTAAGTGCATGGGAGACGGCAGTTTACGCAGAAACTCCAAAGAAATCTTTTTGCGTGCGGCGTGGTCGTTGTAAGCCTCACTGAACGGCTCTACCAACTCCGCCAAACCCATGACCTGCATCCCATGGAGTGACCCAAAGCCCTCGTACCGGTCATAGATGGCCAGACACACATGGGGATTCTGTTCAAGGCCAATGAATTTCTTGCCTCCCTCACTGAACATCCAGAAGCATCCGTCGTGCCAGCTGTACTCAATGGGGGTGCAGCGCACATAGTCCCCTGTCCCGGTGGCCAGAGCGCAGGTATTGTTGGACCGGATATACTCTTCCACCATGGAGCGCAGCTTCCCGGGCTCCAGTTTGACGCTGTCTGCGTCCTTTTCCTCCCAGTAGCGGGCAGCTGCTTGATACTCCTCCTTTGTCACACAGATCCCTCCCATCTCCGTTTTCTCCAGTATAGCACAGCCGCATGGGAAATGTCAGGAAACCGGGCGAAAGTGTGTGTTTCGCTTGGTAGATTTTTTGCTGTCCGGACGGTATACTGAAGTGCAGAACATGTAGTATCAGGAGGAAACTGTTATGAGTTTAGGGAGCAGCTTATATCACGCCCGGAAAAAAAGCGGATTATCCCAGGAAAGCGTGGCGGAAAAGCTGGGAGTCAGCCGCCAGACCATCTCCAAATGGGAGACCAATGAGACTCTGCCCGACATCCGGCAGTCCAAGGGACTGGCTATGCTCTACCACATGACCCTGGACGAGCTTATTGAGTACGATTTTGATGAGCAGCAGGCCCAGCAAATGATTGACCGCGTTAGTGACGAGGCCCAGGCCCGGATCGACTGGAACAAGGTATGGAGCAAGAAGTACCCGGTGCTTGCCACCTACCATAAAACGGTGCGTATCAATGACTATGCTCCGGCCCTGCGCGAGATGCTCACCCTGCTGCGGGTGGACTACGGCTATAACAACACCGACGCTCTGCTCGTGCTCAAAGATATTTTGGCCCGGGTATGGAAGGGACAAATGTAAGTAAACAATTCCCCTATTCTATGCTTGTTGCAGCACAGAATAGGGGGATTTCATTTATGTTCTCAAAATCTGTTCCATGGATTTTCCCTTGGCCAGCTCATCCACCAGTTTATCCAGATACCGAATCTCCCGCATCAGCGGGTCTTCGATCTCCTCTACCCGGATCCCACATATCTTACCTGTAATTTTAGTCCGGTTTGGATTCAAGGCAGGAGCCTTCCGAAAGAAGTCGCCGTAGCTGGTATCAGACTGCTCCAGATGGGCAATCTCCTCCGCGGTATACCCGGTGAGCCAAGCGGTCACCTGATCCACCTCTTCCCTGCTGCGGCCCTTTTTTCCGGCCTTGTTTACCAGCAGCGGGTATAGTTTTGCAAAAGGCATCTGCGTTACATCAGTACGGGGCATATACTTCTCCTTTCCAAACCTCAGCCACCCGGCAAAGGTTCTTGACAGGCACTTTATTTGATATTCTTATCATACCATGAGCATCCCCATCTGACAATCAAAGCGGTCTTATAGTCACAGACAATCACCCTTTTGTTTATCGGCAATCCAGTCCCAGCAAAAGTTACGATACAAATCACACTTGACAACAACGGATAAATCCCTATAATGAACATTGTTCATATTGAGGTGATTGGATGAATACCGTTGTCACATCAAAAGAGGATATCTTAAAAACCAGCCGGGAACTGATCCAGCGAGAGGGCTGGTCGGCCGTCAATATTCGTTCAGTGGCGGCGGCCTGCGGAGTATCGGTTGGTTCCATTTACAACTACTTTGACTCCAAGTCTGCCCTGGTTGGCGCCACCGTGGAAAGCGTCTGGTGTGAGATCTTCCACCGCCCGGAGGATGGAGCTGTGTTTCAGGACACCCAGGCCTGCATTACCTGGCTGTACGAACGAATGGAATATGGCTGCAAACAATATCCCGGATTCTTTACCCTCCACTCCCTGGGCTTTATGGGAGAAGACAAATCGGACGGGAGACGAAAGATGCAGCAGACCTGGCAGCACATTTTGGAAGGATTGTACTCCGTTTTACATCGGGACACCAAAGTGCGGCCAGACGCCTTCACAGAACAATTTACAGCGGAAAAATTTGCAGATCTTCTGTTTTCCCTAATGCTGTCAGCCTTACTGCGGCAGGATTATGATCCAACCGCTGTACTAGAGATCGTCCGCAGGACTCTCTATTAAAATTCCCACCGGCCAGTGGGAATTTTATATCTCGAAAATTGAACATTGTTCACCCAAAAAGGAGGGCACCCATGAAAGTAAAGCGAAATACCCTATTGCTTCTGGCCTGTCTGGTGTGGAGCGCGGCGGGATTCAATATCCTACGCATCGGCCTGACGGCCTACCCAGCCTACCTCTCGGTGCTGAATTTTCTGCTTTCTGTGCTGGTTTTTGCTGTGTTTCAGCGGTTTATCTTTGGAAAACTGGTGAAAAAGCACACCAGCCAGATTATCTCTTATTTGGAGGAGCGGCACTTTTTTCTAAAATTCTTTGATAAAAAGGCCTTTGCCATTATGGCGGTAATGATGACTGGTGGAATTGGCCTGCGGGTAAGTGGACTTGCGCCGGAGCAGTTTATTGCCGTGTTTTACACCGGCCTGGGAGCTGCCCTGCTGGCCGGATTGCTGTTTGGCCGAAACTTTGGCAAAGCGGCCTTTGCTGCAAATCAAAACATGGAAGAAAAAGGAGTATAAGCGATGCAGGCAATTATGGAAACTCTGTTTGATGCGGTCTACCTGGTCTCGGTCATTACCATCGGTATCCTGATGATCCGGGGCAGCAAGGGAAACCGTCAGTTCCGTTTGTTCGGCTTCATGGCGGTGGTGCTGGGCGCAGGCGACGCCTTCCATCTGATCCCCCGTGCGGTTGCTCTGTGCACCACAGGCCTTGAAAATTACACCGTTCCTCTGGGACTGGGAAAATGGATCACCTCGGTCACCATGACGATCTTCTATGTGCTGCTCTACTATGTATGGCGGCAGCGATACCATGTCAAGGGACAGGGCGGCCTGACCACCGCAGTATATGTTCTGGCCGGTCTGCGGATTCTTCTATGTATGATGCCTCAAAATCAGTGGCTCAGTGCCGACGCCCCCCTCTCTTGGGGCATCTACCGCAACATTCCCTTCGCTCTGCTTGGTCTGCTGGTGATCGTGCTGTTTTATCGCAGTGCCAGAGATCACGGGGACCGGGCGTTTCGGTGGATGTGGCTGACCATTGTATTGAGCTTTGGCTTTTACATCCCGGTGGTACTTTGGGCAGATGCCATCCCCATGATTGGGATGCTGATGATCCCCAAAACCTGCGCCTATGTTTGGACAGTACTTATCGGGTATTGCGCCATGAAACAGGAGTGCCGATAACGTTTCGGATTTTCCATCTCACACGGCGTTTCTCTCTCTTTTCGAGGGATCCAACTATCTTTCAACCACTCGCTCTGCGAGTGGTTTTTTATTTTCCGCCCGGTTATCCCGGCAAAAGCTGCCGGAGGCCCAGCCAGACTCCGGTGACGCTGTCCAGATTAGAAAAGGCAGAATTGTCCTCCATGGGATTTACCGAGGATGAGAGCTTCCAGATCTTGCTGTATCTGGCCGATCCGGTACGCTTCCCGACTTGTCCGAGAATATCAAGGAGTCGCATTCCCTATAACCGACCATCCATAATCCGTTATACGCTCCCAGGGTGGCCGCCTGCCTTTCTCAAAACACTTGACAAAAGCAAGTCTCTTCGATATACTTAACGCCGTTAACTATATACCAAGAAGGAGACATTACTTGTGGAATGGACCAATATGATGCACTTCCAGCAGCAGCTTCAAAAGGTCATGCGTTCCTTGCTTCCTTTGCGGAAGTCTTTGCTGACCGCCAGCGAGTGTGAACTCTTGGCCCACCTGTATTTACAGCCGGAGCAAAATACCCCTGTTCTGCTCAGCCAAAGCAGCGGTATGAAAAAAGAGGCGGTGAGCCGCTGTCTGAAATCCCTCTACGAAAAGGAGTGTATCCGGAAGCAGCGCCAGGAAACAGATGAGCGCAGCTATCGGCTCTTTATTACGGAAACAGGCCTTGCCGAATTAAAAAAGGGATATGAAAGTATTTTGCAGCCCTTTTACGATCTGTGGCGCAGCTCCAGCGAAGATTTTGAAGCATTTATGTATTACGCGGACAAACTTGCCGCACACATTGAGAAAGGACAGGATACGCCAACAAGGGCGCAGGAACAAAAGGCGTGAATGACGACACAGCTGACGGATTCAGCAAGGAAAAAGTTGATCGGATCATCCAATCTCTGGCTGACGGAACCTATACTCCGAATCCTGTTCGCCGCGAGTACATCCAGAAAAAGCAGAACAGCACAAAAAAACGTCCTCTTGGAATTCCTACCTTTACGGACAAGCTGGTGCAGGAAGTATTGAGAATGATATTGGAATCGGTCTACGAGCCAATCTTCTCAAACAATTCTCACGGCTTTCGTCCCAACAGGAGCTGCCACACTGCGCTGAAATCTTTGAAAAGAGAATTTTCAGGTGTGTCGTGGTTTATTGAGGGCGATATTAAAGGCTGTTTCGATAACATTGACCACCAAGTTTTAGCAAACGTCATAAACGCCAAGATTAAAGATGCTCGGTTGATTCAGCTCATCTGGAAATTCCTAAAAGCCGGTTATATGGAGGACTGGCAATACCATGCTACCTACTCCGGCTGCCCGCAGGGCGGCATCGTTTCGCCCATACTCGCAAATATCTACCTGAATGAGCTGGACAAGTTCGTAGAAAAAACCGCCAAAGAGTTCTATAAAAGCAGGGACAGGCACCATACCCCGGAATACGATAAGGTCATATGGCAGATAAAAAAGGCTCAGAAACAGCTGAAAACTGCAACGGGTCAGGAAAAAACAGCTTTGTTGCAGAAAATCGCTCAATTAAAAGCAGTCATGCATAAAACGCCCTGTATGTCCAAAACGGACAAAGTCATCAAATACATCCGTTAACATCGGCTCCCTCTTTGACTGCCTCCGCCGCGGTGTCTACGGAGATACCCACATCCGACTCCACCATTGCGGGCAGGTCGTTCATGCCGTCCCCCAGAAATCCCACCGTATGCCCATTGGCCTGCAGCGTCTGAAGGACCCGCACCTTCTGCTTGGGCGACAGCTCCGCAAATACGGTGGTGTGCTCGATCTTGACGGGCAGTTCGTCCTCGGTGAGCCGCTCCAGTTCCTCGCCTGTCAGAGTGTGCACCGTATCGATGCCCAGCCTGCGGCAGATGGACACGGCCACGCTTCTCTGGTCTCCGGTAAGTACCCGGACGCCCACATGAAGTCCCTGCAGTTTGCCGATGGCAGCGGCAGCAGTCTGCTTGGGCGCATCGAAAAAGGCCAGATAGCCCAACAGGACAAAGTCCCTCTCGTCTTCTCCCTCCAGCTGCGCTGCGTCCAGCGGTTTATAGGCTACGGCCAGCACCTTCATGCCATCCTCCAGCATTTCGTCCACGATGGCGTGAACGCTGGCAAGTCCGTCAGCCTGCATGGCCTGCCGCTCTCCCCTGTATTCCACAAAGCTGCACCGGCGGCACACCTCGTCCACACTGCCCTTGACGACAAGCAGATTCTTCTCTTCTCCCTTCACCAGAACGCTGGCAAACTTCCGCTCGTAATCAAAGGGCAGCTCATCCAGCTTTGGGTGCTCCTCCGCCCACCGCTGAAAATACCCGCTGCGCCCCGGCATCTCCCGGCACTTCAAAATTGCGGAATCCAGATGGTTTCTCACGCCAGTGTGGTAAAGGCTGTTGAGATAGGCAAAGTCCAGCACCTTCTCGCTCTCGTTGCCCAGGATATCCATGTAATATTCCAGTAGAATCTCGTCCCCGGTCAGAGTACCGGTCTTGTCCACGCACAGGATATCCATGCTGCCAAAGCCCTGCATGGCATTGATGTTTTTGACCACTGTCTGCTTTTTCCCCATAGCCGCGCTGCCCTTGGCCAGACACGCGTTGATAACCATGGGGAGCATCTCCGGGGTAAGTCCCACCGCGACAGACAGGGCAAACAAGAAGGCTGAAAACCAGTTGCCCTTGGTAAGCCCGCAGGCGGCAAACACGATGGGGGTCAAAATGGCCATAAAGCGGATGAGCACCCAAGCGATGGAGTTGGCCCCCTGGTCAAAGCCGTTTTTCAAGTGGGCTTCGGCATCCGAGAAGCCGCCGTAGACGGTGTCCTTTCCCACCGCCAGCACAATGCCCTCCCCCGTACCTCCAATGACGGAGGAGCCCATAAAGACAATATTCTCATACTCGCCATAGGAGCGCACCTGCCCCTTGGGAAGGACTCGGGCCTGTTTCTCCCATATGACACTCTCGCCGGTGATCACCGATTGAGAGACGAACAGATCCTTGGCCGCCGTCAGGCGAATATCCGCCGGAACACGGTCCCCGGCAAGCAGGCGGACCGTATCACCCACCACCAGCTCGGTGGAGGACAGTCCCACCCACTGGCCGTCCCGGTACACCAACACCTCCGACGCGATCATCTCGGTCAGACGGTCTGCCACACGCTTGGCCCGCATCTCCTGAATAAACCGCACGCCGCCGCTGATGAGCAGCATGGATAAAATGATGATGACGGTGGTCATATCCCGGCTGAAATTGGAGGCCAGAAGAACGTCGGTCACAAAAGAAATACTGGCCAGCACAAACAGGATCACTGCAAACGGATTGATAAACGCCCGGCGCAGGCGATAGAGCACCGTGTCCGACGCCCGGCCTGACAACACATTGCTGCCATACCGCTGCCGACTCTCCTCCGCCTGCTCCTCATCATAGCCCTGCTCCGGAATATGAAAATCCCGATACAGCGCGTCAGTATCCATATATGCGTACTCCAGAACACGCCGATGAATGGTACGCTCCCCTTTCACATCTCTCACCTCCACGGGTTTTCCCTATCATACCATAGAAGCCGCTCTTTGGCTCGCCTGGAAATCTTGCTTTTTCCTTGCTTCCCTACCCCACAGCGCAAAAAAGTCCCCTGTATCCGCATGGACACAGGGGACAAATGGGCGCAGCACGGTTCACGCCAAAATCTCCACCCGGCTTCCGCCGGACTTATCTTTCGTAACTACAATCTGTTTGTCGATCTTTTCTTTCAGCTCCGCCACATGGGAGATAATCCCCACCAGACGGTTTCCCTCGGTCAGTCCGGTGAGCGCCCGGATGGCCTGCTGCAGCGACTCCTCATCCAGAGAACCAAAGCCCTCATCCACAAACATGGTATCCAGCCGGATCCCTCCGGCGGCGGACTGAATTTCGTCCGAGAGCCCCAACGCCAGGGACAGTGAGGCCTTAAAGGACTCTCCGCCCGACAGGGATTTGACACTGCGCTGGGAGCCGTTGTAGTGGTCTATCACGTCCAGCTCCAGGCCGCTCTGGCTGCGGTTATTCTCCGCCTCCCGGCGGCGCTTCAGCTCATACTGTCCCCCCGACATGACCAGCAGGCGGACATTGGCCCGCTGCAAAATACGGTCAAAGAAGGTCATCTGGATATAGGTCTCCAGGGCGACCTTCTCCTTGCCGGCGAGATTGCCGTTGACCGTGTTGGACAAGGCCCGCACCCAGGTATACCGCTTTTCCAGCTTCTCCAGGTCCGCCGCCTTTTCCTGCATATTTTCCAGGGCCGTCTTGTTGGTCACGAGACGGGCATGGATGGTCTTTTGGGCCTGGGATGCTTCGCTGCGCTGCCGGGTCAGCTCTTCGCTGCGCTGCTGCTGAGCCTGGACATCCACCTTCTGGCCGCTCTCCAGCATTTGTTTCAGCTCCTGGATGGCAGCGTCCGCCCTGGTCAGTTCTGCCTGACGGCTGTTCGCAGTCTCCTCGGCCGCTTTCCGTGCTGCGGCCAGACTCTGGATCTCCTCTCCCAGTGCGGCAATACGTGCTCTGGCCGCCTGCAGATCCGGATAATTGAGCTGGGCGCGCAGGGCCTCAATCTGCTCCGTCATCTCCTCGTTCCGGCTTTCAGCACCCGCCAATTCCTCACGCAGAGCGGCAGCAGACTGCTCCAGCTCTCTTAAGGCCTGCTCCTCCTGGGGAATTCTCCGGTCCAGCTCCTGCTTTTGCTGTAATTTTTTCTGGAGTATCTGGGTCCGCTCCTCCAGTTGTGTCAGCGTCATTTTCTCCCGCTCCAGATCCTCCGTGATCACAGCGGGAGCTTTCTCCAGTGCGCAGCCTCCCAGGTGGACGGTCAGCTCCCGGCCAAGGGTATTCTCCATCTGCTCCCGCTGGCCGTCTAAGGCACTCCGGGCCACCTCCGCCTGGGTAAGGTCCTGCTGCAACTGCTCCTGCTGCTTTTCCAGGTCAGCCAAAGCCAGCTCCTGCCGCTGGATCTCCTGTCCGAGCTCCTCCCGGCGGGCAAGCTGCGCCTCCAGCTCCATCAGCGCCTGATGCAGTTGAGACAGCTCTCTCCCAGCCTCCTCCCTGCCAGCGTCGATCTGCTGCCCGGCACATTCCAAATCAGGGTCCAGAATATACACCGACATCTGCGTCAGAAGCTGGCGCTGCCGCTCCTCCAGGGCGGCCCGCTCCGTCCCCGCAGCCAGGCTCTTTGTCAGGGCCTGCTGCCGGGCCGCCTCCAGTTGTCCTTTCACCTGTTCCAGCTCTGCCTCCGTGGGAGCGCCGCCGGACAGTTGAGCCGGATTTGGATGATGAAGAGAACCGCACACGGGGCAGGGACTGCCATCCTCCAGGGACTGCGCCAGCACCCCCGCCTGCTCGTCCAGGAACGCCCGGTTCTTTCGGCGGTAGTCCTCCTCCAGCTGCTCTGCCTGCTCCCTGGCCTGCTGATACGCCGTCTGAGCCCTCTGGAGCGCCTGCTGCGCCTTACCGCAGCCATCCAGCATGGCTGCCAGCCCATTCAGTGCCTTGGCTTTCTCCTGCGCCCGCTCCTGGCTGCGCAGAAGCTTTTGCTTCTCCTCCGGCAGACCCTGAGCCGCTTGCCAGGTCTCCCGGCTGGTCTGCAGCGTGTTCTTTGCCTGGAGAACTTGGGCGGCCAGATCCTTTTGCCGCTGGGAGAGAGCCTCCCGCCGGGTCTGGCTCTCGGTCAGCTGTCCCAAGCAGGCTTGCCAGGCTCTTACCTGCGCCTGCAGAGATTCCAGGGCAGCCTTGCGGTTTTCTGCCTGTTCCTTCTCTCGCAGCAGGCGCTCCTGCTCTGTCTCCACTCCGGCCAGACCGGCAAGTTCCTGCTTCCAGCGTTCCAGATTCTGGGCTTTGGCCGCCTGCATTTGCGTCTGCCCGTCCCGCTTCTGCTCCAGCGCCGCGATCTGCCCGGTGAGAGCCGCGCGGGCAGCCTCTTTTCCTGACAGTTCCTGATACCGGGGCAGTTCTGCCTCCTGTGCAGCCAGCTCCTTGCTCAATTCCTCCTGACGAGGTGCCTTTTGCACCTCCTCTTCCAGTGCCTTCCGGGCCGCCTCCACCTGGGGCAGCAGTTCTTCCTGGGCTTTGCAGGCCGCCTCCAGCTTCTTCTGGGTCTTTTGAGCCTCCTCTGCCTTCCCCAGCAGGGCCGAGATCTCTTTCAGCTCTTCCTCCAGGCGGTCCAGTACCTTCTGCTGCTCCTCCTGGGCCTCACAGTCCTGGGCAATCAGCTGACGGATGAGCTCCACAGTCTCCGGAAACGGCAGCTGACCCGCCTGGGCCTTTTGAAGGGTAGGCTTACACAGGTCATCCTCGTGACAGACCACTCCCCCAATGTACTGCTGTACACTGGCCCGGGCTGCCTCGCAATCCCGCTGAAGCTGTCCCGCCTCGTTCTTCATCCGCTCCTGAAACACCATATAGTACCGGGTCTTGAAGATCTCCCGGAAAATTTCCTGACGGCTTTTGGTATCTGCCAGCAGCAGCTTCAAAAAATCTCCCTGTGCGATCATGGCGATCTGGGCAAACTGGCCTCGGTCCAGGCCAATGATATCCACGATCTCCCGGTTGACCTCCCGGGGTTTGACAACCACACGGCCATCGGGAAGGATCAGCTCTGCCTCGGCCTTCTGCGTGGTGGTCCCGCCGCCCCGCTTGGCCGGACGTTCATACTCCGGATTGCGGCGCACGGTGTAGGTCTTGCCGCCGTAGGAGAAAATCAGTTCCACCTGGGTAGGGGTGTCCGGCTGGGCGTATTTGGAGCGGAACATGGATGGATCCCGGTTTTCGCCGCTGGGCTCTCCGTAGAGAGCGTAGGTAATGGCGTCAAAAATCGTAGTCTTTCCCGCGCCGGTATCCCCAGTAATCAGGTAAAGCCCCTGCTTTCCCAGTTTCTCCAGGTCCATGACCACTTTTCCGGCATAGGGGCCAAAGGCCGATACAGTCAATTTCAGTGGTCTCATGGCTCATTCTCCTCCCAGATCCGCTCCATCAGGTTCTTGGCAAAGGCGCGCTGTTCCTCCCCCATGGGCTGCCCGTTCTGCTTCTCATAAAATTCCTCCAGCAGCTCCAACGGGGAGCGCTGCTGATCCTCTGCCCTCTCCAGGACGATCCCTGCCCGGGTACGCTTGTTGTCATAGTCCAGCTTCATCAGGTTGGGATAGATGATCCGCAGCTTACTCACTGCATCGGGAATGTCCTCCTCATCCGTAAGGGTGATATGGACGTAGTCCCGGGGATAGCTCGTCCCCTGGTAAAAGCCCCGGAAGGTCAGTTCCTCATAAGTACCCCGCAGTTCTGCCAGATCCCGCATAGGGGTGAGGGGCACGGTACGCACCGACACAGCCCCCTTCTCCCCCAACTCCACCACCGTCACCGACTTTTGGTGTTTGGCCTCAGAGAAGGAGTATTTCAAAGGCGTACCGCAGTAACGTACGGTCTCCCGTCCCACCTGCTGGGGTCCGTGGATATGGCCCAGGGCTACATAATCGAAGGGCTCAAAGACGGATACATCCACGTTGTCCGTGCCGCCCACTGAGATCTCCTCCGAGTCGCACCGGGCCGCACCGGTGACAAACTGATGCGTCACCAGCACATTTCGCTGCGCGGGATCTACTCCCATGGCCTCAATGGCTGCGGCCAGAGCGTCCGTATAGGTCAAAATTTCCCGCTCCGGAAAACACCGGCGGACATGGGCCGGTTTCAGAAAGGGCAGCAAATAGAGGTTTACCGGGCCGTAATTATCCGTTAAAGTAATCGGGCTCACCTTGCCATCATAGACGGGGGCCAGATGCACGCCGCTTTGCGTCATAAGCCGGCCGCCAAACGCCATGCGCTCCGGCGAGTCGTGGTTTCCGCTGATGAGAAAGACCTGGAGGTCCCGCTTGGCCAGGCGCACCAAAAAGTCGTCCAGCAGCGCTACCGCCTCGGCAGAGGGCACGGACTTATCGTAGACATCCCCGGCAATCATCACGCCATCCGGCTTCTCCCGGTCAATGATCTGCAAAATTTCAGTCAGAATATACTGCTGGTCCTGCAGCATGGAAAATTCGTTGACCCGCTTGCCCAGATGCAGGTCGGAGAGATGGATCAGTTTCATGGCTGTGCTCCTCCAAACCGATATGGATTATCACCATTATATCCGGAAATCACAGGCGGCGCAATCGTACCCTCTCTGGTCCCGCCGCTGTACCTATTTTGATTTTCTATGACCTTTCCGCGCCGATGTGCTATAATATTTTCTGCAAGGGAACAGGTATGATCGTCCCCTCTTTTGCCCTCACGGCCCAAAGCGCTGCCGTCTGATGCAAACATCCATACAATAGGAGGTATTTCTTATGCGCAAGAATTTTGGAGCCAAGCCTTGGACCTATCCCCAGCCGGTTTTTATTCTCGCCACCTACGGGGAAGACGGTACGCCCGATGCCATGAACGCGGCCTGGGGCGGGATCAGCGACGATAAAGAGCTGTCTATGTGCATCAGTGCCGGTCACAAGACCACCGCCAACATTCTGGCCCGGAAAGCCTTTACCGTCAGCATGGCCACGGTGGAGCAGATGGTGGCCTGTGACTACGTGGGCATCGAGTCGGGCAACAACGTGGCCAACAAGCTGGAGAAGGCAGGCTGGCACACCACCAAATCGGAGTTTGTGGACGCCCCTGTCATCGATGAGCTTCCCATGGCGGTGGAGTGCCGCCTGATCAGCTACGATCCGGAGAGCTGCCGTCTGGTAGGTGAGATTGTCAATGTCAGCGCCGACGAATCGGTGCTGGGGGATGACGGAAAAATCGATCCGGATAAGCTTCAGCCCATTACCTTTGACCCCATTCACAGCGCTTACCGCAAGCTGGGTGAAAAAGTGGGCAATGCGTTCCAGGATGGAGCAAAGCTGAAATAATTCTTCAGAATCTACATAAAACCCCGGGCAGATGGTCTATAAGCCATCCGCCCGGGGTTTTCTTATATATGCTCTAAAACCTGGTTCGTACCGAGAAATTCCCGCACAAAGTACAGCACTTCTTCCGGAGTCCCTGCAAGCCAGTCCGCCCCGGAGAGTTCCTCCGGACTTCCATAGCCATAAGTACATCCCACAGCGGATACTTGGTTTTTCCGTGCCATCTCCATATCCTGATTCCGGTCGCCAATAACCAGAAATTCTCCCGGCCAGCGCTTTTTCAGAATAGGCAGAATCTCGTACTTGGGCAGATATTGAAATTGCTCGCCGCAATAGAGCCCGTCAAACCAGCGCTTCAACCCAAAGCAAGCCGTGTGAGCACGGAGATAGGAGACGGGACAGTTGCTCAGCAACAGCATCCCTACCCCCAGCTTCTTCAGCCCGTCCAAGACCTGGGGCACGCCGGGATAGAGTTGGGCTTTCCCCTCCTCCACCAGTTCCTGCATCCGCCGGCCAATGTACGCGCCCCCTGCCTGCTTCTCCTGAGAAGAGAGCTGAGGCTGGAACTGCTCCCACATCTCTGAGGGAGTCATGCCGATCCACCTTTGGATGGTCTCCCGGTCTGGGGGATCACCCAAAGCCAGTCCCCGGGAGGCCAGATCGTCATAGGCTGCCAGGACGGCGGGAGCATAGATGGCCAGGCTGTCGTGGAGGGTACCGTCGTAGTCAAAGAGCAAGTTTACCATGCTCAGGCTTCCAGGGCACGGATCAGGTTGACCATCTCAATGGCGCCCTGAGCACACTCAGAACCCTTGTTGCCCGCCTTGGTACCGGCGCGCTCGATGGCCTGCTCGATGGTATCGGTGGTGAGCACTCCGAACATCACGGGGATGTCGCTCTCCAGGGCCACAGCGGCGATACCCTTGGACACCTCATTGCACACGTAGTCATAGTGGCTGGTGCTGCCCCGAATGACAGCCCCCAGAGCGATGACCGCATCGTACTTGCCGCTCTTGGCCATCTTGGAGGTAATAAGAGGGATCTCAAAGGCACCGGGCACCCAGGCCACGCTGATGTCGTCGGGCTTCACGCCGTGGCGCAGCAGGCCGTCCTCACAGCCGCTGAGCAGCTTGGAGACGATGAACTCGTTGAACCGGGCACACACGATGCCCACCTTGATGTCCTGAGATACCAGATTGCCTTCAAAGATTTTCATAGTAAATTCCTCCTGTTTTATGTAAATTGAGTTTGATCAATAGTTCACCAGATGGCCCATACGACGCTGCTTGGTGCGCAGATAGAAGATGTCGTCCTTGTTGGCCTCCACCTGGATGGGCACCCGCTGGGCAATCTCCAGGCCGAAGTCAGAGAGCTGATAGACCTTGTCCGGGTTGTTGGTGAGCAGGCGCATGGTCCGCACCCCCAGATCCCGCAGAATCTGCGCGCCGGTCCAGTACTCCCGCAGGTCGGGGGCAAAGCCCAGCTTCACGTTGGCATCCACGGTGTCAAAGCCCTGCTCCTGGAGCTCATAGGCCTTGAGCTTGTTGATGAGGCCAATACCACGGCCCTCCTGGCGCATATAGAGCAGCACGCCCCGGCCTTCCGCCTCGATCTGCCGCATGGCGGCGGCCAGCTGCTGGCCGCAGTCGCACCGGCGGGAGCCGAATACGTCCCCGGTGAGGCACTCGGAGTGGACCCGGCACAGGATGTCCTTGCCGTCGCCGATCTCTCCCTTCACCAGGGCCACATGGTGCTCCCCGCTGAGGTCGTTGAAATAGCCGTAAATATGGAACTCTCCAAATCGGGTGGGCAGCTTGGCACATGCCTCCCGCACCACGTGCTTGTCGTGGAGGCGGCAGTAATCCTGGAGTGCCTTGATGGTGATGACCTTCAGGCCCCACTCCTGGGCCTTCTCCAGAAGCTCGGTAGTGCGCATCATGGTACCGTCGTCCCGCATGATCTCGCAGCACAGGCCGCAGGGGGTCAGCCCTGCCAGACGGCACAGGTCCACCGTAGCCTCGGTGTGGCCGTTGCGGGTGAGCACGCCGCCCCGCCGGGCCACCAAGGGGAACACATGGCCGGGCCGGCGCAGGTCCTCAGGCCGGGTAGCCGGGTCTACACATTTGCGGCAGGTGTAGCCCCGCTCCTGGGCGGAGATGCCGGTGGTGGTGTCCACGTGGTCGATGGAGACAGTGAATGCGGTGCAGTGGTTGTCGGTATTTACCTTTACCATCTGCTCCAGCCCCAGACGGGCAGCCACTTCCTCGCTCATGGGGGTGCAGATGAGCCCTTTGGCGTGGACGGCCATGAAATTCACATTCTCTGTAGTGGCAAACTGAGCCGCGCAGATAAGGTCCCCCTCGTTTTCCCGGTCGGGGTCGTCAATGGTGATAATGAGGTGGCCCGCCCGCAGTTCTTCCAGGGCTTCCTCCACGGTGCAATAGGGATGTTCCATGGTTAAAATCCTCCTTGTATGTGCTTAAAATCCATGCTGTGCTAAAAATTCCAGCGTGAGGGAGCTCTTGGCCGTCTCTTGGGGCTGGGGCCGCAGCAGCTTCTCCACGTACTTTCCGATCACGTCGTTTTCTAAATTCACTGTGTCGCCGGGCCGCTTCTCACCCAGGGTGGTGACAGCCACTGTGTGGGGGATGGCGGAGATGGAAAACCAACTCTCCCCCACTTCCGCCACCGTCAGGCTGATGCCGTCGATGGCGATGGAACCCTTCTCCACGATGTAGCGAAGCAGCTCCTGAGAAGCGGAAATGGTGTACCATACCGCGTTATCGTCCTTCCGCAGGGCGGTGATAGTGCCGGTACCGTCAATATGGCCGGAGACGATGTGTCCGCCGAAGCGGCCGTTTGCTGCTATGGCCCGCTCCAAATTCACGTGGCTGCCCACCGTCAGACTGCCCAGGGACGAACGGTTCAGGGTCTCGTGCATCACGTCGGCGGTAAAGCCGCCGCTGTCCACGGTGGTAGTGGTGAGACACACCCCATTGACCGCCACACTGTCCCCAACCTTCAGGTCAGACAGGATATCCTTCGCCGCAATGGACAGTACCGACGAGTGCTGTCCCCGGCGTACGGAGCGGATGCTCCCCAATTTCTCAACGATCCCGGTAAACATGGTGTTCTACCTCGCTCTCCAGCAAAAAGTCGTCCCCCAGGGGGGTGATGGTGGTGTTGATGAGCCGCACCGCCTGGTCGGGGGTCTCCACCCCCAGCCCTTCCACTGGGGACTTGGCCGCACCGCCGCCAAAGAGTTTGGGCGCGATGTAGGCCTGCACCTTTTGAACCAGTCCCTGCTCCAGAGCGGACCAGTTCAGGGTGCCTCCCCCCTCCAGCAGGACGCTGTCGATATTCTCCGCTCCCAAGTGATCCATGAGGGCGGCGAGATCCACATATCCCCCCCGCTCGGGCAGCACCCACACCTGGCATCCAGCGGCCTCATAGATGGCCCGGCGTGCTTCATCAGGGCAGGCGGTAGCCAGGATGGTGGGCACCTCCTTTGCGGTGCGGACGATCTGGCTCGTCAACGGCGTACGTAAATGAGTATCGCAGATGACCCGGATGGGGTCCCGTCCTCCCTCCATGCGGCAGGTGAGCAGCGGGTCATCGGCCAACACGGTCCCCACGCCGGCCAGAATGGCCCGGTAGCGGTGCCGATCCTCATGGACCCGCTTTCGGGCCGTTTCCCCGGTGACCCATTTCGACGCCCCGGTGCGGGTGGCGATCTTTCCGTCCATGGTCATGGCGTATTTCAGAACCACATAGGGGCGGCGGGTGGTGATGAAGTGGAAAAATACCTGGTTGAGGTCGTCGCAGGCCTCCTTGCACACCCTGGTCTCCACCTGGATGCCGTGCTCCCGCAGAAGTCCAAGTCCTTTGCCCGCCACCAGAGGGTTTGGGTCATTGGAGCCCACCACCACGCGGGTAATACCTGCGTCCAGAATGGCCTGGGTGCAGGGCGGTTGGCGGCCCTGATGACAGCAGGGCTCCAATGTGACATAGAGGGTTGCTCCGGCGGGCGAACCGGTACAGTTTTTCAGCGCCTCCCGCTCCGCGTGGAGCTCTCCGTACCGGGTGTGCCACCCTTGTCCGATGATCTCTCCATCCTTCACCAGAACAGCTCCTACCATGGGATTGGGTGAGGTCCAGCCCATTCCTCGCCGGGCCAACTCCAGGGCCAGGTTCATATAGTCGGTATCGTTCATCCTGTGCCTCCTGAAAAAGAAAATGCCTTGAACGGAATCGTTCAAGGCATCATGGTACAGGAAAACGGATCAAAACCTGCCGCAAAAAAAGAAAACTCCGGAATGATACCATTCCAGAGCAACTTCATGCGCGCAGGTATATGACTCCCCGCAGTACACGATCTTCTTCCATCCAGACTATACTGTCGGCCCCGGAATCACACCGGGTCATGCCTTTCGGCTCGTGGGCTATACCACCGGTGGGGAATTGCACCCCGCCCTGAAGATCCTGATTCAATTTACCACAGTATACTGCCAACGGCCGTTCTTGTCAATTCCCCCAAAAAAGTCGCAGTACCCCCTTTGTCATATGGAAGATACACAATTCCTTTCTCTCACAGCATATGATACGCCCGGGGCCAAAAGCAGAAGCTTTCAGCCCCGGGCGCATATGAGGAAAAAAGGTTGGCACGTTTGGGATTACTTCTTCGCGTGCTTTCTCGCCTTATCCCGCAGGTAATACTGCTCACCGGTAAAGAACTCGTTCTTCAGATCCCTCACCTCGCCGCTCAATGCAATCAGCGCAATCATGTTGGGCAGGATAACCAGAGCCAGGAAGAAGTCCAGGAACTGATACAGGAACTCCAGGCCGCCGAACACACCGAAGAGGATGGCAGCGATGTAGATAAACTTCCAAATACGAGAGAACTTGTAACCAAAGAGGAAGCGGGCCTGACGCTCACCGTAGAACACCAGCACGATGACGGTGGACAGCACGAAAAGCAGGATGGAGATGGTAACCACATAGTCGCCCACCTTGCCGAACACGGTCTGGAAGGCCATAGAAGGCATAGCGGCAGCCTCGCTGGCAGGAACGGCCTGCCAAGCGCCGGTGACCAGCACCACCAGAGCGGTAACGGTGCAGACGATCAGAGTGTCCAGAGTGATCTCAAAGATACCCCAGAAGCCCTGACGGACAGGGTGGTCGGTTTGAGCGGTGGCATGGGCGATGGGAGCGGTACCCATACCGGCCTCGTTGGAGTAAGTGCCGCGGGCGGCGCCCCAGCGAAGGGCCAGAGCCAGAGTGGAACCGGCAAAGCCGCCCACAGGAGCCATAGGAGCAAAGGCGCTTTCAAAAATCAGGACAAAGACGCCGGGGAGCTTGTCGATGTTGACGCCGATAACCACCAGAGCACCGATAACATAGATCAGAGCCATAACGGGAACCAGGCGCTCGGTAACCTGAACCAGACGCTTGGTGCCGCCCACCACGATGACCAGAACGATCAGGGCCATGGCGATGCCGGTAGCGATGTCAGGAATACCCAGGGTGGCTGCGTTCTGCGCAGCGGAAACGGCCTGAGTAGAGATGGACGGGATAATCTCGATCATCAGGAAGAAGGCAAACCAGCCGGCCAGGAACTTACCCAGGGCCTTGTTCTTAAAGCCTTTGGCCAGGTAGTAGGTCGGTCCGCCTACATACTCGCCGCTGGCATCCTTTTCCCGGTACTTGATGCCCAGAACGATCTCAGAGAACTTGGAGGCACAGCCCAACAGGGCAATGATCCACATCCAGAACACGGCACCCGGGCCGCCAAATGCAATGGCTACCGGAACACCTACGATGTTTGCCGCGCCGATGGTGGATGCGATGGCCGCCGTTGCGGCCTGGAAGGGAGAAATTGCGTTGGGATCTTCGGGCTTTTTCATCATCTGTCCGAACGTCTGTCCCCACATGTAAAACAGATGCCGGAACTGGAAAAACCCAAGACGAATGGTGAGGAACAGGCCGCCGCCGGCCAGGATAATCATGAGCGGGGGACCCCAAAGCCAGTTGGTAAAGTCTACGATTGCTTTCACGATTTGATCCACAAAAACCCCTCCTTCGTTTTTCTGCATTATACCGCTGAAGTGGTTTTCTCTGTATTTTATTGAAAGAGCACAAACGTTTGTTTTTTTATTTTTTTGTTTTTGTGGAAATTTAAGTTAAACCTCAAATAAACACCATGGGTTTATTGGGGATATAACCGGAAAACATCGGGACATGTACGTTGGAGATAGCGCAGGGCATGACGTGAAAAGGGATCTGCCATCGCCTCCTGCTTGAGGTAAACCGTGATGCAGTAAGTCTTGGACAGCTGGGTGATCAACCCCCGCAATGAGTTCAGCAATCTTGCCTGAGAGACCTGGCGGCAGTCGCCCTCCAACCCATAGGTAGGAATCAGGGCCGATTGTATGCTGGACAGATCTTCCAGAAATACCTTTGGGATCTGATTGACCACGGTACGTTCACAGGCGCAGGTCAGCAATTCGATAAACTCGCTGAGCAGCAGGCCGGAAATCACTGCGGTATCCTCATTTCCCGACAGCTCCAGCGTCAGTTCCTCCAGCGTCTCCCCCCGCGGGGACAGCTCCTGCTCCTGGGAAGTGATCTCCAGATATAGCTCACGCAGGGTCTTGGAGGGTGCCAGATTCAAATCCTTCCGCAACAGGTCCTCACAGGATTGATACCAGCGCAGTGCCGCATGCCGCTCGCCCTTTTGAAGACACAGCTTCATGATCCGGCAGTAATACTTTTCCTCGTAAGGGTTGATCCGCAGCAGGGCGCGCAGCGCCTCTTCCGCCCGATCGGTATCCTGGTTTTTGATATAGCTGTCGTAGAGCTGCTCCAGATTTTGCTGGGACAGCTTCTGATAGCGGGTGCGCTCAAACAGCAGCCAGTCGTTGAACTCGTCGCTGTCCCGGATATAAAAGTCCTCTAAAAATTCCCGGCTGAGAATTTCATTGATCTCCAGAAGAATATCCGCAGGCGCATCTTCGTCATGGATTTCAAGCAGCTGCTCAAGCCGTGTCAGGTCAGAGGTATACCGGTAGGCAGGGTTGATTCCACAGAAATCTTTTGACGTGATTAGGAATTCTGCTCCGTTTTCATCCGGCGGAATTACCTTTTTGATGTTCCATAGGTTATAGCGCAGATTATAGGTTGCGGTATCATAGCTCTCCGCCCAAAACATGGAGGCCAGTTTTTCCCGGGTGACCCGGCGCTGCTCGTGGCAGATTAAAAATACCAAGATAGCCAGGGATTTTGCGCTCAGTCGGGTGGTCACTGGCTTGCCTGAAACAAAGAATTCTGCAGAGCCAAACATCTGAATGAACAATCCTTGATCCATGGCTGCCTCCTTAAAGATTGTGATAGAGAACAGAGCCAGACTTGATGGTCATGATGATTTCCGCGGTAATAATGTTTTTGGGGTTGGTCAGGAAAATGTTCCGGTCGGTGACCGTCAGATCTGCGATTTTTCCAATCTCAATCTCCCCCTTGTAGTCCTCCTCCCGTACCGCCCAGGCTGCGTCACGGGTAAACATGGACAGCGCCTCTTCAATGGTCAGGCGGTTCTCATCCACCGGAGGATTGACTGCGGCATAGATGCCCACCAGAGGATTGACGGGAGTCAAACCGCTGTCCGAGCCGCCGCAGATCCGGATGCCCGCGTTGCGGATTTCCCGGAAGGGATTGGTTTGTCTCCAGCGCTCTCCCAGACGTTCAGCATACATGCTGTGGCTGCCGCCGTAATAATACTCGAAGGCCGGCTGCATGGAAAACGTGAGGCCCAGGGCGGCGGCCCGTTTACGCTGAAGCTCTGTGGTAAGCTCTGCATGCTCGATCCGGTGGCGGAGATAGACATTTCCTGTCTTCTGCCGGGCATACTCATGGGCGATCAGCGCCTGTTCCATGGCCCGGTTTCCTACCGCATGCAGAGAAGTATCCAAATCAGCCAGGTAACAGCGCAAGAGGAAAGAATTCAATTCCTCCTGGGAATAGTTCAAGGTTCCGTTCCCGGGATGGTCGTCATAATTGCTGAGCAGAGCTGCATTTCTCGAGGCAAAGGAGCCGTCCAGAAACAGGTCGCCGATCCGGGATAACCCCAGCCTTTTGACTTTTTCCGGCGAGGTCGTTCCAAAGTAGATGGCAATATCCAGCGGCAGCTTTGGCCCGCAGGAGGCCAGAAATTCTGCGTCCGACTCCGGGAAACCGTAGCCGCCCTCCATGGCGTGGATGGAGGTAACTCCCTTTTTCAGCAGCCGTCCGGACAGCTCATAGACTGCCCGCTCTTTATCCTCCCAGGAATAGCTGTCTGCCGTCTTCCGGCGCAGAAAGGCGTTCGCTTTCCCACGGAAAATTCCTGTGGGCCGCTGACGTTCGTCCAGTTCCACCCCCTCCATGGTAAAGGGGACGCGGGAACTGTGCAGCGCCCGGGTGTTGAGCACGGTATAATGAAAGTCCCGGCTTTCAATCAAAACCGAATAGTCCCGCAGATAGTGGTCAATGACATTGCGGGTGGGAGGTCGCTTTTCCTCCAGGTCCGATACCTCCAGGCAGCAGGCATGCACCGTACTCTCCTGAGGATGGCGCTCCACCCAGTCCTTCAGCCGCTGCCCGATTTCTTCAAAATTCCGGGAGCCGTTGAGATTCACTTTCATGCGGTCCACGGCGCTGGGCACAAAATGGACATGGCTGTCGGAGAAACCCGGAAGCACCAGGTTTCCCTTCAGATCAATGGCCTCCTCCGCATCCCGGATATAGGTCGGTTCCCAACTGCGGTACCCCGCGTCCTGAATCATGCCATTTTTGATCCAGACCCACGTGTAATGCTTTTTTCCTCCAAAGCGGAAAAAATTCCCATTATACAAAAGCAGCGACCGGCCATGGGCAGAGCCTGCGCTGAGCGTCATTTTTCCAGAATGTGCAGGAGTTTGGAGCATACAAGGTCTCCCCCTTTCGCTTGGGCTTATTATATATGAATAAAAATTAAATGGCAATCACAATAATCTTGTGCAAAATATAAAATGCGGCGCAGCAGGGATTGCTGCGCCGCGTTTCAAGCTTCCAGTTACTGAGGATCGTCATGGAGCAGGTTCATAACCGTTTTATAGACCAGTTCAGGAGCCACCTCAAAGGTATAATGCTTTTCAATGCGCTCAGTAAACTTATGTGCATCCTTTCCGAAGGGACCAATATCCAAAACGGGAAGATCCAAAGCCTGCATCTCCTTCAGAGGCAGATCGTAGAAGATACCGAAGCCCGGTGTGTTACGCTTGAGCGCCCGGATAATCTCCGGATCCTTGGGCGCCGCTCCGTAGCTGAGGTCGGAGATGTAGGGGAAGAACTTCTTGTAGACCAGCTTATAATCAGTCTGGGTAGAAGTAACTGCCTTATCCACCGCAGCCAGCAGGGCCTTATCCTTCTCACTCTTGCCCTCCACATAGACGTGGGGGTAATAAGGCGGCGTGAGGTAGACGATCACGATGGGATCCTTGTCGCTCCAGAGCCCATGGACGTACTCCACCAGCATGTTGGCCCGCACCCGGGTATCGATATCCTGCCGGGCCAGCAGGGCCTCCGACTTCTCTCGGACCATCTCATCCAGCGCGCTGCCCAGTTCCGCCTTGACTGCGGTGTACAGCTCCTGATAGGTCATGACCCGCGCCTTCCAGGGCAGACGCACATAGGGACGCCGGGACATATTGCAGAAGGTCCGGTAGTGCTGGTTGAGGGTATCGATCACCTGCTGGAAACACTCCTGGGCCACGCCCACCATGCGTTCCAGCACCTGGTCGGGCGTACTGCAGTGGGTGGCATAGTTGAAGAACAGCACCGCCGACTTTGCGATCTGGCAGGAATACTCCGGCTTCATATCCCGCTGACGCAGGGTAATGGGAGGCAGTGTGACCTCGCCCTCGGCCACATCACAGAATTCCGGATTCAGGTTGACCCGGGAGATGATCTGGGCCGTGATCTGGTTGGGGTCCAGTCCCTTGAAGGACTCGCCTACGTGAGTTTCCTTGCCTACCACATAGAAGGTCGGCATTAGCTTGCCCACGGTACCTACGTATACGTACTTATTTTCATCCCCGGGGAATTCCGAGGTCATGTAATCGGTGTCCAGCAGAGCCAGATATTCCAGGTGTTCCTCTTCCTGCATCTTGGCCAGCTTGGGAACCAGGTTCAGCATGCCGCCGGAGTTGCCTTCCTCGTCACAGACCGCGCCGTAGATGAGGTTGCCTTCAAACTCCTCAACAGACTGGCTGATCTCTTCCAGAAGGGCAATGATGATAGCGTCGCCGGATTTCATATCAAAGACGCCGCGCCCAAACAGATAATCTCCCGACTCCAGATCCCGGCGTACCTCCTCGGGCAGCTCGATATCCCGGAATTTTTCCATCAAAACGTCGGGCTGGTTGGCGTAGGCGGCCAGCGGGCCGTAGTCAGAGACGCCCACGGTATCAATGTGTCCGATCATAACCACGGTGCGGGGGCAGGGCTTTTTCTCGCCGCGCACAATGGCCATCACGCTTTTCCGGTTCCAGGGATCATCTTTGACCGGAACATAGCTCAGATTTTCCGGATGGGCCTGGAAATAGGGCATTTGAGAAAAAATACGGTAGACCTTTTCGGCCATGGCGACCTCGTTGGGAGTCTCCAATACGCTGAATTGGCTGGCAAGGTCTCTGGTGATCTCCTCGATACGGGCGGCGCGCTTTAACTTATTCATGTTTATACCCCTTTCCACATCGATTTGTATTTATTCTGGCCCTATCATATCATTATTTTTTTTGCGCGCCGTTTTATTTCCCGTAGCAACCGACATTCATTTTTATCTGCCCCGAGCAAAAATAAACGCCGGTTAAACTTTGTAGGATTGACTAAATCAAATTTGTATCTCTTTAACCCTTTTGTTCTATAATAACATTTTCTTTTATACTCCAGGTGCTAGCAACATGAGTTTCTTGTCTTGCTCTGACCCTGTCCAAACGATTGGACTTGTGCAGGTTCCAGCTGCTTTCTCAGCTCCTCCAAAAACAGCTCTGCCGCCCGGGAAAAGATCCAGGACTTTTTCCACACCAGATACATGCCCAGCTTCAATTCCGGCTCAAGCGGCCGAAAACACAGGCTGCTGCCGGTTGTGTTCACCAGCTTGTCCAGCGTAAAGGCGTAGCCCATCCCCTCGTCCACCATCAAAGAGGCGTTATAGATCAGGTTATAGGTCGCTGCGGTGTGCAGCTCAGAAGGCTCCTTCCGCAGCCAGCGGTACAGCCCGCTTTTGTTGTCCACCTGCCGGGAGAGAATCAGCGGCTTGTCCCAAAGATCCTGTGGGGAAACGGTGTCCTGGGCTGCCAAAGGGCTGTCCCGCCGCATGAGGACTCCCCAGGTATCCTTCATGGGCAGTTCCATATAGTGATATTTTATTTTATCAATGTCCCCCAGGAGAACGCCAAAATCCAAAAGCCCTTTGTCCAGCCGTTCACACACATCCACAGCGTCGCCGCTGACAATATGAAAGTGGATACCCGGATAATGCGCCTGGATCTGGTTTGCGCTGCGCACGATCTGCCGCACCCCGTCGGTCTCGCCGGTACCGATGTAGATATCCCCACTAACGGTCTCCTCCGAACACATGACCTCTTTTTCCGTCCGGTCCACCAGTTCCAGAATCTCCTCTGCCCGCTTGCGCAGCAGCATACCATCCTGGGTCAGAACGATCTTCCGGTTTCCCCGGATCATCAGCTGCTTGCCCAGTTCCTCCTCCAGCTCTTTTAGCTGTCGGGACAGGGTGGGCTGGGTCAAGTGCAGGGACTGGGCCGCCGCCGAAATATTCTGCTCTCGGGCCACCGCCAGAAAGTATTGCAGCACTCTCAATTCCATTCCATTCACCTCCGGATACCTTGATGATAACACAGGCCAAATATAGGTTTCAAGCATAGTTAGTTATTCTATATAGGTATTTGTTATCTTGTATGACCGATGATACAATGACATCAGAAATTTGATAGATCAGGAGTAAACGATGGAATTAGATGAATTTTTAGCACACCTGAACAGCGGAGCCCCGGTACAGGGAGGCAGCGAGGTCCATCAGTTTATGCACGGCGTCAGCCAGGAGGCCCTGCGCATCACCGCTGAGATCAATGGCAGCTACCATCAGCCGGAGGAATTGCGCGCCCTCTTTTCCCAGCTCATCGGCAGACCGGTGGATGAGAGCTTTGCTCTGTTTCCGCCTTTTTACACCGACTGCGGAAAGAACATCCACATCGGCAAACACGTTTTTATTAACATGGGCTGCAAATTCCAGGATCAGGGCGGCATTTTTATCGGAGACGGCACGCTCATCGGCCATAACGTGGTGTTGGCCACCCTCAACCATGCCAAGTCCCCCATGGACCGCGCCACTATGATCCCTGCCCCCATTCACATCGGCAAACGGGTCTGGATCGGCTCCAATGCCACCATTCTTCCTGGTGTGACCATCGGCGACGGAGCCATTGTGGCAGCCGGAGCAGTGGTGACCCGGGATGTGCCGGACAATACCATCGTGGGCGGCGTACCCGCCAGCGTAATGCGCTCGTTAAGTGAGGAGGAAATGCAATGAGCAAGAATATTTTAGTGATCTCTACCAGCCCCCGGAAGGGCGGCAATTCAGACTGTCTGGCGGATGAATTTGTTCGCGGCGCCCGGGAGGCCGGCAACCAGGTGGAGAAGGTTACCCTGTACGATAAAACCATCGGGTTCTGCAAGGGCTGCCTGTCCTGTCAGAACACCCAGCACTGCATCATCCACGACGATGCGGAGGTGATCGCTCAAAAGATGCTCACCGCCAACGTCATCGCCTTTGCCACCCCGATCTACTACTACGGGATGTGCGGCCAGATGAAGACCATGCTGGACCGGGCCAATCCTCTCTTCCCTTCCGATTATCAGTTCCGGGACATCTACCTGCTGGCTGCTGCGGCAGAGGAGGATGAACACACGGTGGACGGCGCGGTCACCGGCCTGCAGGGCTGGATCGACTGCTTTGAAAAGGCCCGTCTGGCTGGGACTGTCTTTGCCGGCGGCGTGACCTCTGTGGGCGAAATCCAGAATCACCCCGCACTGGAAAAGGCCTACGAGCTGGGCAAGCACGCGTAAGGAGGAACAAGAATATGAACGCCAAATATCAGGGATACTCCTTCCCTCTGCGGGACACCGTCCAGCGCGAGAAGGTACGTTTTCATAACCGCTATGGGATCGAGCTTGTAGGCGACCTGTATCTGCCTATGGCTATCTCCGGAAAACTGGCCGCGGTAGCGGTGGCAGGTCCCTTCGGCGCGGTAAAGGAACAGTGCGCCGGACTCTATGCCGAGGAGCTGGCCAGCCGTGGCTTTGCCGCTCTGGCCTTTGACCCCTCCTTCATCGGAGAGAGCGGCGGCCAGGTGCGGAACGTGGCCTCCCCCGATATCAACACCGAGGACTTTTCTGCCGCCGTGGACTTTCTCTCCACCCGGGAGTTTATCGATCCGGACAAGGTAGGCATTCTGGGCATCTGCGGCTGGGGCGGCATGGCCCTCAACGCCGCCGCCATGGACACCCGCATCAAGGCCACCGTCACCTCCACCATGTACGACATGACCCGTGTGAACGCCAAGGGGTACTTTGACTCCGCCGACAGCGCCGACGCCCGGTACGAAACCAAGAAAGCCCTCAACGCCCAGCGGACCGTGGACTATCAGAACGGGACCTATGCCCGGGCGGGCGGTGTGGTGGACCCCCTGCCGGAGGACGCCCCCTTCTTTGTGAAGGACTATTACGACTACTATAAGACGGAGCGGGGCTACACCGAGCGCTCCCTCAATTCCAACGACGGATGGAATACTACTTCCTCCCTGTCCTTCCTCAACATGCCCATCCTGCGCTACAGCAATGAGATCCGCAGCGCTGTGCTGATGATCCACGGGGAAAAGGCCCACTCCTGCTATTTCAGCCGGGACGCTTACGCCGATATGGTCAAGGACAGCCCCTATGCCGGAAATAAGGAGCTGCTCATCATCCCCGGCGCGGTCCACACCGACCTCTACGACCAAAAGAATATTATCCCCTTCGATAAGATCCAGCAGTTTTTCCAGGAGAATTTGAAGTAACCCGCTTTTGTAAGGAGGGACTGTATGACACGAATTCTCTATCTGCTCCTTGCTGTTCTGGGGCTGTCCGCCTGCGGGAACGGTTTGTCCCCGACGGACTCCGCTCCACCGCCGTCTCAGTCGGTGATCTCTGAGCAAGAGAGCAGCCAGTCCCAGGACAACTCATCCAGTCAGGAGGAACCCATGTTGAAAATCACCGTAGGAGACCAGGAACTGCTGGCCACCTTTGCCGATAACAGTTCCGCAGAAGCGTTTCGGGACTTGCTGGCCCAAGGCCCGGTGACCGTCTCCATGGACGACTATGGGGGCTTTGAGAAGGTGGGCTCATTGGGCACGACACTGACTCGAAACGATACCCGGATCACTACTCAGCCCGGAGATGTGATCCTCTATCAGGGCAATCAAATCACCATTTATTATGGCACAAATACCTGGAATTTTACCCGTCTGGCGAAAATCAACGATTCCACCGACTTGCAGGCAAAGCTGGGAACCGGAACCGTTCAGGTAACCTTTTCTCTTGCATAGGAGGTATTGATATGGCAGTAAAACAGACAGCTGGCAGAGATGCTCTGGGCGAGTTCGCCCCCAAATTTGCCCAGCTCAATGACGACGTATTGTTCGGAGAAGTATGGAGCCGGGAGGATAAATTGTCTCTGCGGGACCGCTCTCTGGTGACCGTAGTGGCTCTCATGGCACAGGGACTGGTGGACAGCTCCTTTCAGTACCACTTGTCCACCGCCAAGCAAAACGGCATCACTCGACAGGAGATCGCTGAGATCCTGACCCATGCCGCCTTTTACGCCGGCTGGCCCAAGGCCTGGGCTGCCTTCCGTATGGCCAAGGAGGTCTGGAGCGAAGAAGCCGGAGAAGACGGCAAAGCACAGCATCAACAGGAGATGGTCTTCCCCATTGGAGCACCCAATGATGGTTTTGCCCAGTATTTTGTGGGACAGAGTTATCTCCACCCTCTCTCCACCAGCCAGGTGGGCGTGTACAATGTGACCTTTGAGCCCGGCTGCCGCAACAACTGGCACATCCACCAGGCTGATCAGGGCGGCGGCCAAATTCTGATCTGTGTGGCCGGCCGAGGCTACTACCAAGAGTGGGGCAAAGCAGCCCAGGAGCTGCACCCCGGCGATGTCGTCAATATCCCCACTGGGGTAAAGCACTGGCATGGAGCCGCTCCGGACAGCTGGTTCTCCCATCTGGCTCTGGAGGTTCCCGGTGAAAACTGCTCCAACCAGTGGCTGGAAGCGGTATCCGACGAGGATTACTGCAAATTATAAGTCAATTTGAATTGGTAAAGAGGGCTCCTGCCAGCGGCAGAAGCCCTCTTTTATTGTCGTATCCCAAATCTTCCAGGCAAAGATTAAGTCTATGTGTTATAATACAGCCATGCGTGATGCGTTTTTATAAGGAAAAACCTTTTAAACACCTAGCAGAAAGGATGGTGCAGTATGGAACTGCTTCAACGACGGGAAACGATCATCCGCCAGTGGTTTTCCATGTGGCTGACCGGGCAGAACCGCGGAGTTGAGAGTATCTTCTCCCTTGACGCCACGTATGTGGAGAGCTGGGGACCGGAGTACCACGGAATTGGGGCAATCAAGTTTTGGTTTGAGGAATGGAATACCCGTGGTACCGTTCAGCAATGGGATATCCAGCAGTTTTTTCATAAGGGTGACCAGACCGTAGTCCAGTGGCACTTTCAATGCCAGCTGTCTGGGGAACCTAACCAGAGCTTTGACGGTCTTTCCCTGATCCGCTGGGACCAAGAGGAAAAGATTTGTTTCTTACAGGAATTCGGGTGCAATGACAAGCGCTATGATCCCTATGCCGACGGACCTGTACCGGTGTTCCGGGATGAACCGGCCCTGTGGCTATAATATTGCAAGTTATAAAAACAGGGAGGCTGGAAAATATCCAGTCTCCCTGTTTTTTTATACTCTATTTTTCTCTGTCCAGAAGGTTACTTTGTGGCAAAGCGATTCATGAAGAAATCGGTAAAGGCAGCCAGTTCCTCCTCCTGAGAAACATAGACATACAGCTTCTCATCATCCAGCCAGTCATAAGCATTGATGGCCAGATACCCCTTTTTATCCGGATAGATTACAAAGGCATCCGTGGGATATTTGTTGCGGTAAGCCTTTAAAATTTCAGAGCGGCGATAGTAGGTGGGCTCACCGCAGCCCGAGAGGTCCGGGACCGTGGGGAGGGCCACAATGGTCTGGCTGTTCTCGTTCCAGCCCACGATCAGATTGCCGATTTTGGTTTTGCTTCCGTGGACAAAGCCATAGTTGAAGCGGGACACATCTTCTGTGTATCCAAAGATCAGCTTGTAATCGGCCCCATTGTCTACCGCCTGGTCAAACAGCTGGCGCATTTTCCGGGCATTGGCATTGCTTTTCTCCATGTCCACTTCAGGTCCTTTGAAAATCTTGCTGAAAAATCCCATGGTTTTTCCTCCTATGTATGTTGTTCTATCTCCTCGCGGCCCATTGTCCGCAGTAGGGGCCAAAAGAAATAAATTCCACCAGCCGCTGATCATATTCCCTTGATTTGCATTAACTAATAAAGATGATAATTTAATTTTATCTTTATTTTTAATAAAAAACATCCGTCGGACCATCGGACTGGACGGTACCGACGGATTTTCATCCCTTTACTCAGATATCGTGACCTTGCTTCATCTTTTCCAGTAAGTCAACAATGGCATTGATCTGGAACTCCACCGTGGCGTCTGCCGCCTCTGGCACCAGAAAGGGCAGATTTTTCGGCACAGCCCGGCGGATCACCATCACGGTCAGGCTCAGGTTTGTAAACAAACCTATGGTCTCCTTGTCCGCCCGGATCCCAAAGCACTTCAAAATGTTCCCAAACAGGTTGGCCTGCTTCTCCCGGAATACCTGGTAGCTCTCCGGAGACAGCCGGCGAAACAGATTCTGCTGCTCTTCCAGCGTCATCACTGCAATGCCGCTTTGCTCTCCATAGCAGCAGGAGACAAGAAACTGACGCACTCCCTCTCGCCAGCTGAAAGCCGGATCATCCATCAGCCTTTGAGCATGAGCCAAAACTTTAGGCTGCTGCGTATACAGTGCCTCTACAATCAAATCCTCTTTTGTGGGAAAGAAGGTATAAAAGAAGGTACGAGAAATGCCTACCGATCGATAGATCTCCTCCACGGTGGTATGCTGGATCCCCTGCCGCGCCATTTTCTCCAGCGCGACTGTAATCAGATCGTCTCGGACCCGCTCCCGATCCGCGTCTGAATAAGCGACCTTAGGCATTCCCACACCTCCAAAATAATGTCATCTTTCTAATTTTGTCTTTATTCTAACTTATCCTTCAAAAAAATGCAAGGGGCGGCGTAATCAAACGCCGCCCCTGATCAATTTGATGTTGATAGAGGGTTACATCATATCATCCCGGAGAATGTTGTGATCCCGCAGCACCTTTTCTACCACTGTTCCCCGGATCAGTTTAAGCGCCGGTTTTTTCAGCAGATTCAGCGGACCGGGCAGTTCCATCTCCAGAGGGGACTTGCCGTCCATCAGGCAAACCGAGCTATCCAACAGGCAACGAATGTCATACACGCTGCCCCATACCTCAGGCACGCCACGGTCCACACCCAGCAGGCCGTAGACTGCCTCCATGGCGGTACGCACCGAATACTCGGTGGTGAACACGGTATCCCGGGGTGTCTGGGCAAACTGACCCAGGAAGGCAAAGTTGACACAGCCGTCGGGAATTACGTCGGGCCGGTCTCCCGCAGTCCGGGGCATAAAGAAGGCGGTGATATAGGGCATCATGGTAGGCACACACACCGCGCTATCCTCGGCCAGCTGAGGAATCAGTTCCGTCGGCACACCGATGTGGTAGAGCCATTCCTGGGTAATCTCCTTGCCGGTACAGTCCTTCATAGGCTTTTTGATAAAATCACCGGGCACATCGGTAAAGAGACCGTACACCCACACACAGACCTTCTCCGGCTCCTGCTCTTTAAACTGCCCCTGGCGGTTGATGGTCCAGCTCAGCAGCCACTTAGAGTCCTGACAGCTGACAATACCGCCAGTGACCACCTTGCCGGTACGGGGATCCCGCTGGCAGATGTTTTTGATATAAGGCAGGATCTTGTCATCCAGAGTGGTGATAGTGGCCGACTCCCAGTTGGTCTTGGCCACATCGGAACAGAACTTCTCCGGACGGCCAAAAGCCGGGTCCTGCTTAGCAATGTTCTTCCACAGATTCCAGCAGCCGCTGGTGCGCACCTCGGCATCTCCGTTGGGGGCATGATCCTGGTCGCCGTAGATAGTCCCCTCGGTACAGGAGCCATTGGTGACAAAGACCAGGTCATTTTCCGTAAGCACGATTCCCTGCTCCACGCCCTTGACCTTGCACTCGATGGCGGTGGCCACCTTTTTGCCTCCCTTGATGTCAAAGAGGACATTGGTCACCTCCACACCAAACTGGAAGTCCACTCCGGCCTCCTCCAGGTACTTTTTCATGGGCAGGATCAGCGATTCATACTGGTTATAGCGGGTAAACTTCAAGGCGCTGAAATCAGGCAGGCCGGCAATGTGGTGGATGAAGCGCTGGAAGTAGAGCTTCATCTCCAGGGCGGAGTGCCAGTTTTCAAAAGCGAACATGGTGCGCCAGTAGAGCCAGAAGGTGGAGGAAAATACCTCATCGTCAAAGACATCCTCAATGGTCTTGTCGTACAGGTCCTCATCCGGGGTCATAAAGAGCTTGACGATCTCCATGCACCCCTTCTGACTGAGGTTAAACTTTCCGTCGGTGTGGGCATCCTGTCCCCGGTTGACGGTAGCGCGGCACAGGGAGTAGTTGGGATCGTGCTTATTGAGCCAATAAAACTCATCCAGCACCGAAGCGCCGGGCTTCTCCAAAGAGGGAATGGAGCGGAACAGGTCCCACAGGCACTCGAAGTGGTCCTCCATCTCCCGGCCGCCCCGCATGATATATCCGCGGGTGGGGTCGTAGATGCCGTCGCAGGCGCCGCCGGCTACATCCATGGCCTCCAGGATGTGGATACGGGAACCATCCATCTGTCCGTCCCGCACCAGGAAACAGGCTGCCGCCAAAGCGGCCAGGCCGCTGCCCACAATATAGGCGCTCTTCTCCTCCACGCCCGCAGGCTTCTCCGGCCGGGCAAAGGCCTCGTAGTTGCCGTTGGTATAATAGATGCCCTTGGAGTTTTTCTCGTGTCGGCCCAACTCCGTGTTGCGGTAGTCACTGCGGTCCTGCGTCTGACTTTCCGCCTGGGCATCCTGCTTATTCTGTGCCGCCTTTTTCGCCAGCACCACAGCCGCTCCCGCGCCGGCAAGGCCAGCAGCCGCAGCAGTCCACTTTCCAAGATTCTTTGCCATAAGATAGCCACCTTTCCAAATTTGCGCTGCTTTTGCCGCGCTGTCTCTTGATCGTGGCTTTATCCTACCCCGTTTTCCGCCGGTTTACCATTTACAAACAAAGGCCGCTGATAAAAAACTTATCATCGGCCTTGATCTGTAAAGTGTCTGCCGCCACGGGCAAAATTTTGAATGGAGTTGGACACGTTTCCGTGCATGGTGGTACTGATTTTCTCCGCAATGATCCGATAGTCTGCGTTCATCCCCTGCTTGATCCAGTCCAGCAGGATCCCCACAAAGCTGTATTTATAAAATTCCGCAATGAAGGTCTTGTCCTCCTCGGTGATCTCCACGCCCTGGCTCTGCTCGTCCACCACGCCTCGGATCAGGCCGTAGGTCAGCTTGAACAGGAAGTTCTCCATCTGGTCCCGGCTGATACAGCGGTAGGCATTGAGAATAAAGGGCTTATTTTCCAGCACCGCCTCAAAAATCTGCAGCAGCCCTTCATGCCAGGTATCATAGGTTTTCTTTCCCTGGAGCGCCCGGGAGGCATCTTCCACGCAGGACCACTCCACCAGATCATAGATATCTTTGAAGTGGTAATAAAAGGCCATGCGGCTCACGCCGCAGTCCTCGGTAATGTCCCGGATGGTGATCTTGTCCAGAGGTTTCTTCAGCATCATCCGCTTTAAAGATGCTTCCAGGCCCTGCTTGGTGGTGTTTGACACGGCAATCACTCCCACAAAAACGGTTGGATTTATTATACCGGAAAATACGCCGGTTTCAATATGAACTTTTCTCCCGCCGCTCCTCCCCTTGATTTTAATTGTAAACCGGGAAAATTCCAGCTATAATACAAAAAACCATTGCCTCAGAGGAGGAATCATTCCATGCAGACATCCAATGACCTGAAAACCCTGCTCTCCCGCATTGACCGCAGGAGCTACCCCGCTTACAAGGACACCCGGGGAACCTATCAATTTCCCGGGTATGTGCTGTCTATCGACCACGTACAGGGAGATCCCTTTGCTTCCCCCTCCAAGGTGAGCATCCATGTGGATGGCCGCCAGGCAGGCTTTCCCAAAGAGCTCTACCGGCTGCCCTGTCAACGTATCGCCCTCCAGGACGAGTTGACCCGCCGGTTTGGGAAGCAGGCAAGCCAGGCCTCCTTCCAGGCCAAGGGCTCGGGACACAGCGGTCTCATTTCCATCAGCCGCTGCGGTCAGGAAGTATTGGAGCGCACCGCCTGCCGGTTAAATCCCAACACCGGCGGGCTGATTCTACGCCTGAAGGTGGGTTTTCCCGCCAATGGCCGCACCATCAACGCCCGGGAGCTGGAGAAGATTCTCTTTGATCTGCTCCCCCGGTGCGTGGAAAACACTCTGTTTTACCGTAATTTGAATCCGGCACATCTCCAGGCCATCGCCGATCTGGCGGAGGACCAGCAGGCCATTCGGGACATGCTGCCCCAGCTGGGCCTGTGCGCCTTTGTGGCCGACGGAAGTATCCTGCCCCGGGCCTCCGGTGTCTCCTCCCTGCCCATGAAGGACGCTGTTCCCTTCCGTTCCCCCCAGGAGCTGTCTGTCACCCTGGATCTGCCCCACCGGGGCAAACTCACCGGCATGGGAATCCGGCAGGGAGTTACCCTGATTGTAGGCGGCGGCTATCACGGAAAGTCCACCCTCCTCAAAGCTCTGGAGCTGGGAGTGTACAACCACATCGCCGGGGATGGCCGGGAATATGTAATCACCGACGAAAGTGCCGTGAAAATCCGCTCGGAGGACGGACGCAGCATCCGCCGCACGGATATCTCCATGTTCATCAACGACCTGCCCAACGGCAAGAACACTACCGCCTTCACCACGGAGGATGCCAGCGGCAGTACCTCCCAGGCAGCCAACGTGGTAGAGGCCATGGAGGCGGGGACTTCCCTGCTGCTTATTGACGAGGACACCAGCGCCACCAACTTCATGGTCCGGGACGAGCTGATGCAGCGGGTCATCCACCGGGACATGGAGCCGATTACCCCCTTCATTGACCGGGTGCGGGAGCTCTATGAGGCGCACGGCATTTCCACCATTCTGGTGGCCGGAAGCTCGGGAGCCTACTTCCATGTGGCGGACACCATCCTTCAGATGGACCGCTACGTTCCCAAAGACATCACCGCGCTGGCCAAGCAGGAAGCCGCCGCGTTTCCGGTCAGTGCCACTCCTCTGCCGCCTGCCCCCTTGCCCAGCTTCAAGCGCTGCCCCGCCCCTTCTCCGGAATTTCGGGGCGACCGGATCAAGCTCAAATCCCTGGGCCGGGATGGAGTGTCCATCAATCGGGAGACCATCGACCTGCGGTATGTAGAGCAGCTGCGGGACGGAGAGCAGTCCGCCGCCCTGGGCTACGCCATGGTGTATGCCCAGCAGCACCTGATGGACGGGAGACACACTCTGAGTCAGATCGTGGCAGAGCTGGAGGCTATGTTTGATGAAAAAGGTCTGGAATCCCTGTGCGGAGGCCGCTCCGGTGTGCCCTTTCTGGCCCGGCCCCGGACCCAGGAACTTTTCGCCTGCTTCAACCGCTATCGAGGCTTACAGCTATAAGGGATGACAAGTTTTATCCCCTTACAAAAATGCGCCGCAGAGCAGTTGCTCTGCGGCGCATTTGGTTTCCCGGGGAATCAGAAGAACACCTGCTTGTCCACGGGGGCTGTGCTGGCAATGAGTTTTCCTTTACGGTAATTGCGCAAGATGGGCGCATCATAGTTCAAAGCATCGTACCAGTCCTTGGCATCCAGGATGACAAAGTTGGCATTCTTCCCCTCTGCGATGCCGTAGTCATCCCCCAGGTGGAGAGTGCGGGCGGCATTGGTGGTGACGAAGCGGTAGGAGTTTACGATCTCGTCATAGCCCAGCATATGACCGGTATACAGGCCCATAAACACCTGGTCGCGCATCTTGGCGTTGCCCAGGGGGTTCCAGGGATCGAAGATATCGTCCGAGCCGAAGGAGACGTTGATTCCCTCGTCGGTAAGCTCCTTCACCCGGGTCATGCTGCGGCGCTTGGGATAAGTGTCAGCCCGTCCGCCCAGATGGACGTTGACGCAGGGGTTGGCCACAAAGTTGATGCCGGAGAGCTTGAGGATACGCATGAGACGAATGACATAGGCATTATTATAGCTGTGCATGGCGGTGGTGTGGGAGGCGGTGACCATGTCCTTCATGCCCGTCTCATAGGCACGGGTGGCCAGGGTCTCCAGGCCCCGGGAGGCCTCGTCATCAATTTCATCGCAGTGGACGTCAATGAGCTTATTGTACTTCTGAGCCAGGTCGAAGCAAATGTTCAGGGACTCCACAGAGTACTCCCGGGTAAACTCAAAGTGGGGAATGGCGCCTGCGGCATCCGCTCCCATCTTCAGGGCCTGCTCCAGAAGCTCCGCTCCCTTGGGGTAGCTCAAGATGCCGTACTGGGGAAAAGCCACGATCTGGATGTCCATGTAGTCCCGGACTTCCTCCCGCAGCTCCAGGATAGCCTCCAGGGCGGTGAGCTTGGGATCGTTGATATCCACGTGGGTACGCACATACTGGATACCGTTGGACGCCTGCATCCGGATAGCCTTGTTGACCCGCTCCTTCACCTCCTGCTTGGTGAGGAAGGGCTTGTACTCCTCCCAACACTGGATACCTTCAAACAAGGTTCCGGTGAGGTTCCAGCGGGGACGGCCCGCGGTCAGGCAGGTGTCCAGGTGTACGTGGGACTCCACAAAAGGAGGCAGCACCATCTTGCCCGCACAGTCGGTGACCGTTTCCTCTCCCGGGATGGGCTCCAAATTGGGAGCAATCTGTGCAAACTTCCCGTCGGTGACCCGAATGTCCACCGTCTCCTGGGCGTTGCCCAAGTGCAGATCTTTCAGCAGCATAACCGTACCGTCCTCTCTAAAAATATATTACCGGTCTTTCCGGAGCAGTTCGCCCACAAAGAAGCAGATAGCCGCCACGATCATAGCGTTCAGAGCGGCGATACCCCAGTGCAGGGTATTGGCTACCGCAGCACCCAGCACGATGCCGGCGATGTTGAACCAGTTGACCGCGGCGGTCTGACCGTCTGCGGCAAACTTTTTGCAGTTTTTCAAAAAGTCCAGAATCACGATGGCGCCGATGGGAGGCAGAGCGCAGTTGAGGATGTTCAGCCAGCCCACAAAGTTCCAGTACAGCCAGATGGCCAGGGCGGTGCCCACGATACCGGCGATCCACGTGGTAAACTTCATCCGTACGCCGGAGACGTTGGAGATGGCCAATCCACCGGTGTACAGGGCGTTATTGTTCGTGGTCCAGATGTTGGCGCCCAGCACGATGAGAGCGGGGATCGCCAGACCCTGGGCGATCATCACATAAAAGATGTCATCCTTGCCGGTAAAAGCGCCGCCCACTGCGCCAAAGCAGAACATCAGAGTATTTCCCAGGAAAAAGGCAATCACAGTGGTCCACACGGCGATTTTGCTGTTTTTGGCAAAACGGATGAAGTTGGGGGTGGCGGTACCGCCGGAGATAAAGGAGCCGATAACATAGCCGATGCCCGTCATCAGCGTGATGCCGCCGGCAGACTGGGCAAAGATGGCAGTGAGTCCTCCACCTTCGCTGGTGGCAGTGATCATGGAGTACATGCCCAGAATGACGATCAGGGGCACGGAGATGTAGCTGACGATCTCCAGAGCCTTCATACCGGTGGCGGCAGTGGCGGTCATCAGCAGGCCGGCGATGATGGTGAGGACCCACTCATTGACCCCCATCAGCTGGGCGGCAGGAATGGAGAACATGGCCACACCCACGCCAAACCAGCCGATCTGAGTAAAGCCCAGAATGGCGGAAGAAAGGTAGGAGCCCTTCTCACCAAAGGTGCGGCGGCACAGCAGGTCCATGGTCATTCCGGTCTCGGAGCCGATATAGGCCAGGATACCGCAGTAGGCGGACAAAATCACGCCGCCAATAAGGCAGGCCCAGAAAAACCCGGACAGGTCCAGACCGTTGCCCAGCTTGGCGCCTACGCTCATGCTGGCAGAGAAAAATGTGAACCCCAGCATGACGAAGAACATATTCCAAAAACCCTTTCGGGCGGACTCCGGTACTGCTTCCAGGGAGTAGTCGGCGTCTACCTGCGCATTCTTTGGCTTGTTTTCGTCTTTTTTCATATTTGCAATCACCCTCTGTTTCTATTTCATTCCTTACAATAGCTATTTACTATATCACAATACTGGAATTGCTGTCCACATTTTCACTCTCTTCCTTTCTCAGGAAAACGCCGAAAAATGCTCTGGAACATACGGTATTTTGCACCAGGATGGCCCTTTGGATTCTTCTGGACAGTTTCGTCTCAGCGCACCCTGCATATAAAAAATTCCCCGGTGCCGACCTTCAGGCCGGACCAGGGAATCCTTATTATTTTTTATGGATTTTATAATTTTTATCCGCTTTGCGGCTCAGCGCAGGAAAGTCTGCACATGCAGGCCGGTTTTTCGGCTGAGAAACCCGCAAAACTCACGTACGCTCCTGCCCTCCAGGCCGCTCTTATCATAGGCCTGAGCCTGGTTTTTGCCCAAAATCAGGATGATATAGTCCTTGGTCTCCACCAGGGCCTGGACCTTGGTATACTGCCACTGGGTCTGAACGCCGGCAATCTCCGTTTCATAGAACTCGGGGTAAAAGTGCGCCCGGCATACATCTGTTCCGGGCAGAGCCTTTCGTTTGGCAAAAAAGGCGTTCAGGTAGTCCCCCTTCCACTGCAGAAACAGGACCAACACCACTACCGTCAAATAGATCCCCCGACGCCATATACTCTGGGATGCGTCCATGACTGTGCCCAGAGCCAAAACAACCAGCCCCAGAAAGAGCAGCCACTCACACCAGGAGGTTTTTTTCCGCATTGTCCTGCGCAGCGCCTTGGACATAGCGGCCAGCGTCTTGTGGTCATAAACCGTTTTGCAGGCAAATTCCATAACATGCTCCTCGACTGTTTTTAACAGTATAACAACCCGCCCCTTACACACCAAGAAAGGATCTCTTAATTTCATCTTAAGTTCCATTAAGGTTATTTTATCGGGAAGATGCGGTTGTATTGTGGTAAATTTCTTGTTATGATAAAGAGGAATCGGCAGGCCTTTCGCCTGACCTCAGCCAGCCGTGCAGATCCCTGCACGGCTTTTCCTTCCACAAGGGGCTTTTCCGCCCAAATACTATGAGGTACCGCATATGAAATGGAATCTTTCCTTCACAGCCGTTCTTCTTTCCGGACTTCTGCTGGCCGGCTGCACAAGCGCTAATCCCGGCTCTTCCAGCACTCCAAGTTCTGCTCCCTCCAGCTCCTCCCATCTGTCCTCTCAGAGCGAGAGCAGCAAACAGGATGCCATCCCCTTTTCCGACGGGCAAAGTTATGCCGTGGCCCATCTGGGTTATCAGCAGATCGAAGATCTGGACTACTACGTCCAGCAATATCTGGACAGCGAAGACATCCCGGTCCACTACCTCTCCTCCGGCGATTACTATCTGGTGATCCCCCGTTATTCCGGCATGGAGCTCTCCCTCTACAAAAATGACCTGGAGACCTCCGAACGCACCCTGTTCTATCACGACCCCGATTGTGAACCGTTTATCATTCAGTGCAACGTCAGCGATATTTTCTCTGACGCTACCATACAGCTCACCTATCAGGGGGATACGGTGGAATTTTCCCCCTTTATCTCCCTGAAAAACGGCTCTCTTGAGATTGGAGAGCACGGGCTCAATTTGACCCGGACCGGCTCCGGCAGCCAAAGCGGAAATTAAACGCCTCAGGCCGCCCACTACACCTTTATTAAAACAGCGGAGCCGCTGACTTCCCATTTCCCCACAACAGAAAGGATCGATGAAAATGGCCGCACTCTACACTGTGATCGTCGCCGATGACGAGGATGAACTTCGGGAAGCCGTATGTACCATGATTCCCTGGGAAGACTACGGGTTTTGCCTGGTGGGAAATGCCAGCAACGGTCTGGACGCCCTCCAGCTGGTAGAAAAACACGAACCCGACCTGCTGCTGACCGACATCCGCATGCCCTTTATCTCCGGCATCGAACTGGCGCGGCAGGTGCGTGAGATCCGCCCCGCCACCAACATCGCCTTTCTCAGCGGCTACGACGACTTTGAGTACGCCAAGCAGGCCATCCAGTATAACATCATCAGCTATATGCTCAAGCCGCTGACCCTGGAAGGCCTTGGCGCGGAGCTGCGCAACATCCGCCAAAAGATCGATGCCCAGTTCGCACTCTTTCGTCAGGCGGTCCCCCGCGCAGACGAACAGGACCTGCGGGCCGCCTTTCTTATGCCTCTGGTTCTGGACGACTATCCAGACCCGGACGGCGCGGCCCAGGCCGAGGCTCTGGCCCGGCAGTGCGGCCTACTGCGGGATGCCGATGACCACCCCTACTACACGGTCATGGTATCCATCCTCCTCAATGAGGACGGCTCCAACTGCACGGACCCCTCCTTTCCGTCCTCGGTGCATACCCTCTCAGAGAAATATCTCCGCGGCTCCAGCTTTTTTGCCTCCGGCAAGGTCATCTCAGTGCTGCTGGGCAACCCCTCCGATTTCGAGGAGTACCTGCACATTCTGGCCGATGAGATCCCCCAAATGGCCTCCCGTGTTCTGGGCAAGCGCTGCCGCATCGGCGTGAGCCGTCCCGCCAACTCCCTCTCCGCACTGCATGACGCCTACCGGGAAGCTATGGAAGCTCTGCGCCAGGGGGATAAGACGGAAGCCGGCGCTCAGTTTATCAGTGACCTGGCCCCCGCCGTTAAAGGGGGTAATCTGCTGTGCAAGCGGGCACTGGATACTCTGGATCAGTACTATATGGATGCAGACCTCTCTCTGGTGTCGCTGAGCGGGATGCTGGATGTCAGCCCCAACCATCTCAGCGCCTGCATCAAAAAATACGCCGGTGAGACTTTCATCAACATTCTCATCCGCAAGCGCATGGAGGCCGCCCGGGATCTGCTGAGTACCTCCTCCCTGAAAATCCAGGAGATCGCCCAGCGGTGCGGTTACACTGATCAGCACTACTTCAGCTACTGCTTTAAAAAGTACTGCGGCGAGTCCCCCAACGCCATGCGCCGCCGCCTGGACCTGGAAAAGGCGGGTGAGCACTCTTGAAACAGAACGCTCCCCGCACCGGAGTACGAATTACCACCATTCTGGTCTCCATGGTAGTGGGTGTGGTAGCCATCATCCTGTGCTGCTGTATCTTTCTGTTTTTAGACCGCTACCGCAGCGCCATGGTTCAGAGCGCCCGCACCAGCAGCGCCCAGGCAGTTTCCCAGGTATCCAACACGGTGGGCAACTATCTGCAAGACATGGACCAGGCCATGACTTTGGTCAAGCATTCCATGCTGGAGCATGAGAGCGACCGGGATGAACTGCTGGCCGCATTTCTGGAGTTCCGCCCCGACGTGGTGGCTGTCACCAGCTATTCCGCCCAAGGAACCCTGTTGGACTGCTGGTCTCCCGGCCGACAGCCAAAGGAGAACATCTACCAGAATCTCTCCTTTAACCTGGAAAAGGCGCTCAACTCTCAAACTGCCTACATGACCGCTCCCCACGTGGAGACCATTTTTGAGAGTTACTACCCCTGGGTGGTCACCATGACCGCTCCCCTGGACCAGGGCGGCGAGGCCGCCTGGGTCTCTCTGGACCTGAGCTTTTCCAGCATCTCCAGTTACATTAATAATGTAAGCATCGGTCAGCGTGGCTACTGCTTTCTCATCGACCGGGACGGCAACATCATCTATCACCCCCAGCAGCAGCTGCTGTACGCGGGCCTGAAATCGGAAGATACCGAGGCACTCTCCGCCCTGAGGGATGGCACCTATGTGGACGATACGGTCATCTACTGTCTGACCAGCGTAGCGGGCAGCGATTGGCGCATTGTGGGCGTCAGCTATGTTGACGAGTTGGTCAACCGCAATGTGCGGGATATGATCCGTCTGTCCGCCATGCTTGCAGTAGTCGTGCTGGTTTCCGCTCTGCTCACCAGCTGGCTGCTCTCCCGTCTGCTGGACCGCCCCCTGCGCGGGCTGGCTTCTGCTATGGAGAGCTTTGAGGCTGACGCCGACCACTTTACCTACCGGCCTGTGGGCGGCACCCGGGAGGTGCGGGAATTGTCCGACTCCTTCGGCCACATGGTGCTGCGCATTCAGCAGCTCATGTCCACCGTGCGCGAGGAGGAGGTCAACCTGCGCAAAACAGAGCTGAAAGCCCTCCAGGCCCAGATCAACCCACACTTTTTATACAACACACTGGATTCCATTGCCTGGATGTGTGAGCAGGGACGCAACGCCGATGCGGTAAAAATGGTCCACGCCCTGGCCCGGCTGTTCCGAATCAGCATCAGCAAGGGACACGAGCTGATCCCCATCTCCAAAGAGATCGAACACGCCGAGAGCTACCTGCAAATTCAAAAATACCGCTATAAAAACCAGTTCACCTATCAGTTTGACGTGGACCCGGATTGTCTGGATTACTACTGCAATAAGATCACCCTCCAGCCCATTATTGAAAATGCCATTAACCACGGTCTGGATCTGCTGGTGGACGAAGGAGTCATCCTCGTACAGGTGCGGCAGGATGGAGAGGACATCGTGTTCTCCGTTCAGGATAACGGTGTGGGCATGAGTCCCGAGCAGATCGACTCCATTCTCCGGCACGGCCCCAAGGACCGCACCGGCATTGGAATCAAGAATGTCAACGACCGTCTGAAAATCTACTTTGGCAAACAATACGGTCTGCATATCACCAGTGAGCTGGATGTGGGTACCTGTGTAGAGATCCGCATGCCCAAGATACAGGAGGGAAACTATGAAGCGAAATAAATGGGCCGTTCTGAGTACGGCGCTGACTCTTTCCCTGCTGTGCGGCTGCACCGCAAGCATCGCTCCCTCCTCCCAGCACACGGTGGCTATTGTCGCCAAGTCCACCCAGACTGAGTTCTGGCTGTCCGTCTTTGCCGGAGCGGAGGCCGCCGCCACAGAATATAACGTGGAACTCATCATCACCGGTCCCAAGGCCGAGGAGGACTACGAAACCCAAAACCAAATGGTGGCCAATGCAGTGGAAGCGGGCGCGGAAGCCCTGGTCTTCTCTGCCATTGACTACGAGAACAACGCCGCTGCCATTGACGCTGCCGCCCAGGCAGGGGTCCAGATCGTAGCCATCGACAGCAACGTAGCTTCCAGCGCGGTGAGCACTTACATTGGTACGGACAACTACGCCGCCGGACAGATGGCTGCCCAATCGGCCCTGGACCGGATCAGCGGTCCCCTCAAGGTTGGCATCATCAACTATGATATCAGCAGCGCCAACGGCCAGGAACGGGAACAGGGCGCAGTGGATACCTTCACCCAGAGCGGCCGGGCAGAGATCGTCGGCATCATCAACACTCTGGCTGAGGCCAGCCACGCCCAATCCGACACCACCGCACTTTTGGAAAAATATCCGCAGATCAACGTCCTGCTGGCTTTCAACGAACCCACCAGCGTGGGTGCTGCCAATGCGGTGGAGTCTCTTGGTCTCTCCGAGGACGTATTTCTGGTGGGCTTTGACTCCAACGTCGCCACAGTGGACGGGCTTCAGGAGGGCAGCGTTGATGCTCTGATTGTTCAAAATCCCTACGCTATGGGCTATTTAGGGGTGGAAAGTGCTTATAAACTGCTCTCCGGCCAAGGCTCCTCTCTGGAGCGCACGGTGGACACTTCTACCAAAATCGTGGATCGACGCAACCTGTTTACCATGGACAGCCAAAAAGCGCTGTTCGCTTTTGAGCAGCGAACTATTGAGTAAAATGCACAATTTCTTTTCATTATATTTTGGCACATTGTTGTATTGGCATAATTTTTTACCCTTCTTTCGGTGAAATTTATACTTGTTTTTCCGGTTGTCTTTTAATAAAATTAAACATGTGAGATGGAGTCAACAGGAAAGACTCTGTACAATTTACACAGAAAAGGAGAATCATTATGAAGAAAGCTCTTGCACTGACCCTGGCTGCTACTATGGTTCTTGGCCTGGCTGCCTGCGGCAGCAGCGGCGGCAGCTCCGCCTCTGGTTCCGGCTCCGGCAGCGGCGGCGACAGCACCACCGTAGCCAACAAGGACAAGCCCGTTGTCTGGTACAACCGCCAGCCCTCCAATAGCTCCACCGGCGAGCTGGACATGAACGCTCTGCAGTTCAACGACAAGACCTACTACGTGGGCTTCGACGCCAACCAGGGCGCTGAGCTCCAGGGTCAGATGATCAAGGAGTACATCGAGAAGGCCATCAAGGACGGCGTTGAGATCGACCGCAACGGCGACGGCGTGATCGGCTACGTGCTGGCCATCGGCGACATCGGCCACAACGACTCCATCGCTCGTACCCGCGGCGTGCGTAACGCTCTGGGCACTGCCGTGGAGAAGGACGGCGCCACTGACAGCTCCCCCGTGGGCACCAACGTGGACGGCACCGCCACTGCTGTTAAGGACGGCTCCATCGAGGTAGACGGCAAGACCTACAAGGTTCGCGAGCTGGCCTCTCAGGAGATGAAGAACTCCGCCGGCGCCACTTGGGACGCCGCTACCGCTGGCAACGCCATCGGCACCTGGTCCGCTTCCTTCGGCGACCAGATCGACATCATCGCCTCCAACAACGACGGCATGGGCATGTCCATGTTCAACGCCTGGTCCAAGGAGAACAAGGTTCCCACCTTCGGTTATGACGCTAACTCCGACGCCGTTGCCGCTATCGCGGAAGGTTACGGCGGCACCATCAGCCAGCACGCTGACGTTCAGGCTTACCTGACTCTGCGCGTTCTGCGCAACGCTCTGGACGGCGTGGACATCGACACCGGTATCGGCACCGAGGATGACGCGGGCAACGTGCTCAGCTCCGACGTGTACAAGTACGTGGCTGAGGAGCGCTCCTACTACGCTCTGAACGTGGCTGTCACCGCTGAGAACTACAAGGACTTCCTGGATTCCACCGTGACCTACGCTCCCGTTTCCAACCAGCTGGATGCTACTAAGCACCCCGAGAAGTCCGTGTGGCTGAACACCTACAACGCCGCCGATAACTTCCTGGGCTCCACCTACAAGCCTCTGCTGCAGAATTATGACGACCTGCTGAACCTGAAGGTCGAGTACGTGGACGGCGACGGCCAGACCGAGTCCAACATCACCAACCGTCTGTCCAACCCCAGCGCTTATGACGCTTTCGCCATCAACATGGTGAAGACCGACAACGCTGCTTCCTACACCGCTCTGCTGAACCAGTAATTCAGCGGCATGGACGATTTGTCCATCTTTATTAAGAACATGTAACCATTAGCTATTAGGGAGAAGGAATTCTCCGTTCGGGAGAAAGCACTCTCCGTCCGGCGGGAACCCTTCTCCCTAATAGCGACTTTGAAACGAACCATTCGGCAGAATCAGATTTTTCGCTGAAACTGCTAATATGTTTAAACAGGAGTAACGAGAATGGCAGATGCGAAAGACGATATTGTCCTGTCAATACGAGGTATGAGCAAGTCTTTCGGTCGTAACCGGGTGCTCGACCACATCAATCTGGACATCAAACGGGGAACCGTAATGGGATTGATGGGTGAAAACGGCGCCGGTAAATCGACGATGATGAAATGCCTGTTCGGCACCTATCAGAAGGACGAGGGAAAAATTTACTTAAACGGCAAGGAAATCAGTTTTTCCGGCCCCAAGGACGCCTTGGAAAATGGAATCGCCATGGTTCACCAGGAGCTGAACCAGTGCCTGGAACGGAATGTCATCGACAACCTGTTTCTGGGCCGCTACCCCACCAATTCGCTGGGCGTAGTGGATGAGGGCGGAATGAAGAAGAAAGCTTCCGAGCTGTTCCGTAAGCTTGGCATGACGGTGAACCTCACCCAGCCCATGCGGAACATGTCCGTTTCTCAGCGGCAGATGTGTGAGATTGCCAAGGCAATCTCCTACAACTCCCAGGTCATCGTTTTGGACGAGCCCACCTCCTCCCTGACGGTTCAGGAGGTCGATAAGCTGTTTGAAATGATGCGGATGCTGAAGTCTCAGGGTATCTCCCTGATCTACATCTCCCACAAGATGGATGAGATCTTTGAAATCTGCGATGAGATCTCTGTTTTGCGGGACGGCAATCTGGTCATGACCAAGAACTCCAAGGACACCAACATGAATGAGCTGATCTCCGCCATGGTGGGCCGCTCCCTGGAGAGCCGCTTCCCTCCGGTGGACAACACGCCGGGCGATACGATTTTATCCGTCCAGCACCTCTCCACCAAGTATGCCCCTCATTTGCAGGACGTGACCTTCGATGTAAAGGAAGGCGAAATTTTTGGCCTGTATGGCCTGGTAGGCGCCGGCCGTACCGAGCTGCTGGAGACCATCTTCGGCGTGCGTACCCGTGCAGCGGGCCGCGTTTACTTTAAAAACCGTCTGATGAACTTCAGCAACGCAAAGGAGGCCATTGAACACGGGTTCGCTATGATCACCGAGGAACGTAAGGCCAACGGTCTGTTCCTTAAGTGCGACCTCACCTTCAATACCACCATTGCAAACCTGAATCAATACAAGGCCGGTCTGGCCCTGTCCAATCCCAAGATGGTCAAAGCCACCAACAAGGAGATCAAGATCATGCACACCAAGTGTATGGGACCGGACGATATGATCTCCAGCCTCTCCGGCGGCAACCAGCAGAAGGTCATCTTTGGTAAGTGGCTGGAACGGGAACCCCAGGTCTTTATGATGGATGAGCCCACCCGCGGCATTGACGTAGGTGCCAAGTATGAGATCTATGACTTGATCATCAAAATGGCTAAACAGGGCAAGACCATCATCGTAGTCTCCTCGGAGATGCCCGAGATCCTGGGTATCACCAACCGCATCGGCGTTATGTCCAACGGACATCTCTCCGGCATTGTAAACACCAAGGAGACCAATCAGGAAGAGCTTTTGCGGCTCAGTGCAAAATACCTATAACGGGAGATATTGCATATGGCAACAGAAAACAAGATTCTTACGGCGGAGCAGGAACTGAAGCTGCGCCAGCCCATCGACGAATACGTCGGCGGCATCCAAGCGAAAATTGATGCTCTGCGGGTGGACGGCACCGACAGAGTCATTGACATTCAGAGCACACTGGATAACCTGAAGCGGGACCGCATCTATACTGCTCAGGAGAAGGAAGCCCGCGCTGCTCAGCTTAAGAAAGAGCTGGAAGCAGCCAAGGCGGTAGAGAACCAGAACAAGGCTGAGATCTCCAAGCTGATCGCTGACGCGGAGAACTACCTGAAGGCCCATTACGACGCAGAGTACTACCAGCCCCTGCTGGCCAGCTGCCGCAATGAAAAAGTCGCCGCTCAGGAGAAGTACCAGGCCGCTGTGGCTGAGCTCAACAAGGAGCATCAGGCCACCCTGTCCAAGCTCACTGACCAGCACGAAATCAAGGACGAGAAGTACGTTCACAAAAACCGTCTCTTCGACGCCAAGATGACCCTGGCCAAGGACCTCCAGCAGGTCAAAGATCGGCAGCACGCTGCGTTTGATTACAAATATCACCTGATCGACATGCTCCGCATGTCCAAGTTCACCTTCGGCGAGACTATGGCCCAGAAATGGGAGAACTATAAGTACACTTTCAATAAGCGGGACTTCTTCCTGAAAAACGGCCTGTATCTTGCCATCATTGTTATCTTCATCGCCCTTTGTATCATCACCCCCATCGTCAAGAACACTCAGCTGCTGACGATGAACAACGTGCTGAACATCCTTCAGCAGGCCTCTCCCAGAATGTTCCTGGCTCTCGGCGTGGCCGGCCTGATCCTGCTGGCCGGCACCGACCTGTCCATCGGCCGTATGGTTGGTATGGGCATGACGGCCGCCACCATCATCATGCACCAGGGCATCAACACCGGCTCTGTGTTTGGTCATATCTTTGACTTTACCGGCCTGCCTGTGGTGGCCCGCATCCTTCTGGCTCTGGTGGTTTGTATCGTGCTGTGCACCATCTTTACCACCATCGCCGGCTTCTTCACCGCAAAGTTCAAGATGCACCCCTTCATCTCCACCATGGCCAACATGCTGGTCATCTTCGGTCTGGTCACCTACTCTACCAAGGGTGTCTCCTTCGGTGCCATTGATCCCAGCATCCCCAGCATGATCATCCCCCGCATCGGCAAGTTCCCCACCATCATTCTGTGGGCCGTGGCTGCCATTATCATTGTGTGGTTCATCTGGAATAAGACCACCTTCGGTAAGAACCTGTACGCCGTAGGCGGCAACCCTGAGGCCGCTTCCGTATCCGGTATCTCCGTGTTCCTGGTCACCGTGGGTGCCTTCGTAATGGCTGGTATCCTGTATGGCTTCGGCTCTTGGCTGGAGTGTATCCGCATGGTGGGTTCTGGCTCCGCCGCTTACGGCCAGGGCTGGGAAATGGACGCCATCGCCGCCTGCGTGGTCGGTGGTATCTCCTTCACCGGCGGTATCGGTAAGATCTCCGGCGTGGTCGTGGGCGTGTTCATCTTCACCGCTCTGACCTACTCCCTGACCATTCTGGGTATCGACACCAACCTGCAGTTCGTTTTCTCCGGCATCATCATTCTGGTCGCCGTGACCCTGGACTGCTTAAAGTACGTGCAGAAGAAGTAATTCTTCCCTGCCAAGTAAATCAGGACGGCCTGAGACACGTCTCAGGCCGTCCTTTTTCCGTCCTTTTGATAGAAAGAAGTCCCTCTCCCTGTTTTCTATTCCCAGCCGCCGGAAAATCTGTTATACTGTGGACAAATCGCAGACAACACGTTTTGAGGTGAATACACTATGATCGTCTATTTCAGCGGCACTGGTAACAGCCGCTACTGCGCCAAAATGCTGGCAGATAAGCTGGAAGATGAGCTACTGGACACCTTTCACTTTATCCGAGATGGTATCGCACTGGAGCTGACCTCCACAAAACCCTGGATTTTTGTCGCCCCCACTTACAGCTGGCGTCTCCCGAGAGTTTTTGAGGCCATCCTTCGCTCCGGTCATTTTTCCGGCAACCGGGATGCCTACTTTGTCATGACCTGTGCCGGGGACAATGGAAATGCGGCACCATACAACCAGGCGCTCTGCCAGCAGATCGGTCTGCGCTACCGGGGAACCCTCTCCGTGGTCATGCCGGAAAACTATACTGCCATGTTCTCCATCCCCGATCCGGAGCTGTCCAAGAAGTTGATAGACGCCTCCCGGTTCGCCCTGGGCAAGGCCATCCTCGCTATCCGGGACGGCGAGGACTTTCCTCCTCGGAAGGCTGGTGTGCTGGATCATCTGAAGTCCGGAATTGTCAACACGCTGTTCTATCGCTTTTTTGTCAAATCTTCTCCGTTTTCTGTATCAGATGCCTGTACCTCCTGCGGCAAATGTGAACGCAGCTGCCCCCTTGGTTCCATCTCTATGGTAAACGGGCATCCGGCGTGGGGCAAGGAGTGTACGCACTGCATGGCCTGTATCAATGGCTGCCCCGTCCAAGCCATCGAATATGGTCGAGCCAGCCAGGGAAAACGACGCTACCAGTGCCCGGAATACCGCCGCGGCCGTTTCCGTACAGAGGCCGAGAAGAACTTCCAATAAATCTTTGCCCCCTGATTTGACAAGGTGGTCCCGACTGATCTGCTGCTTTTTTTGATTTTTTGTTCAAAACCACCTTTGAATTTCTATCAAACCTTCGATATAATACAGTTACAACGTGTAGCTAGATCGGCGTAAATCCGGTTGATTGCTGCACGTTTTCTTTTTATTCTGAGACAGGAGGCCTGTTTATGAAACGAATCCGAGCAGCATGTATCTGTCAAACGCTTCATTTCTTTCAAAAAGATAATGTCGAGCATGAATATGCTGCACAGGCAGTACAAAATGAAGTGATGAATTACAAAAAACAGCTGGAGAGAAATCATGTCCAGTATCAGATCCTCTCTGAAGTTTTACAGCCGGATGGCTCTATTCTCCTTCGCATCATCAAACAATACAACAACGCTCCAGTAGGGGACTATCTGAAATAACATGATAATTCAAAGCGTGTAGCCTATGGCATAAATCCAGCTTGGCTACACGCTTTTTTATTTGGAGGGATTTGCAACGGTGTACAAAGGGAACATAATAAAAAACTTAATAATGGACTGCCAATCTTACACAAAGTACCGCCCAAACGAGACTACGGGCGGTATTTTTGTATCTTGGCGGAGAAAGGAGGAACTTCCCACGGGGGCTTGACTGAAAAGTTGAGCCCCTTTTTTTACCCAAAAACAGGAGGTAAATGCTTATGGCAGATGATAAAAACACGAAAATGCCGGAGCAGCCGGTAACGGATACCGGGCCGGGCAAGGAAACTCCGCCCGAGCCGGAGAAAACGCCTACTCCCCCGGAGGCCGAAAAAAAGACGGAACAGCAAGCAAAGAGCCCGCAGGTGTCCGTCTATGACTTTGCTGAAATTATGAAAGGAAAGAAAGCCGAGGAACGGGCGGCAGCTTCCGGCGGGGAAAAGCCTGCCCCGGCAAAAACGGAGAAACCGGAAAAGCAGCCGGAAGCTCCGAAAAAGTCCGAAGGAAAACAGGAAAAGCCCAAAGAGCCCGAGCAGCCGAAGCGCCGGGGCCGTCCTCCGAAAGAGGATAAGGACAAGACCGCCGCTCCGAAGCCCAAGGCCGCCGCACAGAAAAAGCCGGAAAAAGCCCCCAAAGAGAAACCGGAGAAAAAAACGGCTCCCACGGTGCAGGCCGCTCCCGCTCCGAAAGAACCCGAGGGGCCGAAGGAGGCTCCCCGCCGTGGCGAGGAACAGATCGTATATATCAAGCTGAACGAGCTCCACGCCTTCAAAAACCATCCCTTTGAGGTACGGGACGATGAAGAAATGCGGGCTATGGTGTCCAGCGTCAAGGACAAGGGCGTTACCCAGCCCGCTATCGTCCGTCCCCGTGAGGATGGCGGCTATGAGATCGTGTCCGGCCACCGCCGCCAGAAGGCCAGCGAGCTTGCCGGATATGCGGATATGCCCTGTATCGTCCGCAACCTGACGGACGATGAAGCCATCACGCAGATGGTGGAGGACAATCTGAACCAGCGCGAAGAAATCCTCCCCAGCGAGCGGGCCAAAGCTCTGAAAATGCAGCTTGAGGCCATCAAGCACCAGGGCTCCCGCACTTCGGGCCAGATTGACCCGAAGGACGCAGGCAAACGCTCCAACGAGATCGTGGCCGAGCGGAACAAGATGGCCGTCAAGCAGGTACAGCGGTATATCCGGCTGAATGAGCTGGTCCCCGACCTGATGAAGCTGATGGACGAGAAAAAGCTGGGCTTCACTACGGCGGTGGAGCTTTCCTACATCGGCAAGAAGAACCAGAACTATATCGCCGTCGCCATCGACAGCCAGCAGTCCTCGCCTTCGCAGGCGCAGGCAAAGCGTATGAGGGAGTTGGACGAAAAGAAGCTGCTCAACGGGGATGTGATCGACGGCATTATGATGGAGGACAAAAAGGAGGTAGACAAAGTGATTTTGACGGGTGCGGAACTGAGCAAATACTTCGGCAAGGAAACCACGCCGAGGGAAATGAAGGACCAGATCATCAAGCTGCTGGACGACTGGAAGGGCCAGCAGAAGGAACACGAAAAGCCGGAGAAGAAAACCGAGCCGGAAAAGTAAGCCGAAACTTCGGGTCAAGATGGCCCGAGGATTGCGGGGCGCTGCCCCGCGCCCCGAAGCTCTGGAGATATAAATTATTCCCCGTCGCCAGTTATTCCGTAGCATAGCCGGGAAAATCAGTCAAGGGCAACGCCGCCGCAGGCGGTGCCAGAGGCACCCTTGACGGATTTCTCCTGGTTATGCTTTTTCCCGGACAAGCGACGGGGATATAAATTCTCCAGAGCCGTCCCCCTTCCCGGGGGAAGGGGCGGAGGGGTTGGGCGAAACCTTGCTTTCCGCAAATCAGAAAGAAATGGAGGTTGAACCAATGAAACGACCTTTGGCCTATCTGACCGCCGCATGGAGCGGTGAGCCGGATATTGATATGGAGCTGGCGGCCCACTACTGCCGCCTTGCCTATGAGGCGGGCTTTTCCCCCATCTGCCCGCTTTTGTATCTTCCGCTGTTCTTGAATGACAGCGTTCCCGAGGAACATAGCGTCAGCCGGTTTACCCCGGAGGGAAACTACAAGGGGGACAATAGCGCACCGGAGACGTCGCAAGTTGGGGAAACCATCTACCCACGACTGAGCGGCAAGACGCAACATTGTGAATGAGGAACAAGGCTAAACTGCTTTACTGCCGGTATTTCCGGGAGGCCGTCTTGCCCCTCGACCCGGAGCTTCTTGCGGCGCTGACCGTGGAAGGCGGCTCCCCGGAGCTTCGGGCCTGTGCGGTCTGCGGGCGGGCATTTTTACCCGAAGGCCGTCAAGCCTACTGTTCCGACGCCTGCAAGGCCGAAGGAAACCGCCGGAAAAGCCGGGAACGTATGAGGAAAATGCGGGAGAAAAGGCCGGGCGGCGGTTACGATTTGCCGCCCCGAAAGGCTTGATATTCCGGGCTTTTTTGAGGGCGTTTCCGGGGCGGGAATACTGCAACCCATCCCGCCCCGGTTTACTCCCTCATTTCGTAACATACCACACTTCGAGCCATGTTGGCCCGAAGCCAGAACAGAAGGAGGATTGCCATGCACGAAAAAGACAACTGTTTGAAAACCGCCGAGCTTTCCACGGAGCAGAACTGCAACATGATCGACGGCGTACCCAATAACACGCCCATCCAGCCTGCGCCCCCGGAGCTGGACGCAAAGCCGCTGGACAAAGTGAAGGAGCCAAAAGAGCGCAGAAAGGGCCGGGAGCTGGAACGCTGATGGAGAACCGCAAGCGGAATGTCCATTTGCACGTCATGGTGACGCCGGACGAGCTGGCGGCCATCCACGAACGGATGGCCGAAGCGGGCATTTCCAATGCCGGGGCTTATGTGCGGAAGATGGCTCTGAATGGGTATATCCTGCACGTTGACCTTGCGCCCATAAAAGAATTGATCTCTCTGCAAAGGCGCTGTTCCAACAATCTCAATCAGGTCGCCGTACACGCGCATACCTACGGCGTGTACCCGGAAGAAATCGACGGATTGAAGCGAGACTATGAAAAGCTGTGGGGCGAGGTGTCAAAGGTGCTGCGGGAGCTCTCCGAGCTGGTGGCAAAATAAGACGAGGGCGGCAGGTTTTCCTGTCGCCCTTCCTTTTTTATTTTGATGATAACTTTTGCCTGCCATGACATTGATAACTTTTCTATATAGTCGTATAATTGTATTAATTGTAGATTCTGACAACATTTTTAAAGGAGGTAACTCGATGGCTTCCAGCAGTATTTTTATATATGAATTGCGTTCACCAGCAGAAATCAATGTAGAATCAGTATATTCACGCTTGAAAGGTTATCCAGAAGATGAAAATACCTATTTTAATTTGGAAATGATTAGCGCCAATGAACTACTGGGCGAATATGTCATTGTCCAAAATGCTCAAGAATCTTATTATAACCCTGAGCAGAGAGTTTTTGAATATCGTATTGTTCCTAAAGCAAATGTTATTTCTTTCAGCATTACGGATGGTTTTTTGGAAATTTGGGGAAACAAAACTTCGGCAAACAAATTAGTATTTGAGCTATCGAATTTGTTAGCGCCTATTTCCATTAATAGTATCGAAGTTACGATTGACACTCTATTAGAAAAATTGAAAGGTTATAAGTTAAAAGTCTCTAAAGTGTGCTTTCAAGATTTTCTCTTTACGGAGGATATTGTTGGCAACTTTACTGTGGATCTCTCATCGTATGGAGATGCTTTTTCTATCCTACAGAAATATAATGATAAAATTTCAAGCATGACTATTATTCTTTACTGTGATAATAGCTCAATTAAACTCCGAATTACTGCAAAGGGGCGAGTTACCGTTTATAAGTCTCGTTCCTCGATGGACGATGAAGAAATATTGTTTCTCCATCAAATTTTGCTGAATGGAGGTGAACATTGATGGGCGAACTTAGTCAAAGAATTGGGAAAAAATTAGAGCACTATGGAAATTCTATTTTTGAGCATTTGGAATGGAAGATTTTAGCTCAAGATGTTCAAATTGACTGCATAAGAGCTGCACATAAAAACGCAAAATCTTCTGACAAAAAAACGCATGGTGTAGATATATTAGCAGGGTATTATAATCCTTTCACTAAACGCCAAGAGGCCTTTATTATAGAATGCAAACATCGCGAATGGTCTAACTTTATTCCGAGCAATTTGTCATTATGGGTTGAGGAATTGTGTAATACTATTGAGTGTGCTTCAACATCTCCTGCCTTAACTACATATTTAGAAGAATATACTTTAATCGGTGGGATTTTATTATATAATTCAAGTGATAACATATACGAGATGGAACGTGCGTTAAAAAGCATTTCCCAAATTAAGGTTCCAAGACGTCGCCATCCTCTAATGATTTATCTTGCAGATAATAGTAGGCTTGAAAAATGGTATTCTTTTAATGCTGAAATTGCGAAAATTAAGCAAAACAGTATTGAAAATAGCTTTGGCATTATATATCCATCCATTGGTGGTTCTACCTGGGATCGTTCACCTGTAGTCACGCCAACATATTTATTTTCCGACTACATCTTGGCATCCTATATTAAAAGTGCAACCAACCAAGGCGTTACAACAAAGGTTGATATAAAGGCCCTGTTTTGTTTTGAGCATGTTACAGATGATTCTTTAAAGTATTTGCAGGATATGATTAATGAATTACAATTAGAATCGAGAAGTGATCGTTATCAAGAAGTTCATTTCTATTTTTATCCTGAAACAGAAAAAGACATAGATCACATTAAAGAATCTTTTTCAAAAATGTTCGCAGAAAAAGATACTTTTAAATATTATCTGATGGACAATCGTCGTTTATCAAGAATCTATTATGAGTCATAAGGGAGGCGAGAATAATGGCAGTTCAATCCTTTGTTAAGGGGGATGACCTTAAAAAATTAATAGACGATAAACTAATTAACGCTCAAAGTGTCAAATATGTTTTACGGCAAAAAGGTATCCTTCCCGTATGTACTAATTCAGAGGCTCTTTCTGACTTGATACACCATCATTTTTTTGGCTCTGCAACTATGACTCAGATGCAAGAGGTTATGAATTTTGAGCAAAACAACTTGAAGTCTACTGTTGTCATAATCTCTCCTAAAAGCGAACAGTCCAAAGAAGATTTTCTGACGAGTATAGCAGATGAATTTGTCAATAAAGGTCGTAGTTCGAATACTAAGTATACATTAAAAAACATTGCAAGAAATCAAACCAGCGTAACATTGCAGTACATATATAAAAAACCCCAAAGAGGCCGTATTAAAATTGCTGAAACGCGAACAGTGACTTTAGATGTTACGATTTCCCCGTTAGAAGATGATTCGCAGAAGTTTAAAGTTAGCATACGGCACGAAGGAATGTCGGAATCAAAACAGTTTGTCACACTTCTGGATGAAATGATTCAAGAAGATAGTGAACAGGCTGTATTTGGTCTTAAAAGAATAACTTTAGCAAGTCTTTTAAAGGCACACAAGGTAGATTTCTTTGATGATTTTGGCGCGTACACTCACAAAGAATGGAAACTAACAGACATTATTAATGTTACTGTAAACAAAGATGAAAAAAGCATTGATGATGAAAATGACGAGACTACATCAGGCGAAATTGATGCTTCTGAACCCACCGGACGCCTTTCGGGAATTAGTAGTGCGATTTTAAAAGGTGACGGGTTAAGAAATAATGATTTTGTAAAGGAATGTATGGCTCAAGGTTTTATTTTTTCAAGTATGAGTTACAAGTTCTCGCACAAGACACTCCCGATAACAATAGTAATCGATGTGAATTTTAAGCAAACCGACTTGAAAATCAATATTGTAAAAACATACCAGCTTGAAGATGACGGTATAGAACGTTTGGCCCCCTTGCCTGCAAGTGACCAGAGTTTGTATATCGATTATTTTCAAAATGTTGCTTATGCAGTCTACTCAAATCTCATTGAGAAACAAAAAGCCGAACTGGTTAAGCAAACTATCAAGCCAGACAAATAGAATATGTTTAAAAACGGATGGTTTCATTAGACCATCCGTTTTTATTTGAAAATAGATTTAGGACAGGATTCTCTAATCTTTCGCAACATTTATGTCCCCGGGCAGGCATGATAAAATAGAGATAGAAAGAATAAAGGAGGTTTTGATGATGAAGATACTGCTGAAAATATTAGTCGCGCCCTTCGCTCTGGCGCTATCCCTTCTGGCGGCTCTGCTGGTGTTTCTGTTTGATATTTGCGCCTTCCTGCTGACGATTGCCTCCGTGATCCTGGCGGTGCTGGGTATCGCCCTCTTTTTCACGCCGACCCCCATCGGCGGGATTGTATTTCTGTTCCTCGCCTTCCTCCTTTCGCCGTATGGGCTGCAAGCGGCGGCTGGTTCTCTGCTTTGGGCGCTGGACGGAGGCAAATCCGCTCTGTATCGGTTTCTGGCAAGTTAAACAGCCTCGGGCCATGTTGGCCCGAAGTCGGGGCGGTCTGGATGGGCCGCCCTTTTTTCATAGAAGGGAGGGATGATTTCTGGCTACCACAACTTTGTTGCAGCGCCATGCGGGCGAAGGCGAAACGATTGCCGAGGCCATCCGGGATTGTCTGGACTATGGCAAAAACCCGGAGAAAACAGAAAGCGGAAAGTTTATCTCCGCTTATGAGTGCGACCCTGCCACCGTGGCGGACGAGTTTCTTTTAGCGAAAGCCAGCTATGCCGCCATGACAGGCCGGGAACAGAAAAAGGCCAATGATGTGCTGTGCTATCAGATACGACAATCCTTCTACCCGGGGGAGATCACCCCGAAGGAGGCAAACCGTATCGGCTATGAGCTGGCTATGCGCTGGACGAAGGGACGGCACGCTTTTATCGTTACCACGCATACCGACAAGAAGCACATCCATTGTCACATCTATTACAACTCTACCACCCTTGACTGTACCCGGAAATTCCGAAACTTCTGGGGCTCCAGCTTCGCCCTCCGGCGGCTCTCCGACAGACTGTGCCTTGAAAACGGACTGTCTATTGTAGAGAACCCGAAGCCCCGGAGCAAGGGAAAATACCGGAACTATGGGGAGTGGCAGAAAGAACGGAAAGGGCCGCTTTCGTATCAGGACCGGCTGCGCCTTGCCATTGATACTGCGCTGGCGGAGCGCCCTGTCGATCTGGACGAATTTCTCGGCCTGATGAAGCGGGCCGGATATGAAGTCAAGAAGGTTCGGGGCGGTGGTATCAGCTTCCGGCTGACCGGCCAGAGACAGGAACGCTTTACCCGTCTGCGGGCCTCTACGCTGGGGGACGGCTACGATCTGAAAGATGTTCTTGCCGCCATTGAGGGCAAAGAAAAACGCCCCGGACGCCCGGAGCGAAAAATCAGTCTGGCGGTGGATATTCAAGCAAAGCTGGCTGCCGGTAAGGGGCCGGTCTACGAGCGGTGGGCGAAGGTGTTCAACATCAAGCAGATGGCCGCCGCCCTTGCCTATATACAGGACAACGGCCTGACTGATTATGAGCAGTTGGCACAGAAAGCCACCGAGGCAACCGACCATTTTCATGCGCTTTCCGAGCAGATCAAGCAGACGGAGCAGGCCATGAAAACTAATGCCGGGCTAAAGGCCGCAACGGTCCAGTATGCCAAAACACGCCCGGTCTTTGAGCAGTACAAGGCTGCGAAGTACAGCCGGAAATTCCTTGCGGAGCATGAGGCCGATATTGAACTGTACCGGGCGGCACAGGCGGAAATGCGCCGTCTGCTGGGCGGGGCGAAGCTCCCGAAAATGGATGCGCTGAAGGAGGAAGGCCGTAAGCTCACGGCAAAGAAAAAGCGCCTTTATGGAGAGTATCAGAAAGCGCGCCGGGATATGCAGGAGATCGTCACCATCAAGGCAAATATTGATACTCTGCTGGGCTACACCGAGCCGGGCAGAAAGCAGGAAAAGGAGCGTTGAGGTTATGAAAACAAGGAGCAAAGCGACGCGAACGCTTCGGGCCATGTTGGCCCGAAGCAACGGGTTTGGGGCGAGCCCCAACAAGCAGCGTCCGGGCCTTTGTGGCCACGGAGGCATTGCTTGCCACTTAGCGACAGCCCTCAAAATGGCATGAAAAAACGGAGGCTCTTACTCCTGAACCTCCGTTTCTCTGGCTTTTTTGAGCCCTTCGGCTGTGGCCTCCATAACAACAAGCTCTTTCTCATTCATCGAGCTTAAAAGCACATCAATGTGCTTTCTGCAACTGTTCTCTCCACGCTGACCTTCTGTATAGAAAAACTGATCTACGGAAATGTCGAACAGAGTGACGAGTTTGAAAAACAGATTGAAGCTGGGGTGCTGGCCTTTGTTCTCAATGTTCATAATGGTGCGGTCAGTCTTGCCGACCAACTCTGCCACATAGGCTTGCGTCCAGCCCTTTTCCTCTCTGGCTTGTTTCAAAGCGAGCCCGAGCCCATGAAAGTCAAACCTTCTTTCGTCTTGGTTCATTCTCATATCACCCTATATCATTGTACATTTCGGGTTGGAATATGAGAATGTAATGTAATTTGATGTGAAGTTCTATTTTATTTCTCCTTCATCAACTTGTATTGTTCGAGCAAAAGAACTACAATAGAACAGATGGAGGTGCGCTATGGATTATATGACTTTGAAAGAGGCAAGCGAAAAATGGGGCGTGACCCCTCGACGGGTAAACTACTATTGCGCCGGTGGCCGTATTCCCGGCGCTGTAAAGATGGCCGGTGTTTGGCTGATCCCCAAAAATGCAGAAAAGCCGTTGGATAAACGATGTAAAGAAAATAAATCTATGGGTGGTGATAATACATGAAACGAATTTTCTTTGTCGAAGATGATTTGAGCTTAATCAATGGACTATCCTTTGCAATTAAGAAACAGGGATATGAGATTGATATTGCCCGGACAAGTTCAGAAGCGGAAAATCTGTGGATGAATGGAAAATATGATTTAGTTATATTGGATGTATCTCTGCCAGATGGTTCCGGCTATGATCTATGTAAAAAAATCCGTCAGACTTCAAAGGTGCCGATTATCTTTTTGACCGCAGCAGATGAAGAAACGGATATTATTATGGGCCTTGACATAGGAGGCGACGATTATATTACAAAGCCTTTCAAATTGGCGGTATTTCTGTCAAGGGTCAATGCTCTGCTTCGCCGAAGTGAGAACTTCAATCAGGCTGATACAGAATTGAACTCAAATGGGATAAGAATACAACTACTAAAGCATGAAGTTTACAAAGACGATGTTCTGATCGACTTGACGGCCAGTGAATATAAATTGCTGTGTCTGTTTATGGAAAACCCAAACATTGTCCTGTCATCGGAGCAAATTTTGAGCAGGCTTTGGGATTGTGAGGAAAACTATATTGACAACAGCACCCTGACAGTATATATCCGAAGATTACGCACTAAAATTGAGAATGACCCCGGCAATCCACAAAAAATCGTCACTGTTCGGCGTATTGGTTACAAATGGAATGTGACGGAATGAGGTATGCTATGCGAATACTGGCAAGCCGAAAAATTAAACAGCTTTTCATCTGTATCCTGTTGATTGTCGTTGGTTTCTCGTCAATTTCCGTGGCTGCCGTCAGTCTGCAATGGAAGTTTGCAGCACTGTATGTATTGCTGTCTGCAATTTGCATGGGAGTTTTAATTTTTATTTCTCTGTTTTTCTATTTTAGAAAGCAGGAGCAAATCATGGAAAACGCCGTGACACAAATACGGGAATACATTTCCGGCAATCACGATGCACGGATTGACTGTGACGACGAGGGCGAATTATATCGGTTGTTCCATGAAGTAAATGCTTTGGTGCATACGGCGGTGGCCAGCGGCCACGGTTGCGGAGCTCAGCGGCCGCTGTGCGGCCTAACGGCCACCCCAATATAGACAGCTAATTGAAGTAGTTCGGAAATTCTCCATAATGATGGT
>NZ_JBHEVB010000014.1:0-71281 GCF_041925195.1 Flintibacter porci
AATATCTGTGTGTGCGTATAGCTTCTTTTGCCCATGATAATACCCCCTAATGTAGTTACTTTTATTTTCCTACATTAGGGGGTGTTTTGTCTATTGTCCGTTTTTAATGGACCTGTTCAGGACAACCACGGGTTTTGGTTTTATTCTGCTCAAGCGGGCTCTTCCGCAAAGTTTCCGGTGTACAAACGGTAGTAGGTACCCTTCTTTTCAATGAGTTCATCATGGGTGCCCCGCTCGATAATGCGCCCCTGGTCCATGACCATGATGCAGTCGGCGTTGCGCACGGTGGACAAACGGTGGGCAATGACAAAGGTGGTACGCCCACACATCAGAGCATCCATACCGTCCTGCACCAGCTTCTCGGTACGGGTATCGATAGAAGAAGTTGCCTCGTCCAAAATAAGCACCGGCGGGTCAGCCACGGCTGCACGGGCAATGGCGATAAGTTGCCGCTGGCCCTGGGACAGGTTGGCGCCATCTCCGGTGAGCATGGTGTCATATCCATTCGGCAGACGGCGGATAAATCCGTCGGCGTTGGCCAGCTTCGCCGCCGTCTTACACTCCTCATCGGTGGCATCCAGGTTGCCGTAACGAATGTTTTCCAGTACTGTACCGGTAAACAGGTGTGTATCCTGAAGAACGATGCCCAACGAGCGGCGCAGATCCGGCTTTTTGATCTTGTTGATGTTGATGCCGTCATAGCGGATCTTACCGTCGGCAATATCGTAAAAGCGGTTAATCAGGTTGGTAATGGTCGTCTTGCCTGCACCGGTGGCGCCGACAAACGCGATCTTCTGCCCCGGTTTGGCCCACAGACTGATGTCATGGAGGACCAGTTTGTTTTCGTCGTAACCGAAGTCCACTCCGTCAAAGACCACGCCGCCCTCCAGGCGAGCATAGGTGATGGTGCCATCCGCCTTGTGGGGATGCTTCCAAGCCCAGACATTGGTGCGCTGGGTGCTCTCAGAGAGCTGTCCATTGGCATCCTCTTTGGCGTTGACCAGCTCCACATAGCCCTCGTCCTTCTCCGGTTCCTGATCCATAAGATCAAAGACACGGGAGGCACCGGCGGCAGCAGTGACCACAAAGTTGATCTGCATGCTCACCTGGGTGATCGGCTGAGTAAAGCTCTTGTTCAGGCCCACAAAGACAATCACTGTGCCCAGGGTAACTCCGGCCATCCCGTTGATACCCAGAATCGCACCTATGATTGCTACCAACGCATAGCTCAGCCAGCCAATATTGCCGTTGACCGGCATAAGGAGGTTAGCATAGCGGTTGGCCTTATCTGCACTCTCCCGCAGAGCCTCGTTGATCTCGTGGAAATCTTCTTTGGCAGCCTGCTCGTGGCAGAACACCTTGACCACCTTCTGACCGTCCAGCATCTCCTCGATAAAGCCGTCCACAATACCCAGATTTTTCTGCTGCTGGACATAGTATTTGCCGGACAGCTTGGAAAAGTTGGTAGTCACGGTGATCATGACCACGGCGGTCAGAACAGAAATAATGGTGAGCGTCGGATTCAGGCGCAGCATGACCACCAGCGTGGCCAGCATGGTAACGACAGAGTTAATTACCTGAGGGATACTCTGGCTCATAAGCTGGCGCAGCGTATCAATATCATTGGTATATACCGACATAATGTCGCCATGGGAATGGGTATCAAAATATTTAATGGGCAGTGCCTCCATGCGGTGGAACAGGTCATCACGCAGGTGCCGCATCGTGCCCTGGCTGATGGTGACCATGATGCGGTTATAGCCGTAGGATGCTACCACACCCAGCGCCAGCAGGCATCCCAGCCGGACAACTGCCTGCCACAGCCCGCTGAAGTCGGTAGAACCGCTGTTGAGCATGGGAACGACATAGTCATCGATCAATGTCTGAGGAAAGCTGGTGCCGCTTACATTGGCGGCGGCAGAGACCAGGATACACAGGACCACCAGCAGAAACGCTAATTTATAGTAGCGAAGCATATACCGCAGCACCCGGTTGAGCACCTGGGTCGGGTTGCCTCGGTTCATTTTAGGATTCATAGCAGGGTGTCCTCCTTTCACGCAGGCTGGTCGAAGTCGCCGCCGCCCTGGACCTGAGAGTCATAGATCTCCCGGTAGATGGCATTGGTCTCCAACAGGCGCTCATGGGTATCAAAGCCGTCGATGTGGCCGTTGTCCAGCACCAGAATGCGGTCGGCGTGCTCCACGCTGGAGATGCGCTGGGCAATGATGATCTTGGTTGTGCCCGGAATGCGCTGGGCAAAGGCCGCGCGGATCTTTGCATCGGTGGCTGTGTCCACCGCAGAAGTGGAATCATCCAGGATGAGAACCTTGGGCTTTTTCAGCAGAGCCCGTGCAATACACAGCCGCTGCTTCTGACCGCCGGACACATTGGCGCCGCCCCGCTCAATATGGGTATGGTAACCGTCGGGGAAGCGGTCAATAAACTCATCGGCACAAGCTGCCTGACAGGCGGCGACGCATTCCTCTTCCGTAGCATCGGGATTGCCCCAACGCAGGTTATCCAGAATGGTACCGGAGAACAGGGTGTTTTTCTGCAGCACTACTGACACCTGATTACGAAGGGCTTCCATGTCGTACTGTCGCACATCCAGGCCGCCTACTTTGACCGCACCATCATCCACATCGTACAGTCGGCAAATGAGGTTTACCAGGCTGCTCTTGCCGGCACCGGTACCGCCGATGACACCGATGGTCTCACCGGCCTTGATGTGTAAATCAATGTCGGACAGCACGCTCTTTCCGCTGCCGTGCTTATAAGAGAAGTTGACATGGTCAAAATCGACAGAGCCGTCAGCCACTTCCATCACAGGCTTTTCCGGGTTGTGCAGGTCGGGGGTCTCCTCCAGCACCTCACTGATACGGCGAATACTGGCCATGGACATGGAGATCATAACCACCACCATGGAGAGCATCATCAGGCTCATAAGAAGGGACATGACATAGCTGAACAGGCTGGTGAGATCGCCGGAGCTCATGCTGCCTCCCACAATGAAGTGAGAGCCCAACCAGGAGATCATGATGATACAGAAGTAAACGGCGGTCATCATAGCGGGGTTATTGAATGCCAACAAACCCTCAGCCTTGACAAACATGCGGTAGAGGTTGGAGGATGCCTTGGAAAACTTCTCGTTTTCATAGTCCTCCCGGACAAAAGCCTTTACCACCCGGATGGCGGAGATATTCTCCTGCACACTGGCATTCAGATCGTCGTACTTACGGAATACCTGGTTAAAGATCTTCATCGTCGCCACCATGATGCTTCCCAGGACCACGATCAAGAAAATAACGGCCAGCAGGAAGGTAAGGCTGAGCTTGGGGCTGATGATCAGACACATAATGTAGCTGAACACAAAGGACAGCGGGGAGCGTACCGCCACGCGGATAATCATCATAAATGCATTTTGCACGTTGGTGATATCGGTGGTCATACGGGTAACCAGTCCAGGCACGCTGAACTTATCAATGTTGGAAAAGGAGAAGGTCTGAATGTTGGAATAGATGGATTCCCGTAGGTTAGCGGCAAAGCCAGCGGATGCGCTGGCGGCAAATTTGCCCGCGGTTGCACCGAAGATCAGACTGAAAAAGGCCATGACCACCATCAATGCCCCGTAGCGGTATACCACGGAGAGATTGGCCTTTTCCAAACCCTCGTCAATGATGATCGCGGTAATAAAGGGGAGAAGGATCTCCATGATCACTTCCAGACTGGTCAATCCAATGCAGAAAAATGCATCTCGCTTGTATTGGCCAAGCTGGCGCAGTACCGTTCTCATAGCTTTTGATACCTCCTTATGGTTGTTGAATCAGTAGGGACAGGTTGCCCAGCATCTTTTTTTGCAGGCGATCCAACGTGGCTAACTCCTCCTGGGAAAAACAAGCGTACAGCCTCTGCCGAATCTGGCGGGTGGTGCGGCAAAGAAATTCTTCCGTTTTCTTTGCCTTCTCCGTGGCAAACAGGAGCTTGCGCCGGTCATCCCCGGCACACTGCTCTACCCGCACATACCCCTTCTCCTTCAGCCGCTTTACCATGCTGGACAGGGCGGCCATGGAGCCTCCGAACTCCTGGTGGATGGCTGTCAGAGAGGTCCCCTGCTCCGAACGGCTTAAGATGTACATCAGGATCTGAGCCTGTATGGCGGTCAGCTCTCTGTGCGCCAGAGAAGCATTGGCCCACTGCTCCATTTGAATGCAGATGCGGCGATTGTCTCTCAGGATTTGTTCCCGATCAAGTTCTGCCATAATGTTGCCTCATTTCATTTGTTTGAAGTGAAACTGTTTCGCTGCGTAATGTTTATACCATAAATGTGCTTGCGTGTGAAATTCAAATATGCTATATTCAATAAAAGATTTTTATAGATTAAGTTTGTTGAACAACAAGAAAATTTTTAAGGGGGCTGATTTAGTGAATACGACACAACTGGAATGTTTTATGGAAGTAGCCAATGTTTTGAACTTCTCTCGGGCTGCAGAACGGCTTCGTATCACCCAGCCTGCCGTCAGCCACCAGATCAACACCCTGGAAAATGAGCTGGAGGTCAAACTGTTTCACCGCACCAGTAAAAGCGTGCGGCTGACCCAGGAAGGGTTTCTGTTTACGCAGTACGCCGGTGAGATCTTAAAACTGAGCGGGTTGTCCAAAGCCCGGATGAAGGAATCCAAGGAGGAGGTGTTCCGCCGCATCGCCATCGGCTGCCGGAACACCACGGAACTCCACATCCTCTGCCCCGCCCTGGAGCAGCTGCGCCAGCTTCAGCCCCAGGCTCTGCCTGTACTGCGGCTGCTGCCCTTTGACTCCATCGAAAATCTGCTTACTGAGCGAAATGTCAATTTGATGTTTTCCTTCCGCAAGTCTGTACCAAAAAAGCTGAAGTATTACCCTCTGGTTCAGTGCCCGGTAGTCTGCGTGTGCAGCCAGAGCCACCCTCTCGCTGACAAAAAAGAGGTGTCGATTGAGGAGCTTCAATCCGCAGGCCGTATTGCGACTTGCCGCCCTCCCGCCTATCCCCCGGATCTGTTTGCTTTCCAGGGCCAGGTAGTGGGAGGCCGGGCTCCCGGCGAGGTGCTCTTCTGCGACGACCAGGAGGTGGTGTCCGCCCTGGTGGAGACCGGCTACGCCTTCGCGGTCATGGCCGACCTGCCCCATGCCAGACTGTCCAAACTGCGATACATCCCCGTGAAGGATGCGCCGCTCCTCTCCTTCGGCGCGGTTTGTCTTCCCGGAGATCACAATCCCATTCTGAAATACTTTTTAAACTTGCTTGGTCAGAGCATGCAGCCAGAAACCCGTTCCGATTCCTGACCACTGGTGCTGCAATCATCCCGCCCATGCAGCAGGCATCAACAAAAAGCAGGCATCCGTCTTAGTTTTTTCTGAGAACGAATGCCTGTAATTGTTTTGTGTTGAATTTTCCAAGCAAAGATGCGCAGCTGTTCCGTCTTTGAACATCAACTCAGGCAAATCACAGCAGCGCCAATACCTGCTCCCGCTCCGGCATGGAGCGGATCGCCCCACGGCGTGTAGTGACCAGATAGGCAGCCGCATTGGCAAAGCGCAGCATCTGAGTCAGATCATCCGAAGAAAGCTGTTCCAGACCATGCTCCAGCAGAAAGTTCAGAACACAGGCGCAGAACGTATCCCCCGCACCGGTGGTCTCGATCACACCGCCCAGCGTCACCCCAGGCTGAAATACCCGCAGTCCCTGGTAGTAGGCGATGCTCCCCTGAGCCCCCGCAGTCACATTGATCAGGCGCAGATTGGGAAACTGCTCCCTCAGTTTGGCTGCTCCGGCATCAAAATCGGTCTCTCCAGTGAGGAACAGAAGCTCGTCATCGGAGATTTTAGCCACATCACACTGTGCAAGGCCCCAATGGATCTGTTCTCTTGCCTGCTCTAAACTATCCCACAGAGGTGGGCGCAGGTTTGGATCAAAAGAAATGATACAATCTGCCGCCTGGGCCAGAGCTACCGCTTTTTGGGTGGCGCTGCGTACCGGCTCACCGGTGAGAGACAAGGATCCAAAATGAAAAATTTTGGCCTGGGCAATCACATTCTCCGGCACTTCGTCCGGAGTAAGGAGCGTGTCCGCCCCAGAATCCCGGTAAAAGGAAAAGTCCCGGTCTCCGTTTTCCGCGGTTTTGACAAAGGCCAAGGTGGTGTGGCTGTGGGCATCCATTACCAAGCTATCCATGGAGATGCCCGCTTCCAGGCCCACTTGGCGCAGAAGATGACCAAATTGGTCCTCTCCCACCTTGCCGATAAAGGCCGTCCGCTTACCCAGCTTGGCCAGCATGGCCAACACATTGCAGGGGGCGCCGCCGGGGTTGGCCTCATAGAAGGGATTGCCTTGGGCATTGGCTCCGTTGCAGGTAAAGTCCACCAAAAACTCGCCCAGAGCAGCCACATCAATGCTTTTCTTCATACTTCCTACCGCCTTTTTAAACAATCAGGTCGTACTTTTCTACGTCGATCAGAGCCTGGCCACCCGCCTCAAAGGTAATGGCATCGGCCTGCTGCGGGGTGTAGATCACGGAGCTGGCCGCCTGCTCGCCGTCATTGACAAAAACCTCTACACTAAACCGGTCCAGAATGATGCGCAGCTTCAGTTCCCCTCCCTGGGGCCGTACCAGGAAGCTGCGAGTATGCACGATATCATGGGGCAAACCACTGCGGGTACGATCAATTTTCAACGTGCTCTCGTTGGGCCGGTAACGGATAATGGTGTCGTGGGTGCCGTCCTTGGCCACATGGATGCGGAACCAGCGGTATACCTCGCTTCCTGTGGGCCGGATGGTCACCGTCATATCTACGACTCGGCCCTGGACTCCCGGCAGATTCACTTCTCCGCTCACCGGAATGTTGCGATGGAGCACCTGCTGTCTCCGGCAGGTATCCAGCTCCCGAACAGGACGCTGGCACAGCCGTCCGTCCTGCACAAACAGTTCCCGCGGGAGAGTCATCTGGCCAAACCAGCGGCAGTGCGCGGGCTTTGCCCCTGCCGTGGCCCAATTCTGCATCCAGGCAATCATGATCCGCCTTCCATCGGGAACAACAAGGGTCTGGGGGGCATAGAAATCCAGGCCGTAATCCACCGCCTGGACCGCCTGGCGGTGAAACTCCTCGCCATCGTAATCCCCCAGCAGACACAGGGCGTTGTTGCCTGCGTGGAACTCCAGTCCGATGGGGTACATGTCCTGGGGACTGGTGAGCAGCACCTGGCGACCGTCCAGGGGGAAGAAGTCCGGACACTCCCACATTTTTCCGTACTGGTTGTGGCAGGCATCCAAAGTGCGCACATAGTCCCATTTCAGGCCATCCTTGCTTTGGTAAAGGAGAATGGCACCGCTGTCGTCAGGGGTTCGGTTGCCAATAACGGCGTAGTAGGTTCCGTCTTGCTCTCGCCACACCTTGGGGTCCCGGAAGTCCACCGCGCTGCCCCCCTCAGGCAGATCGCTTTTGGCCAAGACCGGGTTAAGGGGATATTTTTCATAGTTGAGGCCATCACCGATGGCCACGCACTGCGTCTGGACATCCCGAAGGAATCCATCTTCGTCCCGCTCCCGCTGAACTCCTGTGTACATCAAAAGATGCCGCCCGTCAGGCAGCTCTACTGCGCCGCCGGAAAAGCATCCGGCGGCGTCGCAGGGCTGGTCGGGGGCCAGGGCGGCAGGCAGCCGCTCCCAGTGGATGAAGTCCTCTGTGGTCAGGTGTCCCCAGTGCATGGGACCCCACTCGTTGGAATAGGGGTGATACTGGTAGAACAGATGGCATTTCCCCTGATAGATGGAAAATCCGTTGGGGGCGTTCATCCAGCCGATGGTAGGGGTAGCGTGGAACGCGGGACGCTCTGCCGCGGGAATATGGGGCCCATACTGGGCTTCAAAATCTCGTGCCTTTTGCAGTTGTGTGCTAACCATAGAACCTCATCCTTTGATCTGATTTGAGTGCTAAACTTAATTTTCCGCTCCGGTATAGCGGTCGTAGGCGGCCTGATAGACCTCAAGGAGGTCGTTCATCCCGCATTTCTTGATCAGGAACTCTTTGTACTCCTCCCACTCCTGATCGGTGATGGGGCCGCCGCCCTCACCGCCGTTTTTCAGCCACAGGCCTTCCTGTTCCCGCACAGCCGTCTCAAAGTCCGGCTTATGCCAGTCCAGAGCCTCCATTTCCATGCTGGTGAAGGTGCAGTCTACCGGATAGACGCTGGTGTCCTTCACATAGGGCATCCAGTCCTCCTGCAGCCAGGTCAGGCGATTGATGGCGTTGGGTTCCATGTAGAAGACATCCCGATAGTACTCCGCCAAAATCAGTTTGGGACCGTAGGTCTCATACTGGTTGCGCAGCTCGCCGGCGCTCTTGCCGTATTTCTCTTTGGCCTCGTCATCTGTAATGGACATCCACATACCATTTTCATCCTGGCCGGTGAAGTAAACACCGATGGGGCTGTAATGCAGCTGCATCACCGTCTCCCCGTCGTACCACTGGTCAAAGAACTTCAGCAGATTGATAGGGCTCTGGCACTTGCCGGTAATACACAGCTGGCCGGAGGAAATGGGAGAACCCGGGCGGATGGTGATCTCGCACACATCCTCATACTGGGTCCCTTCCGGGCCGGACAGAGGGGGCAGGAACACATAGTCGTCAGCGTAGTCCCCCATCAGTTCGTCAATGTACCACCAGGTGGATACACCTACATAGCCCTGCTGGCACTTGGCCATCAGCTGGCTGTCGCTCTGGCTGAACATCTCCACATCCATTAGGCCCTCGCTGTACCAGTTGTGGAAATAGTCCATACAGTCCCGGTAAGCGTCGGAGACGCAGACAAACTCCACCGTACCATCGCTTTTCAGGTGCAGGTCATTGCACACGTCGTTGGGCCAGTTGGTAAAACCGAAGCCGGAATAAAAGATGTTCTGGCCCCAGCACCACTCATCAAAGCCGGTGGACATGGGAATGGTGGAACCGGCTGCGTTTCCATAGTAGGTGTGGGACATATCGTTATCCTTAAATGCCTTCAAGGCGTCGTGGAGCTCATCCAGGGTGGTGGGCACGGGCAATCCCAGCTCATCCAGCCATGCCTTGTTGATCATGCTGAACTGGGGAATAGTATAGATGGACCAGGCGTCGTCCATGTCCGCGCCGATGCCGGCGGTGGTCATCTGCTCGCCGGAGGGCAGGCCGTAGATCTTACCGTCCTCCTGGGTGATGGCAGCCCGGATTTCCGGGTGCTCCTCCAGGATGGCACACAGGTTTGGCATGATGTCCTCGGTGAGGTAGGGAGTCAGGTCCAGGAAGGTGCCGTCGTCCCCGTACCGGGCCAGGTCGTAGTTGGAGAAACCCACGCCCATAAAGGCATCGGGGTACTGGCCGCCGGTGATGCGGATGTTTACCTGCTCGGCCAGGGAGTCGGACATGGTCTCCCAATTGATTTTGATGCCCACATTCTCTTGCAGCTGGTTGAGCACTTCATTATTTTCGTAGCCGCTGGACAGGGCGGAGATACCGCCCATGATATTAAACTCCGTCTGCTCCGTGTTGGGGTTGATCTCCCCGGTGTTCACATTGTTCACCAGGCCGCTGGAGCACCCAGACAGGCCCGCCGTGCACAAAGCAGCCGCCAGGGAAACTGCAAGTCCCCGCTTCCAAGGTTGTTTCATGGTTCTCTCTCCTTTCTCAGCCCTTCACCGCGCCGGCCATAAATCCCTTTTCAAAGTACTTCTGGACAAAGGGATAAATGACCAGCATGGGCACCGCCGCCACGATCATAGAGCAGAATTTCAGCAGCTCGGTGAGCTTGTTCAGTTCCGCATAGCCGCCGGAAATGGTAGCCGCCTGAGAGGCAGAGGCGGAACTTTTGATCAGGATATTCCGCATGACCAGAGGCAGCGGAGAGCCTTTGCCGCCCAGATAGATCAGTGCGGTAAACCAGTCGTTCCAATAGGCCACCATGGAGAAAACCGCCATAACGGCCAAGATAGGTTTGGAGAGAGGAATGACGATACGCAGGAAAATACCCATCTTGGAGCAGCCGTCAATCTGGGCAGCCTCGATGAGGTCCTTGGGGACACTGTTCTGGAAGTAGTTGCGCACGATGATCATATTGCCCACGGCAACACCGCCCGGCAGTAACAGGGACCACATGCTGCCCACCAGGCCGGTGCTCTTGACCACCAGGTAGGTAGGGACCAGGCCGCCGCCAAAGTACATGATGATGAGGAAAAAGATGCTGAAAAACTTCCGCCCGGGCAGGTCACGCTGGGCCATAGGATAGGCGGTGATGTAGAGCATGGTCACCGAGAACACGGTACCGATCAAAGTGTATTTCACCGAGTTCAAAAAGCCGGAGACAATGTTGGGATCCTGGAAGACTGCCGCATATCCGTCCAGGGTGAAGCCGCTGGGGAACAGGAAGGTCTTGCCCGCGTACACATCGTAGGGATCGGAGACCGAGGCAATGAGGACATAGTAGAGGGGATAGGCCACGATGATGAGCACCACCGCGGTGATAGCCACCAGAACGATATCGCTGGTGCGCTCAGACAGTCCGCGCGATTTGTTCATGTTCTTCCCCTCCTTTACACAAATTCCACGTCCGAGGCCTTGGACGCGATCTTATTGACGATAAGCAGCAAAATGATGTTGACCGCCGTGTTGAACAGGCCCACGGCTGTGGAGTAGCTGTACTTGGCGTTTTCAATGCCTTGTTGATAGACATACACAGCAATGACATCGCTGGTGGCCTTGTTGAGGTCGGTCTGGAGGAGCCATACCTTTTCAAAGCCCACGTTCATCAGTCCGCCGGCAGCCATGATGAGGTTCAAAATAGCCATGGGCAGCAGCTCGCGATATTTTTAATGCGCTGGAACACGGAAGCGCCATCGATTTTAGCCGCCTCGTAGAGGCCGGGATCCACGTTGGCCAGGGTGGCCAGATAGATGATGCAGCCCCAGCCAGCGTCCTGCCAAATGCCCGAAGCGATGTAGATGGTGCGGAAGGCGGAGGACTCGGTGAGAAAGTCGATGCTGGTGCCGAAGATCAGGTTAATAAGGCCGCCCGAGGGGCTCAGGAAGATGCGCAGCATACCGCAGACCACCATGATGGAGATAAAATGGGGGGCATACAGTACCGTCTGGACCAGCCGCTTATACCGCCGGAAGCGGAGCTGATTGATGATCAGGGACAGAATAATGGGGATGGGGAAGGTCCACAGCAGGCTGTACAGGCTGATGAGGACGGTATTTTTGATCATGCGGACACAGGTGGGCGAACTGAAGAAGCGTTCGAACCAATAAAGTCCCACCCACTCGCTGCCCGTATATCCCCGGCTGGCTTTAAAATCGCGGAAGGCAATTTGAATGCCGTACATGGGAACATACTTGTAGATGATGGTCAGCACTACCGGAACCAATAAGAGCAGGTAGAGCTGCCAGTTGTTCAGAATCCGGCGGCCCAGGGTTTTTCTGTGCGGGGCAAGGACCCCTGCCGCGGTTTTATATTGTTGACTCACATTGTCTCACTCCCTATTTGAAATCATTGTATCACATCTGCACCTATGTTTTATCCCTCTTTTCTGATTCTCTTCTAATGTACCGGCACACAGTGTGTAACGTTTCACACAAGTGAAGAAAAGAGCGCCCCAAATACGCGTGCGAAACGTTACACTATAATTTAAGCTCATCATACGCCACTGTTCTGTAATCTGTCAAGGCAATTGGAGGTCATTTTTTCGCTTCTCTGTTCTCCATAAAAAGGAATCCTATTTTTTGTGCAACCTGGAAAGAAATTTGGAAACAGGCTAAAAATCCAAAAAACATCTTGCAAAAAAACGTTTCACGAATATAATGAAATCATGTTCATGAAATTTCATGAAATGTTTGTGATACGTTTCATATTATGAGAGGCGGCGGTGCAAATGAGACGGGGTTCCGCTCCGACAATGAAAGATGTGGCCCGTGAGGCAGGCGTGGCACTTGGCACGGTATCCAAGGTATTCAACAACGGCTCGGTAGGAGACGACTACCGCCAGCGTGTACTGGAGGCGGCTGAGCGGCTTGGCTATCAGGTAAACAGCTATGCCCGGGGGTTAAAAACCAACCGGACCTATGCCGTGGCTGTGGTGCTGCCTAATATTATCAATCCCTTCTTCTCTGTCCTTGCTCAAAACCTCTGCCAGGCTTTGACTAAGCGGGGCTATCGGATGTTCCTGTCCATCACCGACTTCGATCCAGCGGCGGAACAGCGCTATATCCACATGGCCCAGCAAAATCAGGTGGACGGCATCATCGGCCTGACATATAACCCGGACCTGCAGGTGGCAGACAAGGTCCCCTTTGTCAGCTTTGACCGCTATGTAAGCCCCGATGTGCCCTGTGTGGCCTCGGACAACTTTGGCGGCGGACAACTGGCCGCCAAAAAGCTGGTGGATCTGGGCTGCGGGCGGCTGCTGTTCCTGCGCATCGGCTCCACCGTAGCCGGTGAGTCGGACAAACGCCGGGATGGTTTTGAGTCTTTTTGCCGGAGTACGGGAGTGGAATACGACACACTCTACCTGCGGGACAGCGACGGCCTCACCCCCTTCCGGGAGTTTCTTCAGTCCCATATTCATCAGGGCTGTCTGGATTACGACGGCATTTTCTGCTGCACAGATGTGTTGACGATGGAAATTCAAAAAATGCTTTTAGAAATGGGAATCCGCGCCCCGGAAGACGTGCAGCTCATTGGCTTTGACGGTACAGCCATCCACATGGGACGCGCTCCGGAGTGTTCCACGATTGTCCAGCCCATTCCCTTACTGGCTGAGACCTGTGTGGATATTCTTTTAAAAGAGGACAAAAACGACCTGCCCAGCCTGATCTGCCTTCCGGTGAGCTACGCCCCCGGCGGCACCACCCAGGACAGAGCATGAGCTCACTGCGGAGGGGAAAGGACATATGGCCAGTGAATATCTGAAATGGAAATACCGTGACGTGAAGCCCGACCAGGCGGTCGAACTGACTCCCCGGCAGAAACGGGCAAACTGGTGGTATTACCATAAATGGTATGTACTTCTGGGCGCAGGACTGCTTGCTGCATCCATTTATCTGGTAGCCAGAGCTCTGGGCTTTGGGCAAGTAACACCCGATTATCAAGTGGCCTATGTAGGCTCCACCGCTCTGCCGGAGGATACTGTCACCGCACTGGAAACTGCTCTGGCAGATTTGGGAAGTGACTGTGACGGCGATGGTCAGGTCGTAGTCCGGGTAAACCAATATGTAATGGGTGATACTTCAGGCGAAGGTGCTGTTTACTCCTACGCCAGCAGCACCAGACTGATGGCCGACCTGGACTCCTGTGACAGCTACTTTTTCTTATTGGAGTATCCGGCAGCTTTTCAGGAGAACTACCAGGTCCTGCGCCGCCTGGACGGGAGTCTGCCGGAGGAAACAGACCAGGACTACGAAAGCTGCTGCCTGTCCTGGTCGGACTGCCCGACACTCCAGCAGCTCTCTCTGGGTGAGTACACGGAAAAAGTTCTGAACCAGGAAATTCAGGGCGACAGTCAGGAGCTTTTGAACCAGCTTTTTGTGGCTCGTCGCGGGTTTTGGACCGATCGCACCTGTTCTTATGCCACACAGTGCGATGCACTTTGGGATGTTATCACAAGGGGGAGTAGCCAGTGAAACGCTGGAAATACGGGGTTATATCTCTGCTTCTGGCAGGCCTGCTTGGTCTGAGCGGATGCAGCCAGTACCCTGAACAAGCTGCCGATGGAACACCTTGGGACTCCAGCTGGACCATGCTGGGTTCCGTGCTGGGCGCCGAGGAACCGGGAAACGGATTTTCTCTGCTGGACAACTACTCGGTGCTGACCGGAGAGGATATTTACTACGCCGCCTGGGTGGCCGGTGATTCCTCTGCTTACACCAATGAGGATAATGAGGAGGTGGAGGTCTATGACGCCCAGCTCTATCTTCTTGCAGCTGGCTGCGCCGATGCTTCATTTGCCCAGCAAAACCTGGATGAGTGGATATCCAAAGAGCAGGAGACCTATACCGTGACAGAAACCTGGAATGAGACCCGCAACGGCCAGGAGTACACCTTGCTGGCCTATGAGTGCGGTTCAAACACCAATCCGTACAGCCGCGGAATCTCTGCGTTCACGGTCTATGGTACATATGCAATCAGCGCCGAGCTGGCCTGTCAGGAGGATTTTACCGGACAGGAACGGGATATTCTGCTGCAGTTTTTGGACGGCTGCCATTACAGCCCGTTGAACTAGTTGAACGAAAGGTGGAAGTTTTGTGGGTTTATTTGTCCATGAGGATCCATACTACGATCCCGATGTACGTCAGGTGGGATTTAACCGCTATAAACAACTTCTCTCCCGCCATGCTTTCTCCTGGATCAAACTCAATTTGCTCACAGTAGCAGGCGCGCTTCCTTTGGCAGCAGGCATCGGGTATGCCATCCTGTCCAGCAGCATTCTGGTCCTCATCCCCCTTTCCATTGTGGGTGGAATGATTTGGGGACCCTTTCTGGCAGGACTTTACGACGGGATCCTCCGGGGACTGCGGGATGCACCGGAGTCCTGGTGGACAGCCTGGCGGAAGAGCCTGCGTCAAAACGGCCGGGAGAGTTTGCTTCCGGGGGCGGTTCTTGGTCTGCTGATCGGCATGTATGCCTTTATGGCTGCCCTCTTTTGGTGGTCTGCGGCGCCTCAGTCGCTGGGTACTATTGCCCTGTATCTGTTTTCTGCCGCCCTGTTTCTTCTTCTCAATTCCCTTTATTGGCCGCAGTTGGTCCTGTTTCGCCAGACTGCGCTGAACCGGATGAGAAACATCATCCTGTTCACTGCAAAATATGCCTGGCGCATGGCAGGGATCGCTGTACTGCAGCTGATCTATGCTATGATCTACGTACTTTTTGCTCCTTGGACCTTACTTCTGGTTCCTGTTTTAGGATTTTGGTACATTACCTTTTTGTCTCAGTTTTTCATTTATGAACCTCTCAACAAAGAACTGGAGATTGAAGAAAAATTCAAAACTTCTTCTTTCTAAACAATCCCACTCGCAAGCACAGTGTTTGACATTCACAAATTCCAGCGTAAAAAAAGCAGCCGCCCGTTGGATCGGTTTCCAACAGGCGGCTGCTGTGTTAAAAACGAGAATGGAGGCTGCCCGCATCCATCATAGTCTTACCCAATTGACTGTATTCTCGTGGTCTATACAAAGAAAAAAACGACTTGCTTTTGCAAGTCGTTTTTTTTGGCAGCGGGAGAAGGATTCGAACCCTCACAAACAGAGTCAGAGTCTGTCGTGCTACCCTTACACAATCCCGCTATTTCTTTGTTTTGCCTTGCGGTTTGTTTCCCTGTCGCAAGGACAGGTGTTATTATACCAAACTTTCGACGATTGTCAATAGGTTTTTTAAAATATTTTTCTCTTCGACTAATTTCTAGTTTTTTCCATCGTTTTGTCCTGTTTCCCCATTTTATCGCTTCCCTTTTTTGTGGATATCATCTATAATAAGAACAGCCTCTGGATTTCTAGCAAGAACTCCTCAGCCTTCTTTTTTCTTTCAAACATCACATTGCAATTATTTGAGAGGAGCGAAACTTATTCTATGCAGCAGCTCAGCCGAAAACAACAACTGTTGGTTGGCTTTACCCTGTTCTCCATGTTCTTCGGAGCAGGCAATCTGATCTTCCCGCCCCAGTTAGGCGCCCAAGCTGGAGTACAAACCTGGCTCGCCATGGCCGGTCTGGCCATCAGCGCCATCGGCCTGCCCATTCTGGGCGTGATCGCCGTTGTCCGGGCGGGCAGTTTGAACGCCTTGGCCAGCCGGGTCCATCCCTTGTTTGCCTCTATCTTCACGATCTTGATCTATCTGTCCATTGGCCCCTGTCTAGCCATCCCCCGTACCGCCAGCACTTCTTTTGAGATGGCGGTACCTCCCTTCCTCCCTGCCGGCACCTCCACCACCTGGTTTCAGCTGGGATACTCCCTGATCTTCTTTGCCGCCGCCTTTATCGTCGCCCTTCATCCGGAGCGGCTCACCAGCCGCTTGGGAAAGATCCTGTGCCCCATGCTCCTGGTGCTGGTGACGGTGATCTTTGTGGGCTGCCTCATTCACCCTGTGGGCGAATACGGCCCTGCTTTAGCTCCCTATGACCACATGGCTCCCGTCCAGGGCTTTCTGACCGGCTATCAGACCATGGACGCCATTGCGGGTCTGAATTTCGGCATTGTCATCGTCCTCAATATCAGGGCTCTGGGCGTCACTCAGGAGCGTCCCGTCCTGCGGACCACCATCCGTGCCGGCGTGATCGCTGCGATTCTCTTCGCGGTGGTCTACTCTATGCTGGCCCATATCGGTGCTCTGTCCAGCACCGCTTTCCCCGGCACCACCAACGGTGCAGTCACCCTGACAAACGTGGTGGGATCTATCTTTGGTCCTGTCGGTTCGGTACTGCTGGCTGCTGTGTTCATCATCGCCTGCTTTAACACCTGTGTCGGGCTGATCAGCTCCTGCGCCTCCTACTTCAACACCCTGGTTCCCAAGCTCTCTATTCCCACCTGGGCGGCCTTTTTCGCCGTGGTCAGCATGATCATCGCAAACGCCGGTCTGGACCAGATTCTGGCCATCTCCGTGCCCATTCTCAATATCCTCTATCCCCCGGCTATCGTGCTGATCTTCTTGGCCTTCCTGCCCGGCCGTGTCCAGAAGCTGTGGGCCACCTATCCTGTGGGCATTGCCTTTACCACCGTAGCTAGTATCCTGTATACCTTACAGGATCTGAAGATTCCTCTGTTTGGCCTGGATGCCCTTTTAAAGAGCATCCCTCTGGCTGATGTGAAGCTTGGCTGGGTCTTACCTGCCGTGGTGGGCATCCTTCTGGGTGCGGTTCTCTCCACTCTGCGTCCCCGTATAGCAGAATAGCAAACTTTTTTCGCTCCCGTCATTTCGTTGACGGGAGCGTCTTTTTCCTTCTTCTCTTTACTTTGGGCTTTGGCTCAGGGGCCTGGAAGGTCACCACACCCTCCACAGGCACCGCCAACACCCCCTGAGGGATGTAATACTCCATTCCCTCCTGGGTGCGGGCACATCGGTGCCAGGACAGCGCCTTGGGCAGTTTTTTGGCAAAATCCGCATCCAGGAAACAACCGCCGTTTTTCCGCCGCTCCTCCCCCTGCTCTGCCAACTGCGCAAACAGCTTCCGCCGCTCCCCCCGCTCCGGCCAGCACCGTCCCTTTGCCAGCGGCCGCCCGTCGGGCAGCGTCCAGATATCTGCGGTTCGCACCTGAAGAGGCCGTCCATCTCCCCAATCCTCCCAGGCGTCCATGACCACGCTGAGCGTCTCCTCGTCCTGAAAGGTCACCTGTCCCTCCAGCCGGGCACTCCAAGGCCGGAAGGCCCGCCCCTCCTCCTGGCAGGCAGACAGATCCAGGCAAGCGCGGCAATACAGTTCCTTCTCCCAGCGCTTGCGCCAGGTCTGGACCACCTGCCGGTAATACTGGCTCACCCTCCGTCCCCCGCGGCCTCCCCGCTGGATCTCCGGCCAGGAGAAAGCCAGAGAAAGTACCGGTTCTCCACGTAATTTGAGCTTCTTTTCTTCCTTCTTCCACACCACCTGCCAAGACTGAGGCAATCCGCTTTCCTTCATGGAAACTCCCCCCTTTTCCGCCCATCCTATGAAATGATGGGAGAAAAGGTGTGGTCTCTCTTTATTTTCACAAGCTAGTGTGTTACAATATAACTCAATCCATGTTTTTCCCATAAGAAAGGAGCCGCCATGTCCAAGTTTTATGATAAACCCTCCAGCGACCTGCTGTACCAGGCCATGCTGGAGCTCCACAGTGTGGAGGAGTGCCGTGAATTTTTGCAGGACCTGTGCACCGTATCAGAATTGAAGGCCATGGAACAGCGCATGGAAGTGGCCATGCTGCTGGATGACGGCCTTATCTACAGCGAAATTCTGGAGCGTACTGGTGCCTCCAGCGCCACCATCAGCCGGGTAAACCGGTGTCTTCACTACGGGGCTAACGGTTATCGGACCATCCTGCCCCGGCTGAAGGAGCGGCAGAAATGAACAGCTACGATTTCCTGGCCGGCTGCTACGACGAGTTTACCACCGATGTAGGCTACTCCGCCTGGGCTGACTATATTGAGGCCCATTTCCGCCGCCGGGGACTGCCGGGCAAGACGGTACTGGATCTGGCCTGCGGCACCGGTTCTCTCACGCGGGAGCTGGCCCAGCGGGGCTATGAGATGATCGGTGTGGACCTGTCCCCGGAGATGCTGGCCGAGGCCGCAGAGAAAAACCAGGATGTGGACGGCATTCCCCCCATTTTTCTGTGTCAGTCCATGGACAAGCTGGACCTGTACGGCACCATCGACGCCTGCGTGTGCTGCTTGGACAGCGTCAATTATGTCACTGACCCCAAAAAGCTGCAAAAGGCTTTTGAACGGGTTTATCTGTTCCTGATGCCCGGCGGGGTGTTTTTGTTTGATATCAACACCCCGGAGAAGCTCCGGGGCCTGGACGGTCAGGTTTTCCTGGACGAGACCGAGGACGCCTACTGCGTGTGGCGTGCCGAGTACTCCCAGCGCAGCCGCATCTGCTCCTACTTTATGGACATTTTCCGTCTGGATGAGGAGAGTGGCCTGTGGGAGCGTGGCGAAGAGCTGCACCGGGAGCGGTCCTATGAGCCCCAGGAGCTGGTGGAATATCTCACTCAGGCGGGCTTTCAGGACATCCGTCAGTACGGCAACCTGAAAATGCGCTCCCCCAAGCCGGGAGAGGACCGCATCTTCTTTACCGCCCGAAAAAATCCCAAGCTGACCACACAAATTTAAGGAGAATTCTTTTTATGTGCGACGAATTGGTAAGAGCCATTACCGCTGACGGCCTGGTCAAGGCCGTGGCGATCACCGGCCGGGACCTGGTAGAGCGGGCCCGACAAATCCACACCCTCCTTCCTGTTGCCACAGCCGCCCTGGGCCGCTCTCTGCTGGGAGCCTCCATGCTGGGCGACATGCTGAAAGAGGATGGCGCCTCCCTCACCCTGCAGATCAAGGGCGGAGGCCCTCTGGGCACCGTGCTTGCTGTATCGGACAACCAGGGCAACGTGCGTGGCTATGTTCAGAATCCCCACGTGGAGCTCATGGAGATCGAGCCGGGTAAGCTGGATGTCGGCCGGGCCGTGGGTACGGCGGGCACCCTCACTGTGATCAAAGACCTGAATATGAAAGAGCCCTACGTGGGCACCATCGGCCTGTTCTCCGGCGAGATCGCCGACGACCTGGCCATGTACTTTGTAGAGAGCGAGCAGATCCCCACCGCCTGCGCCCTGGGCGTGCTGGTGGGCACCGACCAGTCGGTGACCAGCGCGGGCGGCTATCTCATCCAGCTGCTGCCCGGTGCCGGAGAGGACATCATCTCCAAGATCGAGGCCGGCGTGCGCCGGGTTGGGTCTGTGAGCCGCGCCCTGGAGGGTGGTCTGGACGCCCGTGGCCTTCTGGAGGCGGTATTGTCCGACTTTGAGCTGGAGATCCTGGAGACCCATCCGGTGGAATACCGCTGCTACTGTAATCGGGACCGGGTGACCCGAGCGCTCATCAGCATGGGCCGGGAGGAACTGGAGTCTCTGATCCAGGAGCAGGGACAGGCGGAACTCACCTGCCAGTTCTGCGACCGGGTCTACCCCTTCACCAAAGAGGAGCTGGAGGCCCTGTTGGCCAAGATGTAAACGAACAAAGGGAGCGGAGAAATTCTCCGCTCCCTTCGTTTTGGGTAAAAAAAAGGCTGCTGTCCAAACAGCAGTCTTTTTTTCGCAAATTACTGAGCCTCCACCTTGCCGAAAGAACGGCCATTGTAGGTCAGGCAATTTTTGCACATCCGGTGAGGCAGCCGATAGGCACCGCACTTGGGGCAGGTCACGATACCGGGAGTCTCCAGCTTCCAGTGGGAGCTGCGCCGCTTATCGCGCCGGGCCTTGGACACTTTTCTCTTAGGAACCGCCATTGGTGACACCTCCTTCGGTTTGCGTGCCATAAAGCACTTTTGGACTACTCAGCTTTCTTTATCCAACAGCTGCGCAAGCGCCGCCAATCGTGGATCCACTTCAGGTCTGCACCCGCAGGGGCCGAGGTTCAGATCGGCTCCACACTTGGCGCACAGCCCTTTGCAGTCTTCTGAGCAAAGGTTCTTTGTATCCATCGCAAGGACAAAGGCCGTGGTGACCAGCTCGTCCAGATCCAGTTCATTGCCGTCCAGAAGAAAAATTTCATCTTCACTGTCCTCCTGCTCCAGCTCATCAGCCAGAAGCATGTCCAGCGCGACTACCTTCTCCCGGGAAAATTCCTTCCCACAACGGTCACAAACCAAATCCAGCTCCGAGCGGGCCGTTCCGTTCAGGACCAGAGCGCCCGCGTGGTTGACCACGCTCCCCTGGGCCAAAACAGGCCGCACGATGGGCTTACGCCCATAAAACTCCAGGTCGGACAAATCCACCTGGCATTGGAAGGATTTTTCCGCGTCCGGAACCAGAATCACATCTCTTAAATCCAGCCGCATGCGGTTCCCTCCTTCGGGGCAAGACCCCATACTCGCGTAATGGTACGGAGAGTATTATAATGAACTCCAAGCAAAATGTCAAACCTTTTTTTGCAGTTGACAAATATATTTTTTTATGATGCAATCTAATCAGAATATAACACATGTAACAAAGGACGGCAACGGTATGAAAGAATTCACCATTGCAAAAAATGACGCAGGGCAGCGGCTGGACCGCTGGCTGGCTAAGACCCTTCCCCTGCTCCCCGCCCCTCTGGCGCAAAAGTATATTCGCCTGAAGCGGGTCAAGGTCAACGGCAAGGGTTCCAAGCGGGATGTACGCCTGCAGGTGGGAGACGTGTTACAGCTCTATATCAACGATGAGTTCTTCGACCGCCCCACCCCAGAAAACGCCTTTCTCTCCCTGTATCAGCCCAAGCTGAATATTTTATATGAGGATGAGCACATCCTTCTCTTGGACAAGCGGCCCGGTCTGGTGGTCCACCCTGACGAGACGGAACGGGTCAACACGTTGCTCACCCACATCCAGGCCTACCTCTACCAGAAGAAGGAGTGGTCCCCCTATAAGGAAAACTCCTTCGCCCCCGCTCTGTGCAACCGCATCGACCGCAACACCGGCGGCATCGTCATCGCCGCCAAGACTGCCGAGGCCCTGCGGGTGATGAATCAAAAGATCAAGGACCGGGAGCTGAGCAAGTTCTACCTGTGTGCCGTCCTGGGCCGTATGGAGCCCCGGGAGGGCAAGCTGGAGGGATTCATCTGGAAGGACGAGGTGAAAAAGCAGGTCTACGTCCGCAGCCGTCCCCAGCCCGGAGCCAAAACCGCCATTACCTTATATAAGACTCTGGCGGTACAGAACGGACTGTCCCTGGTGGAGTGCGACTTGATCACCGGGCGCACCCATCAGATCCGCGCCCAGTTTGCCGCCGCCGGCCACCCCCTGCTGGGCGACGGTAAGTACGGCAGCGAGCGGGAAAACCGGAAATACGGCCGCCACGGCCAGGCTCTGTACTCCTACCGCCTGGAGTTCCGCTTTACCACCGACGCCGGACCGCTGGAGCACCTCAACGGCCGCAGTTTCCAGGTGGAGGATGTGGATTTCTTGGCGGACTACTTCCCCGGCTTTCACCTCTCCGGTCAGGAGGCGTAACGCTTCTCCAATCTGCGTCCGTCCCCATTTTTTACGGAATTTTCTCCTATTTTTTCTTCTTTTTTGCCTCAGGTCCCCGATTCTCCTTAATTCGCGTTTTTTCTCCTTCAAACAGCGGTTTTCCTGCTGTTTTTGGCCCCTAAAATTCCCCGATGTTTTCGACAAAATCCATTGACATTTTTATAGGAAACAGATATAGTGTATCTCGCTATCCGTGACTACCCAGGGGGCTTTGCGCCCTTTTGGGGTGATATAACAAGGGAGCTGACATTTTTATTATAAAACAGAAATGGGGGAGGATATATGTCTAAGGAGTTGATCCGCCTGTCAAACTGCACCATGGCCTTTGACGGCGACGTGGTCCTTGACAACATCAACCTTTATATCAACGATCAGGAATTCCTCACGCTGCTGGGTCCCAGTGGGTGCGGCAAGACAACCACGCTTCGTATCATCGGTGGTTTTCAGACGCCTACCCAGGGGGACGTATTTTTTGACGGCGTGAGGATTAATGATGTTCCGCCTCATAAACGGGCGATCAATACGGTTTTCCAGCGCTACGCCCTGTTCCCCCATTTAAATGTATTTGAAAATATCGCCTTTGGTCTGCGCATCCCCAAGGTGGACCCGGAGACCAAGCGCAAGGTCAAACTGCCTGAGCAGGAGATCCATGACCGTGTCATGGAGATGCTCCACGTGGTCAACCTCAACGGATTTGAGAAGCGCTCTGTATCCTCTCTGTCCGGCGGACAGCAGCAGCGCGTGGCCATCGCCCGCGCTCTGGTCAACCGGCCCAAGGTCCTGCTGCTGGACGAGCCTCTGGGGGCCCTGGACCTGCGCCTGCGCAAGGACATGCAGAATGAGCTCAAGCGCATCCAGCAGGCCATGGGCATCACCTTTATCTATGTCACCCACGATCAGGAAGAGGCCCTGTCCATGTCGGACACCGTGGTGGTCATGGACGCGGGCAAGATCCAGCAGATCGGCACTCCCGAGGATATTTACAACGAGCCGAAGAACGCCTTCGTGGCCGACTTCATCGGCGAGTCCAACATCATTGACGGCATCATGCGCGCCGACGGCGTGGTGGAGATCTTCAACCGCCGCTTCCAGTGCCTGGACAAGGGCTTTGAGAAGGACGAGCCGGTGGACGTGGTCATCCGCCCCGAGGATGTGGACATTGTAGACGAGGCGGCGGGCCAGCTCAAGGGCACCGTCACCAACGTTACCTTCAAGGGAATGCACTACGATATCATCGTAGACTTCTATGGCTTTAAGTGGCTCATTCAGACCACCGACTTCTGCCCTGAGGGCTCCCACATCGGCATCAAGATCGATCCCGACGGCTTCCACGTGATGAAAAAGAGCCACTATTCCGGCATGTTTGGCGACTACTCCTCTTACAGTGAGGAGTATGACGAGATCGGCGACGCCACCTACGATCCGGACCAGGAGGAAGACCCTCGGGAGGACCCGGATGAAGAAGAATAAGCTGGCTCTGTTCTCCATCCCCTATGTAATTTGGATGGCTCTGTTTGTGGTGGCCCCCATCATCATGGTGGTCATCTACGCCTTTACCGCCGCGCCCCCGGACGGCGGCTTTACTCTGGCTAACTTCTCCCGCATGGGCGACTACGCTGTGGTGTTTGCCCGCTCCTTCCAGCTGGCCATCATCGCAACCTTGATCTGTGTGCTCATCGGCTATCCGGTGGCCTACTTTATGGCCAAGGAGGGTCCCGGCTTCCAGCGCACCGCCATGATGATCATCATGCTGCCCATGTGGATGAATTTCCTTCTGCGCACCTACTCCTGGCTGGCCATTTTGGAGAAGAACGGTTTTCTCAACCAGTTTTTCTCCGCCATCGGGCTATTCAATCTCATCAACAACATCTTCGGCACCGATATCACCTACTTTAAGATGATCGGCACCTCGGGCGCTGTGGTGCTGGGCATGGTATATAACTACCTGCCCTTTATGATCCTGCCCATCTACTCTGTCATCATCAAGCTGGACCACTCCCTGCTGGAGGCCGCCCGGGATCTGGGCGCCAGTTCCACCGTGGTGTTCCGCCGGGTCATCTTCCCCCTGTCTCTGCCCGGCATTTTGTCCGGTGTGACTATGGTCTTTGTCCCGTCGGTTTCTACCTTTGCCATCTCCCGTTTGATGGGAGGCGGCACGCAGATGATGCTGGGCGATCTCATTGAGCTGCAATTCCTGGGCGGTGCGTATAATCCCTATCTGGGCAGCGCCATCGCTCTGGTGATGATGGTCATCGTCATCATCTGCATGTATGTGATGAACCGCTTCGGCGAGGGAGAAGAGGAGGCGATGCTGCTGTGAACAAGAAAAATTCCTTCGGCAGCCGCCTGTTCATGGGACTGGTGTTTCTGTTTCTGTACGCCCCCATCCTGCTGCTGATCATCTTCTCCTTTAATGCGGGCAACAGCAGCGCGGTATGGAAGGGCTTCTCCCTGAAATGGTACGTGGAGCTCTTCCAGGATCGGCTGATCATGCAGAGCGTCTACACCACCCTGCTGGTTTCTGTGCTGGCCACTCTCATTGCTACTGTGGCAGGCACCTTCGCTGCCATCGGCTTTTACAATATGAAGCGCCGCTGGCGCAATCCTCTGCTCACCATCAACAACATCCCCATGATGAATGCGGATATTGTCACCGGTGTGAGCCTGTGTCTGCTCTTTGTGGCAGCCTTTGGGGCCTGGAACGGCTTTGTGACCTGGATGGAGGAGACCTACCGGCTCACCGCTCCCCGGCTCTACCAGGGCTTTGCTACCCTGCTTATCGCCCACATCACCTTCAACATCCCCTATGTGATCCTGTCGGTCAGTCCCAAGCTGCGCCAGATGGACAAGAATCTCATCGACGCGGCGCAGGACCTGGGCTGCACCTGGATGCAGGCGTTCTGGAAGGTGGCTCTGCCTGAGATCAAGCCGGGTATCGTCTCCGGTATGCTCATCGCCTTTACCATGAGCATCGACGACTTTGTCATCTCCTACTTTACCGCCGGTGCTACCACTTCCACCCTGGCCATGGCTATTTACAGCATGACCAAAAAGCGGGTCAGCCCGGAGATCAACGCCATCTCTACCCTGCTGTTCGGCGCGGTACTTCTGCTGCTGGTCATTGTCAACGTGCTGGAGGCCCGGCAGGAAAAACAGCAGGCCAAAAAACTTTCCTGATCTCCCGGCCCTGAGCCTTGAGATAATTCTGATTTGAAATTGGAGGAATGGTCTATGAAACGAATGACCGCCTTTGCCCTTGCCGCTTCTCTGGTGCTGGGTCTGGCCGGCTGTGCCATGGATGATCCCGCTTCCAGCGGAAGCCAGGGCGGCAACGGCTCCACCGGCAAGCGTGAGGTCAACGTGTGCAGCTGGGGCGAGTATATTGACACCGATCTGATCACTGAGTTTGAGAAAGCTACCGGCATCAAGGTTAACTACACCACTGCCGAGAGCAACGAGGCCCTGTATGCCAAGCTGGCCGGCGCCAACTACGACGTGATCGTCCCCTCGGACTACATGATCTCTCAGCTCATTGAAGAGGGCAAGCTGGCCGAGCTCAACTATGACAACATCCCCAACTTCTCCAAGATCGACGACCGGTTCAAGAATCTGTCCTACGATCCCGAGAACAAGTACACCGTCCCCTACACCTGGGGCACCGTGGGTATCATCTACAACTCCACCATGGTGGACGAGCCCATCACCAGCTGGGACGCCATGTTCGACACCAAGTACGCCGGCAATGTGCTGATGTTCAACAACTCCCGTGACGCTCTGGGCATCGCCCTGATGGATCTGGGCTACTCGGTCAACACCAACAGCAAAGAGGAGCTCCAGCAGGCCTATGATCTGCTGGCTGAGGCCAAGGCCAACGGCGTGTATCAGGGCTTCGTCATGGACGAGGTGTTCCAGAAGATGGAGCAGGGCAACGCCGCTATCTGCGCTTACTATGCCGGTGACTACCTCACCATGCTGGAGAACAATCCCGACCTGAAGTTCGTTGTTCCCGAGGAGGGCTCCAACTGGTTCGTGGATGCCATGTGCGTGCTGAAGGACGCTCAGCACAAGGAGGAAGCGGAGGAGTGGATCAACTTCATGTGCTCCACTGAGGCTTCTCTGCGGAACATGGACTACATCTGGTACGCCTCTCCCAATGCTGAGGCTCTGGAGCAGTATCCCGAGTACTATGAGGAGACCTACGGCGAGCCCCTGGACATGGAGCTCTATGCCATCATGGCCGCTCCTCAGACTGTTCTGAACAACTGCGAAGCCTATCTGGTTCGTCCTCTGGAAACCCGTACTCTGTACAACGACCTTTGGACCAGCCTGGGCATCCAGTCCTGACCGATCCGTCCGCGCTCTCATTGTTGAGAGCGCGGACTTTTTTCCTGTTTACACTTTATTCACTCTTTTGTCTTAATTTCGTGATGATTTTCCTCAGCAGTGTGGTATCCTATGGATGGATCAAGGATCCAGATGTTTTCCCCTTCTTGACTGGCGGCAGGTTTCCCTCCATTCCTGCCGCAGGAGCTGAGGTCCCGCACACCTCTCCTCCACCAGGCTCCGGCTGCGCCGGATCAACCTGATACTTTGGCGCTGTGCGCCTCACTGTCACCCGGACCGGGCATCGGTCTGCTCCGGGTGACAGACCAAATGTTCTCCGGTCTGGTTCGCCAGGCCGGTTTTTTGATGCCTTATCGTGGGATACAAAGAATAAAACCGCAGGCTTTCGGCGCTGATACACCGAAAGCCCGCGGCATTTTTATTGGATTCTGGAATAAGTCACGTAGTGATAGGAGATCCCATCCTGCTCCAGGCTCTCGCTCTCCTCGCTTACCTCCCACTCGCCCGACTGGTCCAAATTGGGGAAGTAGGTATCGGCAGGAAAGCCGGCATGGATTTTTGTGATATAAGCGGTATCACAGTAGGGAAGCAGCTGCTCATAGACTGAAGCACCGCCAATCACAAAGGCGTCTCCGTCCGCCTGCTTTACCAGTTCCTCCACAGAGGAAAACACTTCGGCTCCCTCCGCCTGGAATTGAGGATTCCGGGACAAAATCAAATTGCGGCGGTTCTTCAACGGCCGCCCTCCGGGAAAGGTTGCCAGAGTCTTGCGGCCCAGAATCACAGTATGGCCGCTGGTAAGCGTCCGAAACCGCTTCAAATCCTCCTTCAAGTAGACCAGCTGATCCCCATCCTTTCCGATGGCCCAGTTCTGGTCCACTGCGACGATCAAATTCATTTCGTCCCCCTCCTTATACTGCCACCGGGATCTTCTCCTCCAGGGGATGGGCCTGATAGCCCTCCAGGCGGAAGCTGTCCTTGGTGAAGGCGTAGAAGTCTGTGACAGACTTGTCCATGACGAACTTAGGCGCATCATAGGGCTGACGCGCGATGATCTCTTCTACAATGGGCACGTGGCGGTCATAGATGTGGGCATCGGCAATGACATGGACCAGCTCTCCCGCCTCCAGGCCGGACACCTGGGCAAACATGTGCAGCAGCACCGCGTACTGCATCACGTTCCAGCCGTTGGCGGTAAGCATATCCTGAGAGCGCTGGTTCAGGATACCGTTGAGGGTATTTCCGCTGACATTAAAGGTCATAGAATAGGCGCAAGGATAGAGCGCCATCTCGCTGAGATCATGGTGGTTATACAGGTTGGTGAGGATGCGGCGGGAGCCGGGATCGTGCTTGAGGTCCCAGAGCACCTTATCCACCTGGTCCATATCCCCCTGGGGATAGTGGTGCTTCACGCCCAACTGGTAACCGTAGGCCTTGCCGATGGTGCCGTTCTCATCGGCCCAGGCATCCCAGATGTGGCTGCTGAGCTGATGGACGTCGTTGGACTTCTTCTGCCAGATCCACAACAGCTCGTCCACTGCGGACTTTAAAAACTGCTTGCGCACCGTGATGATGGGAAACTCTTTGCGCAAGTCGTAGCGGTTGACTACCCCGAAAAGCTTGATGGTGTGGGCAGGGGTACCGTCCTCCCAGCGAGGACGGACGGGGCGATCGGTATCCCACACGCCCTTACTTAAAATATCCTGACAAGTTTGAATAAATATCTGGTCGGCGTAGCTCATGGCTCTTTCTCCTTTTGTACTTGGGGATAATGGAAACCTTTTAACCGTATTTTTCCTTCAAAAGGCCAAATTTTTTCATTATATTTTAACACAGGGGACGGCGGGATACAAGCCCGCCGTCCCCTGCCGGATCAGATTCCTTTATATTTCCTTCGTGTGGCCATTCCGCCCCGAATATGTCTCTGCGCCTTGTTTTCATCCAAAATTCCCTTTACCTGAAGATAGAGAGGTCGATTAAAGGCCGGCAGACGTTCTGACAGATCCTTATGTACGGTGGATTTGCTGATGCCAAATTTCCGGGCGGCAGAGCGGACGGTTGCTCCATTTTCGATGATGTACGCCGCCAATTTACAGGCGCGTTCCTCGATATTTCCTTTCAAATCCTTACACTCCCTCTCCCGTTTTGCCACAAGATATATATGTGGCCGGAGAGAGTACCATGCCTGTACGCGCTGGAAATCCCCCGGATTTTCCCTCTTCTTTTCGATTTGAATATCTATCCCAAGGGCGGCATATGCTATTGCGGGTGATTCAAATATGAAACAGCATACATGGAAAATATACGCCGCCTGGATTCTGTTTACCGAAGCGGTGGGCGGCCTGTCCGGCTGGCTGACCCGAGACGGAGCCAAAGCTTACAGTGAAAGCATTATCCAGCCCCCGCTTTCCCCTCCCGCCCTTGTATTTCCCATCGTCTGGGGAATTCTGTTCGCTCTGATGGGCATCGGAGCAGCTCGGATCTATCTGGCTTCTCCCTCTCGTGAGCGCACCAGCAGCTTGCGCATATTTCTGCTCCAGTTAGCCTTCAATTTCTTTTGGAGCATTCTGTTTTTTAACTTTCAAGCCTTCGGCGCTGCACTGGTCTGGCTGGTGATTTTATGGGGACTGATTTTATGGATGATCGTCTCCTTTCGCAAGGTGGACCCTTTGGCTGCCTGGCTTCAGGTCCCCTATCTGCTCTGGGTCACCTTTGCGGCCTATTTGAATTAGGGTGTATGGATTTTAAACTAAAAAGGAGGCCCGGCAGGTAACGCCTGCCGGGCTTCTTCCCTTTTGCTTAGTTATTCTCTCCGAAAAACAGAGCCATATCTTCTTCCACGGTACCAATGCCGGCGATACCGAAATTCTCCACCAGCACCTTGGCCACATTGGGGCTGAGGAAGGCGGGCAGAGTGGGACCCAGGTGGACATTCTTCACTCCCAGATACAGCAGGGCCAGCAGTACGATGACCGCCTTCTGCTCATACCAGGCAATGTTGTAGATAATGGGCAGCTGGTTGATGTCCTCCAGTCCGAAGACCTCCTTGAGCTTCAGGGCAATGACCGCCAGAGAGTAGGAGTCATTGCACTGGCCCGCATCCAGCACCCGGGGAATGCCGCCGATGTCCCCCAGATCCAACTTGTTGTACTTATACTTGGCACAGCCGGCGGTAAGAATGACTGCGTCCTGAGGCAGAGCCTTGGCAAACTCGGTGTAGTACTCCCGGCTCTTGGCGCGGCCGTCACAGCCCGCCATGACCACAAACTTCTTGATGGCTCCGGACCGCACCGCCTCTACGATCTTGTCCGCCAAAGCCAGCACCTGGGCGTGGGCGAAACCGCCTACGATCTCGCCCCGCTCGATCTCCTGGGGCGGCTCGCACTTCTTGGCATGCTCAATAAGAGCAGAAAAATCCTTTTTCTCTCCAATGCCGCCGGGAATATGCTTACAGCCGGGGTAACCCGCCGCGCCGGTGGTGTACAGCCGGTCCTTGTAGCTGTCCTTGGGAGGCACGATGCAGTTGGTAGTCATGAGAATGGGGCCGTGGAAGGTCTCAAACTCCTCCTTCTGCTTCCACCAGGCGTTGCCGTAGTTGCCCACAAAGTTGGGGTACTTCTGGAAGGCGGGATAGTAGTGGGCGGGGAGCATCTCACTGTGGGTATATACGTCCACCCCGGTGCCCTGGGTCTGCTCCAGCAGCATCTCCAAGTCCCGCAAATCGTGACCGGAAACCAAGATGCCGGGGTTCTTGCCCACACCGATGGATACTTTGGTGATCTGGGGGTTTCCGTAGGCCTGGGTGTTTGCCTTGTCCAGCAGCGCCATTCCCTGCACGCCGTACTTGCCGGTCTCCATAGTCAGGGCAACCAGATCGTCTGCGGACAGGCTGTCATCCAGAGTGGCCACCAAGGCTCGCTGGAGAAAAGCATCCACCTCGCCGTCGTCCTGAAGCAGGGCATTGGCGTGCTTGGAGTAGGCGGACAGGCCCTTCAAGCCGTAGGTGATGAGTTCCCGCAGGGAGCGGATGTCCTCATTCTCTGTGGATAGCACACCTACCTGAGCGGCCTTCGCTTCCCAGCTGCCGGTTCCGTCCCACAAAGCGGCCAGAGGCAGCTGCTCCTTGTGCTCCACCTGGGCCAGCAGCTTTTCCTTCACCGCCAGGGTGTCCCGGATGCGAGCCTCAATGGCCTCTTTATCAAAGTTGGCATTTGTGATGGTCGTGAACAGGTTCAGGGTGATGAGATGGTTGATCTCCCCCTCCACCGCCTCCCCCTGGGCACGAAGAGCCGTGGTCACGGCAGACAGGCCTTTCGTTACATAGACCAGCAGATCCTGCATCGCAGCTACATCCGGCTGCTTGCCGCACACGCCTACACGAGTACAGCCGGTGCATCCGGCAGTCTCCTGGCACTGATAACAAAACATCTTGGGCTGCATAAATAGGTCCTCCTAATTTTGTCCTGCGCGGCAGTTTCGCCGCGGAATGGGCTTGACTTTCGAAACATACTATACTAAATTGTTTCTAACAATTCCGTTGTTATACCAACAAAAGGAGGGTCCGCATGAATTTCCATTTTCTCACTCAAACCCCGCTGTTCCGGGGAACCACCGCTCAGGAACTGGAGGATATGCTGGCCTGTCTGGGAACGGACGTGCGCAGCTATGAGAAAGGACAAATGATTTACCGGGCCGGGGAAGTGATTTCCTCCCTTGGGGTCATGCTGTCCGGCAGCGCACTCATTGAAAATGATGACATATGGGGCAACACCACGGTACTGGACTGCGTGGGTCCAGGACAGATTTTTGCAGAGACCTACGCCTGTACGCCCGATGAGCCGCTGATGGTCAACGTGGTAGCCGCCGAAGCGGCCCAAATCCTGTTTCTCAACGTGAGCCGGGTCCTGCAGGTATGCCCCAATGGCTGCGGCCACCATAACACTTTGATCCGCAACCTGCTTGCCCTCTCCGCCCAGAAAAATCTGAACCTGTCCCGAAAGATTTTCCACACCTCCCCCAAAACTATTCGGGGCCGCCTGCTCTCTTATCTGTCCTATCAGTCCATGCGCAGCGGCAGTTCTTCCTTTACCATTCCCTTTAACCGTCAGCAGTTGGCCGACTATCTGAATGTAGATCGCAGTGCCCTGTCCAATGAGCTGAGCAAGATGCAGCGGGATGGGCTCATTCAGGTCGAACGAAACCGTTTTGTCCTACTGGGGGTCTGACTGCAAAAACAGGACATCCTCTCGGATGTCCTGTTTTTCATACGTTCTATTTCCAATACCGCTCTCGGCGGAAAAACAAAAAGGACATCCGAATGGATGTCCTTTTTGTGGTGCGCGAGGCGGGAGTCGAACCCGCACGCCCTTGCGAGCACTGGCACCTGAAGCCAGCGAGTCTACCAATTCCACCACTCGCGCGTGGTTTGGAATGCACTGTTTGCTCAGTGCATGAGATATACTACCACATCCTCCCTCCCGTGTCAACGCTTTTCTTTCTTCATCGACCATTTTTTCTTTTCCTGACGCTGTGCCACCGGGAGCAGCATCGTTTTGTACGATTCCGTTTCCCCATATATTATATTCTAATTTCTACTAAATCGGCTTTTTTCACCCTTTCTTCTCCCATTTTCGCAAGGAGCAGTCAAAAAAAGTTTTCCAAAAAACTCCTGTTTGTTAAAATTCCACATTGACTTTCCGGCTGATCCCGGTTACAATACGCTCAAATATTTTAATTAAATAATTTTAACTAAAATATTTTAAACTAAATTTTTGAACAATCGAGAGGAGAATTTCCCATGTTTGAGAAAGTCCGTGACATTATTGTTGATACTCTGAGCTGCGAGATGGACGAGGTCACCATGGAGGCCAGCCTGTCTGATGATCTGGGCGCCGATTCCCTGGACGCCGTGGAGCTGAACATCGCTCTGGAGGAACAGCTGGGTCTGTCCATCGCTGACGAGGATCGCCCCAACATGAAGACCGTTGGTGACATCGTGCGTTACCTGGAGGCCCTGGAGGGCACCAAGGACAACCGCATCTAATTCTTAAGAGGTGAACTTCCATGGAACTGGAATCCATTTACGCGCTGATGGAGCGCTTTGAGCGCTCCTCCATCTCCGGCCTGGAGCTGGAGCAAAACGGCACCCGGCTGAAGCTGGAGAAGGCCGTGGCTGTGGCTACCGCCCCGGTTGCGGCCGCTGCTCCTGTGGCTGCCCCTGTGGCCGGTCAGCCTGCCCAGGCAGAAGAGGGCGAATACATCAAGGCGCCCCTGGTGGGCACCTTCTATACCGCTGCCGGTCCCGACGCCGCCCCCTTTGTTCAGGTGGGCGACAAGGTGCAGAAGGGCCAGACGGTGTGCATCCTGGAGGCCATGAAGGCCATGAGCGAGATTCCCGCTCCCATGGACTGCGTCATCGAGGAGGTCCTGCTGGACAATGGAAGTCTGGCCGCCTTTGACGCCCCCCTGTTCCGCGTGCGGAGGGTATAAGATGTTTCAGCGTGTTTTGATCGCCAACCGCGGCGAGATCGCGGTACGTATCATGCGCGCCTGCCGGGAGCTGGGCGTGGAGACGGTGTCGGTCTATTCTCAGGCCGACGCCGACGCCCTCCACGTCCAGCTGGCTTCCCAGGCGGTGTGCATCGGTCCGGCCAAAGCGTCGGACAGCTATCTGAATGTGGACGCTCTGCTGACCGTAGCGAAGGAGACCGGCTGTGACGCCGTACATCCCGGCTACGGTTTTCTCTCAGAAAACGCAGATTTTTCTGACCGCTGCACCCAGATGGGTCTTGCCTTCATCGGTCCCTCCGGTGATGTGATCCGGATGATGGGCAATAAGTCTGCGGCCCGTGAGCTGATGCAGAAGCACAACGTCCCGGTGGTCCCCGGCTCCGACGGAGCGGTGGAGACCGCCCAGCAGGCCCAGGAGATTGCCGAAAAAATCGGCTACCCTGTGCTGGTCAAGGCCAGCGCCGGCGGCGGCGGCCGTGGTATGCGCCGGGTGGACCGCCCCGAGGACCTGGAGGCTAAGTTCCAGAAGGCCCGGGCGGAAGCTCTGGCCTGCTTCGGAGACGGACAGCTCTATCTGGAGAAGCTGATTCTCAACCCCAAGCACATTGAGTTTCAGATCCTGGCCGACCGCCATGGCAATGTGATCCATCTTGGCGAGCGTGACTGCTCCATCCAGCGCAAGAATCAAAAGCTGGTGGAGGAATCCCCCTCTAAGATTCTCACCCCCGCACTCCGGGAGGCCATGGGCCAGGCCGCGGTCACCGCTGCCCGGGCTGCCGGCTATGAAAACGCCGGCACCATCGAGTTTTTGGTGGATCAGGAGGGGCACTTCTACTTTATCGAAATGAACACCCGAATTCAGGTGGAGCACCCGGTCACCGAGATGGTCACCGGCATCGACCTGGTGCGGGAGCAGCTGCGCATTGCCGCTGGACTGCCTCTGTCGGTCAAGCAGGAGGACGTTGTCCTCCGGGGCCACGCCATGGAGTGCCGCATCAACGCCGAGAACCCCACTCAGGACTTCCGCCCCGCGCCGGGCACCACCCGTTTCGTCCACTTCCCCGGCGGCCCCGGGGTTCGTGTGGACTCTATGCTGTATAACGGCTATGAGGTATCTCCCTACTATGACTCTCTGGTAGCCAAGGTCATTGTCCACGCCCCCACCCGTCTGGAGGCCATCCGGCGCATGCGCCGCTGCCTGGAAGAGATGATCATTGAGGGATACCCCACCACCGCCGATTTCTGTCACCTGATCCTGCATCACCCCGACTTTGTAAAGGGCCAGTATGATACAGGATTCTTGGCCGCCCATCAGGACGAGCTGCTGGGCTGGGATAAGGAGGACTAAATGCAACCACTGTTTCGTTCCCGCCGGGACCGGCTGGACCGACTGCGCCGTCAGCGGGAGCAGGCCGTGGAGGCCGCTGCCAAGCGCTCAGACGTGCCCGCCGGCGGCTCCCAGACCTGTCCGGGCTGCGGCCGGGAGTGCCAAAACCAGGAGCTGGTGAAGACGGAGTATGTCTGCCCCCACTGCGGGTATCACCTGCCTATCGGGGCCTACCTGCGTCTCTCTCTGCTGCTGGATCCCTTCACCTTCCAGGAGCTGTGGCCCGAGCTCACCGCACCCAACGCCCTGGAGTTCCCCGGCTATGAAGGCAAGCTCACCGCCCAGCGGGAAAAGACCGCTCTGAGCGATGCGGCGGTGGCCGCTGTTGGAAAGCTGGACGGCCGCCAGGCGGTGTTCGCCGTTCTGGACAGCCGCTTCTTCATGGGCAGCATGGGCGTGGCCGTGGGCGAGAAAATCACCCGGGCCGTGGAATATGCCCAGAAGCACAAGCTGCCTCTCATCATCTTTTCCGCCAGCGGCGGCGCCCGGATGCAGGAGGGAATCCTCTCCCTTATGCAGATGGCCAAGACCAGCGCTGCCATTGAGCGCTTCTCTCAGGCCGGTGGACTGTACATCTCAGTGTTCACCCACCCCACCACCGGCGGCGTCACTGCCAGCTTTGCCTCTCTGGGCGATATCACTCTGGCTGAGCCTGGGGCACTCATCGGCTTTGCCGGTCCCCGGGTTATCCAGCAGACCATCGGCCAGGAGCTGCCCGAGGGCTTCCAGCGGGCCGAGTATCTGGAGGAGCACGGCTTTGTGGACCAAATCGTCCCCCGCCGTGAGATGCGCCAGACCCTCTCCCAGCTGCTGGCCCTGCATCGAAAGGGGGTTCTCCACCGATGAGCAACTTAACTGCCGCCCAGCGGGTAAAGATCGCCCGTATGCCGGGCCGCCCCGGCACCATGGACTTCGTCCACAACCTGTTTACCGACGTCTTTGTCTGCCAGGGAGACCGGCTGTGCCGGGAGGACCCCAGCATCTTTGGGGCCATCGCCCGCTTTCACGGAAAACCGGTCACCGTCATCGGCCACCGGAAGGGACGCAACTTTGAGGAAAACATGAAATGCAACTTCGGCATGCCCTCCCCCGAGGGTTACCGCAAGGCCCAGCGGCTGATGCGCCAGGCCGAGAAATTCGGCCGCCCCATCATCACCTTCGTAGACACCCCGGGCGCTTACCCCGGTCTGGAGGCGGAGGAGCGGGGCCAGGGCGAGGCCATCGCCTCCTCTCTGGCTCTCATGAGCTCCCTCACCGTCCCGGTGGTCACCGTGGTCATCGGCGAGGGAGGCAGCGGCGGCGCCCTGGCGCTGGCCGTGGGCAACCGGATCGTTATGCTGGAGAACGCCATCTACTCGGTACTCTCCCCGGAGGGCTTCGCCTCCATTCTGTGGAAGGACGCCTCCCGGGCCGATGAGGCCGCAGGCGTGATGAAGCTCACCGCCGACGATCTGCTGCATCTGGGCGTGGTGGACCAGGTGATTTCTGAGCCCGAGGGCGGGGCTCATGTGGATCCCCGTCCGGTGTACACCGCCGTGGATAAGGCTATTTCCCGCCACCTCAGCCAGCTGAGCCGGGAGAAGGACCTGGCCGCCCACCGCTATCAAAAGTTCCGCGCCATGGGCGCGGTCCGGGAGGAGAAAGAAACATGAACGGACTGCACATCCTTGGCACTGGCCGGGCGGTTCCGGACCAAATCATAACCAATGACGACCTGGCCCGCCGGGTAGACACCAACGACGAGTGGATCGTGGCCCGCACCGGCATCCGGGAACGGCGTTTTGCCCGGGAGGGAGAGTCCCTCACCCAGTTTACCGTAGCCGCCGCCCGGCAGGCTCTGGAGCGGGCGGGACTGAAACCGGAGGACATCGGCCTGTGCATCACCGCCACGGTGACCTCCGATCGACTCTTTCCCTCCCAGGCCTGTCTCATCCACCAGGAGCTGGGCCTTCCCGAGGACTGCCCCGCCTTTGATTTGAGCGCGGGCTGCACTGGTTTTCTCTACGCCATGGAGACGGCGGCGGCCATGCTGCCCCGTATGAACCGCCCCTACGCCCTGCTGGTAGGCGGCGAGCTGCTCTCCCGCATCGTGGATATGGACGACCGCTCCGCCTGCATTCTCTTTGGTGACGGCGCGGGCGCAGCGGTGGTGGAGAGCACGGAAGCCGGATGGTACAGCGTGCTGGGCACCCGGGGCGACCGGGATGTCCTCTGGGCGTGGGGCCCCGGTCCGGAACGTCCCTGCCTTCACATGGACGGTCAGGGTGTCTTCCAGTTTGCTCTGAAAACCGTCCCTCAAGTGGCCAAGCAGCTGCTTGAAAAGGCTGGGATGGACAAGGAGCAGGTGGACTGGTACGTACCCCATCAGGCCAACCACCGCATTGTAGAATCGGTGGCCAAGCGGCTGAAGATGCCGCTGAACCGCTTTTATGAAAATATGGACCGTTACGGCAACACGTCCGCCGGCAGCATCCCCATCGCTCTTGACGAGATGGCCGAGCAGGGCCTTCTGAAAAAGGGGCAGTGGGTCATGTGTCTGGGCTTCGGCGCGGGCCTCACCTGGGGCGGCGCTTTGTTCCAGTGGTAAGCGGACGGATTGGAGGTTATTATGAAATTAAACGAGCTTTTGGGCATTGAGTTTCCCTTTATTCAGGGCGGTATGGCCAACATCGCCACCGCCGAGTTTGCCGCTGCGGTCTCCAACGCCGGAGCCCTGGGCCTGATCGGTGCCGGCGGCATGTCCCCCGAGGTGTTCCGGGACAGCATCCGCCGCTGCCGCCAGCTCACTGACAAGCCCTTCGGCGTGAACATCATGCTCATGCACCCCCAGGTGGAGGAGCTGGCTGCCATCGCCGCCGAGGAGAAGGTGGCTGTGGTCACCACCGGCGCGGGCGACCCCTCCCGCTTTATCCCCGCCTGGAAAGAGGCGGGCATCAAGGTCTTCCCCGTAGTCCCCGCTGTGGCTCTGGCCAAGCTGGTGGCCAAGCGCGGTGCCGACGGCGTGATCGCTGAGGGTACCGAGAGCGGCGGCCACGTGGGCGAAACCACCACCATGGCTCTGGTGCCTCAGGTGGTGGACGCGGTGGACATTCCTGTTATTGCTGCCGGCGGCATTGCCAGCGGCCGCCAGCTGCTGGCTGCCTACGCCCTGGGCGCCATCGGCGCTCAGGTGGGCACCTGCCTGCTGGTCAGCGAGGAGTGCCCCATCCACGAGAACTACAAGAAGGCCGTTCTGAAGGCCTCTGACCGCTCCACTGTGGTCACCGGCCGCTCTGTGGACGCCCCCGTACGCTGCCTGCGCAACCAGATGACCAACGAGTACATCGCCAAGGAGCGGGAGGGCGCCGACCGCATGGAGCTGGAGCACTTCACCCTGGGCGGCCTGCGCCGTGCCGTGTTCGACGGCGACGTGAAGACTGGCAGCGTCATGGCCGGTCAGGTGGCCGGTATGCTCCACGAGATCAAGCCTCTGCGCCAGATCTTCGAGGAGCTCCAGGCCGGCTGCGAGAAGCGCCTTGCCGAGCTGGAGAAGTAAGATGCGCATCGGAAAGCATGAACTGGCCCTGCCCATCCTCCAGGGAGGCATGGGTGTGGGCGTGTCCATGGGAGGACTGGCCGGGGCGGTAGCCGCCTGCGGCGGCATGGGCACCGTCAGCACCGCCGATGCGGGCTATCTGGAAGCCGATTTTGCAAAGAATCCCTTTGAGGCCAATCTCCGGGCTCTCCGGCAGGAGATCGGCAAAGCCAAGGAGATCGCCAAAGGCGCTGGAATGGTCGCGGTCAACGCCATGGTGGCCACTGTCCAGTACGCCGACGCGGTACGCACTGCCGTAGCCGCCGGTGTGGACGCGGTAGTGTCCGGAGCGGGACTCCCCCTGGACCTGCCCGAACTGGTAGGCGAGAGCGGCACTGCCAAGGCGCCTATTGTCTCCTCTCCCCGGGCAGCCAAGCTCATTTTAAAGACCTGGGACCGCAAGTACCACACCACCGCCGATTTCATCGTGCTGGAGGGTAAAGACGCGGGCGGACACCTGGGCTTTGACGAGGAACAGCTGAAAGCTGGAAGCTGTCCCACGCTGGAGGAACTCCTGCCCGGCGTTCTGGCTGAGGTTCGTCCCTACGAGGAGAAATACGGCCACCCCATCCCCGTCTTTGTGGCGGGCGGCGTGTACACCGGAGCCGACCTGGCCCGGTACACCAAGCTGGGAGCCGCGGGCGTGCAGCTTGCCACCCGCTTTATCGCCACCTACGAGTGCGATGCCTCCCAGGGCTATAAGGACGTACTTCTTGAGGCCAAAGAGAGCGATCTGGCCATTATCCACAGCCCGGTGGGCATGCCTGGCCGTGCGGTACGCACTCCCCTGGTGGAGCGGCTGGAGCATGGCCTGCGTCAGGCTCCCACCAAGTGCTCCCAGTGCATCAAGGGGTGTGCCCCTGCCAAGATTCCCTTCTGCATCACTCACGCTCTCATTGAGGCGGTGAAGGGCAACCGGGAGGAAGGCCTGTTTTTCAGCGGCTCCAACGTGGAGCGGCTGGACCGGATGGTCCATGTCCGGGACATCATGGACGAACTGATGAATGAATGGAGGGTTTCAACGTGAAACTTGCCTTTTTGTATGCCGGCCAGGGCGCCCAGCATGTGGGCATGGGCCGTGACCTGTATGAGATCTACCCCGCCTTCCGCCAGGTGCTGGACAGCGCCCCGGTGGACTTCGACCTGAAAAAGCTGTGCTTTGACGGCCCCGAGGACCAGCTCAATGACACCCGGTACACCCAGCCCTGCATGGTGGCCTTTGCCGCCGGTGTTACCGCCCTGCTGCGTGAGGCGGGTATCACCCCCGATTACGCCGCTGGACTGAGCCTGGGCGAGTATTCCGCCCTCCAGTGCGCTGGCGTCTTTGACGCCAAGACCGCCATTTCCCTGGTAGCCTTCCGCGGCCAGGCCATGGCCGATGCCGTTCAGGGCCGTCCCTGCGGCATGGCCGCGGTGCTGGGAATGGACCGGGATGCCCTGAAGGCCGTGTGTACCGAAGCCAGCGACGCTGGCGTGGTGGAATGCACCAACTTCAACTGCCCCGGACAGATCGTCATCTCCGGCGACGCTGCCGCCGTGGACAAGGCGGGCGAGCTGGCCAAGGCCGCCGGAGCCAAGCGGGTGCTGCCCCTGAAGGTGAGCGGCCCCTTCCACACCTCCCTGATGGCTCCCGCTGGGGACGCCCTCCGGGAGAAATTCCAGAGCGTGGACTTCGGCGCCATGGAGATTCCCGTCCTCTTTAACTGCCTGGGCGACCTGAAGGGCGAGGCGGACACCATTCCCAACCTGCTGGAGCAGCAGGTCCAGTCCAGCGTCTATCTGGAGGATACCATTCGCCGCCTGGGTGAGCTGGGCGTGGATACTGTGGTGGAGATCGGCCCCGGCCGCACCCTGTCCGGCTTTGTGAAGAAGACCGTAAAAGGAATCAAATGCTATCCGGTGGAGACGGCCGAGGAGCTTCAGGCCGCTATCGCCGCCCTGATAGGAGAGTAAGTCCATGAGCTTAACTGGAAAAATCGCTCTGGTCACCGGCGGCAGCCGTGGCATTGGCCGTGCCATCTGCCTGGAGCTGGCCCGTCAGGGCGCCAACGTGGCGGTGAACTACGCGGGCAACTCCGCCGCCGCCCAGGAGACCGTCGCTGCCTGTGAGACCCTGGGTGTGCAGGCCATCGCCATTCAGGCCAACGTGGCCGACCCCCAGGCCTGCCAGGACATGGTAAAGACCGTTCTGGATACCTTCGGCCGCATCGACATTCTGGTCAACAACGCCGGCATCACCCGGGACGGTCTGACCCTGCAGATGAAAGAGGAAGACTTCGACGCGGTGCTGGACACCAACCTGAAGGGCGCCTTCTGCTGCTGCAAGGCCGTCTACCGCCCCATGATGCGCCAGCGTTCCGGCCGCATCATCAACATGAGCAGCATCGTGGGCCTGCGGGGCAATCCCGGCCAGGCCAACTACTGCGCCAGCAAAGCGGGCCTGATCGGCCTGACCAAGTCCCTGGCCAAAGAGCTGGCTGCCCGGAAGGTCACCGTCAACGCTGTGGCCCCCGGCTTTATCGACACCGATATGACTGCCGTGCTGTCTGAGCAGGCTAAGGAAGCCATGCTCTCCACCATCCCCATGGCTAAGCTGGGCCAGCCCGAGGACGTGGCTCACGCGGTAGCCTTCTTCGCCTCCGACGAGGCCGCCTACATCACCGGTCAGGTGCTGTGTGTAGACGGCGGCATGGCGGTTTGACCGCAGAAAGGATGCTAACTATGGAAAAAAGACGCGTTGTCATCACCGGCATCGGCGCGGTCACCCCTCTGGGCAACACCGCTGCTGAGAGCTGGCAGGCCGTCAAAGACGGCGTGTGCGGCATTGCTCCCATCACCCTGTACGACCACAGCAATCAGAAGGTCTCTCTGGCTGCTGAGGTAAAGAACTTTGATCCCACCGTGGCTCTGGACAAGAAAGAGGCCCGCCGGATGGACCGCTTCACCCAGTTTGCCGTCACCGCCGCCGTAGAGGCGGTTCAGGACAGCGGCCTGAACCTAGAGCAGGAGGACACTGCCCGCTGCGGCGTGTCCGTCTCCAGCGGCATCGGCGGCATCGCCACCATCCAGTCCTCCTGTGAGGCCGGCAATGTCCGCGGCTTTGACAAGGTCTCCCCCTTCTTTATCCCCATGTCTATCACCAACCTGGCCGCCGGCCATATCGCCATCCGGCTGGGCCTGCACGGCATGTGCATCTGCCCCGTGGCCGCCTGTGCCGGCGGCAGCAACGCGGTGGGCGATGCCTTCCGTCACATCCGGGACGGCTACGCCGAGGTGATGCTCTCCGGCGGCGCCGAGGCCTCCATCACCCCCCTGGCCATGGGCGGCTTCACCTCTATGAGCGCACTGACCACTGCCAGCGACCCCAACCGCGCCTCCATCCCCTTTGATGCCGAGCGCAGCGGCTTTGTTATGGGCGAAGGCGCCGCTATCCTGGTGTTGGAGGAGCTGGACCACGCTCTGGCCCGGAACGCCAAGATCTACGGCGAAGTGGTGGGCTACGGCGCCACCTGCGACGCCTATCACATCACCGCTCCCGATCCCAAGGGTACCTGGAGCGCCGCCTGCATCCAGCAGGCTCTGGCCGACGCAGACATGACCCCCGAGCAGGTAGACTATGTCAACGCCCACGGCACCTCCACTCCCCTCAACGACAGCGGCGAGGCTGCTGCCATTCACCAAGTTTTCGGCGACCACGCCAAGAATCTGATGGTCAGCTCCACCAAGTCCATGACCGGCCACCTGCTGGGCGCCAGCGGCGCGGTGGAGGCCATGTTCTCCGTGCTGGCGCTGAAGGACGGCTATGTCCCCGCCACTATCAACTATCAAGTGCCCGATCCCGCCTGTGACCTGGATATCGTCCCCAACGAGGGCCGTCAGGCGGATATCAAGGTGGCCATTTCCGATTCTCTGGGCTTTGGCGGGCACAACACCTGCCTGGTCTTCCAGAAGTGGGAGGGTTAAGAGATGCAGCTGAATATTGAGCAGATCATGGAGATCCTTCCTCATCGTCCTCCCTTCCTGCTGGTGGACAAGATCACCGACTGTGAGCCCGGCGTGAAAGCGACCGGCATCAAATGTGTGACCATGAACGAGCCCTTCTTTGTGGGTCACTTCCCCGGCAAGCCCATCATGCCCGGGGTACTGATCCTGGAGGCTCTGGCTCAGACCGGAGCCGTGGCCGCCCTGTCTCTGCCCGAGAACAAGGGAAAGCTGGCCATTTTCGGCGGCGTGAAGAACGCCCGCTTTAAACAGCCGGTTCTCCCCGGCGATGTGTTGGAGCTCAGCTGCGAACTGGTGGAACAGCACGGCCCCATCGGATTCGGCAAGGCGGTAGCTAAGGTGGATGGCAAGATCGCAGCCCGCTGCGAACTTACCTTTGTGATCCAGTAGCGGTTGCTTTCCACCTGTAAGTTTGCTATATTGGAATCACTTTAGAACGTGCAGGAGGAAGTGTCATGCTGGACGAGTCATTCAACCGCGTGTATACAAAATTTAAGCTCCATTTCTACCGGGCGGTCTTTTCCCGCTTTCAAACCCGGGAGGCCAGTCTGACCACGGTGGAGACCTTTTGCATGGAGATCATCAATGCCCTGGGACACCCCACCATCGCTGAGTTCTCCAGCTTTGTAAACATCTCTCCGCCCAATGCCGCCTATAAGATCAACAGTCTCATCCAAAAGGGATACATTACCAAGGAGCAGTCTCCCGATGACAAGCGGGAGTATCATCTGTCGGTAACGCAAAAGTATATCGACTACTACAATGTGAGCTACCGCTATCTCTCTACCGTCATGGACCGGATCAAAGAGCGCTTTCCTGCCCAGGACGTGGAGAAGCTGGAAGAGATGCTCAACATTATCTCGGATGAGCTGATGCCCGAACTGAATCAGATCCCCTCTCACGAAAATTAACCACCGCGGTGCGGCAGCAGAACTTTGCTGCCGCACCGTTTTTTGTCTGCTTTCATGGCTTTTTCCACATTTCAAGCTGTGTTTGTGCAAAACCGCCCTTGTATCGGCGGGACAGATGTAGTATCCTGTAAGCAAACCTTTTTTCTCCCGTTTTGAAAGGAGGGGTGGACTTGACCCAATTTCTCGACAGTCTTCAGGCCGGCATACTCGCCCTGCGGCAGCTGCCTGCAGACTACCCTCAGGCTTTCGCCTGGTACACCCTGATTTTGCGCTTTCTCTTCCCCCTGCTGGCTCTGGCCATGCTGGTGCGCATCATTCGCTCCCTCATCAAGGCCTCTCCAAAGCCAGAGGTCTGGGCCTATCTGTCCCTGCCAAACGGAGCCAGTGAGCCCCTGACACACTGGGAAAACATCCTGGGCCGGGCAGGAAGCTGTGACGTAGTACTTAACTACCCGGTGGTCTCCCGACAGCATGCCGCCCTCATCCGCAGCGAAGATGACAGCTGGACGGTATACGATCTGGGTTCCAAGAGCGGCGTCACGGTAAACGGAACTCCTGCTGATCCTGCAGGCTCTTCCGTCTCCTTCGGCGATGTACTGAGCATGGGCGGCGTGGAAACCGTATTGCTCCCCGTCCCCGATCAGGAGACCAAGCACCGGCGCAAAACCGACACCAAGCCGGTCTCTCCCTGGGGTTCTCTGATTTTACTTACTCTTTTCCAGGTTCTGACTGCCTTGCAGTTTCTTTTCTCCGGTGATGAAGAGCACATGCTGCTGGTTCCCGGCTCCTTTTTGTGCCTGGCTGCGGTAATGTGGCTGTACTGCATCACCATGCGCGCGCTGGGCCGCATTGGCTTTGAAATCGAGACCGTGGCCTTTTTCCTGTCCACGCTGTCCCTCTCCGTCACCTCGTCCTCCGCGCCCAGTGCAGTACCCAAGCAGTTCCTCTCTATGGTTCTGGGCCTTATCTTCTTCCTGATTCTGGGGCTGTTTCTCCGGGATCTGGAGCGGGTAAAGAAGATCCGTTGGCTCATGGCCGCCGGAGCCATCTTCCTTTTGAGCCTGTCTCTCGTCCTTGGCAAGGTGAAATACGGTGCGGCCAACTGGATCAGCATCGGCGGATTCTCCTTCCAGCCTTCGGAGCTTGCCAAGATCTGCTACATCTTTGCCGGAGCCGCCACCCTGGACCGGCTGTTCCGCAAACGAAATCTGGGGTTGTTCATTGTCCTGACCGGCGCCTGCATGGGCTGCCTGGCCCTGATGAGTGACTTTGGCACCGCCGCCATCTTCTTTGTTACCTTCCTGGTGATCGCCTATCTGCGCTCGGGCGACTTTGCCACCTTGTCTCTCATCTGCGGCGGCGCGGTATTCGGTGCCTTTACCCTGGTGAGCATCAAGCCCTACATTCTGCGACGCTTTGCGGTCTGGGGCCACGTGTGGGAACAGGCCTCCGACGGAGGCTTCCAGCAGACCCGCACCATGTCCGCTGCCGCCTCGGGCGGTCTCATCGGCGTGGGACCGGGAAACGGCTGGCTCCACCGCGTGTCTGCCGCTGACACCGATCTGGTGTTTGGCATGCTGTGTGAGGAGTGGGGCCTTATCATCGCGGTACTGTCGGTGCTGTGCATTGTAGCTCTGGCGGTGTTTGCCGTGCGATGCTGCCGGGCCGGCCGCTCCAGCTTTTACTCCATTGCCGCCTGTGCCGCCACCAGCCTGCTGGTCTTTCAGACTACGCTGAATGTGCTGGGCTCGGTGGATATTCTGCCTCTTACCGGCGTCACCTTCCCCTTTGTCTCCAACGGCGGCTCCTCCATGCTCTCTTCCTGGGGCATGATGGCCTTCCTGAAGGCCGCCGATACCCGCAGCAATGCCAGCTTTGCCATCCGCGCGCCTAAGCTTCACGGTCCTCAGTGGCTTGGAAACCTGGGTCCCCAGAGCAGAGCCCCCCGAAAGGAGGTCTCCCGTGAAAAAGATTGAAAAACGCACCTTCGTCTGCCTGGCCCTCACCTTACTTCTGCTTCTGGGTCTTGGGCTGTTTGTCCTGCGCTTTTTCCTGAAGGGTGGCGATTGGGCCTCCTTTGCCGCCAACCGGCATCTCTACAACTCCAACGGCTCCCTGGCAGTCGGCCGGGTGCTGGACCGGGACGGCGACGTACTGTCCTGGGTGGATGAGTCGGGCAACCGTCAGTACTATGAAAACGCCACTGTGCGAAAGGCTACCCTTCATGCAGTGGGTGATCTCTCCGGCTCCATCGGCACCAGCGCCCTGGTTGCCTTTGCCGACCAGCTCTCCGGCTATAACTTCCTCACCGGAGCCGACAACCCCTTCGGCCAGGGCAACGACCTCTATCTCACTCTGGATGCCCGCCTCAACTATATTGCCTACCAGGCGATGAACGGCAAGAAAGGTGCGGTGGGTGTGTACAACTATGAGACCGGTGAGATTTTGTGCATGGTCTCCACCCCCACCTTTGATCCGGCCAATCCTCCCACCATCGAAGATGGGGACCCTGAGTACGAAGGCGTCTACCTTAACCGCTTCCTCTCCGGCACATTTACTCCCGGCTCGGTATTCAAAACCATCACCCTTACCGCCGCCATTGAAAACATTCCCGATCTGTTCTCCCGCTCGTTCACCTGTACCGGTTCTACCACGGTGGGCGGGGAGGAGATCACCTGTCCCTTCGCCCACGGAGAAATGGATATCAACTCCGCCCTGGCCAATTCCTGCAACGGCGTTTTTGCCCAGCTGGCCACAGAACTCGGCGCCGAAACCATGAGCAAATATGTGGAAAAAGTAGGGATCCTGGACAGCTATTCTGTGGATGGCATTGCCACCGCCAAGGGTAGCTTTGATCTCACCGGTGCCAGCACCAGTCAGATCGGCTGGTCCGGTGTAGGCCAGTATAACGACCTGGTCAATCCCTGCGCCATGATGGTGTGGATGGGCGCCATTGCCAACCAGGGAAAGACTGCCGTGCCCTATCTGATTTCCAAAACCGAGGGGGACCTTCCCCTTCCTTTCCTACCTCACTTTACCAAGAAGACCGATCATCTCATCGATGCTGACACAGCTCAGGTTGTGGGTGATATGATGGCCAACAATGTACGGGAAACCTACGGCAGCAGCCGCTTCCCCAACATGGACATCTGTGCCAAGTCCGGTACCGCCGAAGTAGGCGGCGGCAAAAAGCCGAATGCCTGGTTTGCCGGCTTCCTGCGCAACTCCGACGCCCCCTACGCCTTTGTCGTGGTCCTGGAGGAGGGCGGCAGCGGCGCCAATGCAGCAGGCAATGTGGCCGCTCAAGTTCTGGACGCTCTGGTCAACGGCTACTGATACGTGCTCTGTCTGCAAATACCCCCGAAGGATGTTTCCTTCGGGGGTATTTTGTATTTTATCTAAAAATATCTTGCAATTTTCATATCCGATCCAATGCTCTGTGGGGTATGGTTATAGTAAGAATCATACCCGGGCTGTCCTGTCCCCAGGCAGAGAAAATCCGTTCACCTGCCTCTTACAGTCCGGTTTATCCGATGGAACCAGTAGGAAAGGAGTCTGCCCGATGTCCACTCGTACCGATGCCCAACAAATCATTCAAAGCGCTCTGGCCGCCTGTCTGCCCGATGCAGCCGTACGCCGCGCCCTGGAGGGCAAAGAATTTTCCGGTGGTCGGATCTATCTGGTCGCTGCCGGAAAAGCAGCCTGGCAGATGGCTCAATGCGCTGCCCAAATGCTGGGAGACCGCCTCACCGCCGGCGTGGTGGTCACCAAGTACGACCACAGCAAGGGCGAAATTCCCCGCTGCACGGTTTATGAAGGCGGTCACCCCGTCCCGGATGAAAATTCTTTCCGCGGCACCCGGGCCGCCATGGATCTGGTTCAGAATCTTACTGCAGAGGACACTGTGGTCTTTCTGGTCTCGGGCGGCGGCTCTGCCCTGTTTGAAAGTCCCCTGGTCCCCGGCGAGGATCTGGCTCGGCTTACCAAGGATCTGTTGGCCTGCGGGGCAGACATTGTGGAGATGAACACCCTGCGTAAGCGTCTCTCCGCAGTCAAGGGCGGCAAATTTGCCCAATTGTGCGCCCCCGCCCAGGTGTACGCCATCGTTCTGTCTGACATTCTGGGCGATCCTCTGGATATGATCGCCTCCGGACCTGCTTATCCCGACAGCTCTACCCGGGAAGATGCCTGGGCCGCTGTGGAAAAATACAACCTCTCCCTCACCGACGAGATGAAGGCTCTGCTGGATGTGGAGACTCCCAAGCAGCTGGACAATGTGGAGACTGTCATCACCGGCAGTGTGCGGGAATTGTGCGCCGCGGCCGCTCAGGCCTGCCGGCAGCTGGGGTATGAGCCTACCGTTCTGACTGACCGGCTGTGCTGTCAGGCCAAGGAGGTCGGCTCCTTCCTGGCCTCCATCGCCAAGAGCCACGAAGATTCCGATCATGCCCTGGCCTTCCTGGCTGGCGGCGAGACAGTCGTCCAGCTCACCGGCTCCGGTTTGGGCGGCCGGAATCAGGAGCTGGCTCTGGCTGCTGCACCCGGGATCGCAGGTATGAAGGATACCGTGGTCTTCTCTCTGGGTTCTGACGGCACAGACGGCCCCACCGACGCCGCCGGCGGCATCGTAGACGGAGACACCATGCAGCGTCTTTCCGATGCCGGACTATCTGTTCATCAGGTTCTGGCCGACAATGACGCCTACCACGCCCTGAAGGCGGTGGACGGACTGCTGGTCACAGGCCCCACAGGAACCAATGTGAATGATGTATCCGTTGTATTGCTCAAACGTTGATTCTCCTTCTCTATCATAAGCAGAAAGACGCGGCCGAGGCCGCGTCTTTCTGCTGTTCAAAACAATAAAAAAGTTCGCCGCAAGCGTTTTACGCTTGCGGCGAACTGGCGCAGAAGGGGGGATTCGAACCCCCGCACGGTTTTACCCGCCTACTCCCTTAGCAGGGGAGCCCCTTATAGCCACTTGGGTACTTCTGCAAGTGCTATTTATCCTAAAACCTATGTTCCGAAAAAAGTGGCGGAGAGAGTGGGATTCGAACCCACGGCTCTTGACGAGTCACCGGTTTTCAAGACCGGCTCCTTAAACCACTCGGACATCTCTCCTCATCTTTTTCAATCAGAGGCGAATAAGATAATACCACATAGAACCCCTTTTGTCAATCCCCCAGAACCAGCTTTCCGAAAAACAATCGTTTTTCTTTTACAGGTGCTTCAGCGACGCAGCTTCCGCCACCCGCTCCTGGCTTTCGATCACACCTTCAGGATCCAGATTGCAGACCTCAGTAAATAAGAGATCCAGCACAAACAGCTGTGCCATACGGGCGGTGACAGAACCTACCTGCAGCGGTCCCTCATTGGAGCCGCACTGCAGCACCAGATCCGCCAGCTGTCCGCCGGGCGACTTGGGGAAGCGGGAAACCAGGATCACCTTGACCCCCATAGGCCGGGATACCGCCAGCACATCCTGCAGTTCCCGAGTAGACCCGGAATAAGAGAAAAACAGCACCACATCTTCCTTGGACATCAGGGCAATGCTGTTGAGCTGAAAATGGGAATCAGAAATAAAGGCAAACTTGGAGGAGATGGTGGAAAACAGGGTCCAGGCCTCCTCTGCCAGCACCATGGAGCTTCCCTGTCCCATGCAGATCACCCGGCGTGCAGAGTGAAGCAGCTCTGCTGCCTGGCGCAGCTGGTCCCCATTGATCAGCTTCACGGTCTGCTCCAGAGCCGAGATGTTCTCCCGCAGTCTGCGGCGGCACAGCAAATCAAAGGCTGTATTGTCTTCCGGTTGAGAGACGATGGCCTGACTCTCCGCCGTCGTATTGCCAGCTCTGGCTGCCATCGAGGCCTTGGCCAGCTCCAGCTTGAACGCATTGTATCCTCCCACACCCAGCCGGCGGCAGAACCGGGAGATGGTGGCATCCGCCACCTCGCATTCTTCTGCCAACTCAGATATGGACATGTACTGCGCGTCAATGCGGTGGGACAATACATAGTCGGCCACCTTTTTTTCTGAATTTGTCAGCTGGAAATATTGACTGCTGATCGTCTCAAAAACGTCCTGGGTGGTCATACTTGTCTGGACTCCTTTCGATGATGCTGATCGGAAAAAAACCAGTCTGTTACATAGACTTTTGTGCCTCTTTGTCACATCGTCCGGTTTTCTGTACCTTCCGTCTTTTTGTTTACATAATTTTTTGTCTTTTTTCGATTTGAAATTCAATCCCCTATTTCAGGAAAGAAAAGGCTTATTTTTAAAAAAAATCTGATTTTCGAAACTTTTATCGAAAAACAGAGGTTATGAAAATTATTTTCATCTTGATAATTTGTCTAAAATTTTTTTCGATTTTAGATGACAAGTACATATTCTCATGATAAAATGAGTTTACATCTTAAAAGGAAAAAATACGGTTTACGGAAAATCATTTCTTCTCCCCAGCCTACTTTTCCCTTGTTTTTTCATTATAGCTTTCCCATGGAAAATCCGCAACGAATTTTCAAAATTTTTTTCAAACCAGGAGGCGTTTGTCATGAATCGCTACGGAATCCAGTTTCAGGTTAAAAACAGCCCCAGCTTAGATCCCGAGTTCATGCCCATTCTCAAATTCAACCGCGCGTTCCTTCAGAGTGCTAAGAAGCCCGTTTCCTTCGCGGTGGAGCGCTCCAATGGCCAGGTAGCGGTGTGCAATACCTTTATCCATGGCACCCCCGAGATGCGTGAGGCTGACCACTACTATGCCGACCGGCTGGTCAAGTCCATGCTGTGGCTCCAGGGCGGCTTCAAGGTCTATGTCAGCGGCGATGAGGACGTGTATAACTACCTGAAGGAGACCTTCTCCCTCACCGGCAAGCGGGCTTTTGATGCCGACTTTATGGCCGGCGTGTATGAGCACCCCTTCGAGGTCGTCTTCTGCGACAAGGTACCCGAGGAGAAGGGTGCTTCCCAGGCCATCGGCCGCCACATGGACGGCTGCCGCATCGGCTTTGACGCCGGCGGAAGCGACCGCAAGGTGTCCGCTGTGATCGACGGCGAGAGCGTCTACTCCGAGGAGGTCGTATGGTTCCCCAAGACCAACTCCGATCCCGACTACCACTATGACGGCATCGTAGCCGCCTTCAAGTCCGCCGCTGAGAAGATGCCCCGCGTGGACGCGGTGGGCGTGTCCTCCGCCGGTATCTACATCGACAACCGCACCATGGTGGCCTCCCTGTTCCTGAAGGTTCCCAAGGAGCAGTTTGACGCCAAGGTCAAGGACATCTATATCCGCGCTGCCCGTGACGTGTTCGGTCCTAACATCCCCCTGGTGGTGTGCAACGACGGTGACGTGTCCGCTCTGGCCGGTGCTATGGGCCTGGGCGAGAACAACGTGCTGGGTATCGCCATGGGCACCAGCGAGGCCGTGGGCTACGTGGACGAGCACGGCAACATCACCGGCTGGCTCAACGAGCTGGCTTTCATGCCTGTGGACGCCAACCCCGACGCCATGGAGGACGAGTGGTCCGGCGACATCGGCTGCGGCGTGAAGTACTTCTCTCAGGACGGCGTCATCAAGCTTGCTCCCCGTGCCGGTATCCAGCTGGATGAGAGCCTGTCTCCCGCTGAGAAGCTGAAGGTTGTCCAGAAGTGCATGGAAGAGGATCAGGAGGGCGCTAAGGAGGTCTACCGCTCCATCGGCACCTATCTGGGCCATGCTCTGGCTTACTACTATGATCTCTACCACTGCAAGCACGTGCTGCTGCTGGGCCGCGTCATGTCCGGCAAGGGCGGCGACCTCATTCTGGAGGAGGCCAAGCGCGTGCTGGCGGACGAGTATCCTGAGTGCAACGGCAAGCTGTTCCCCTCTCTGCCCGACGAGAAGACCCGCCGGGTAGGCCAGAGCGCCGCTGCCGCTTCTCTGCCGGAGGTGTAATCATGATCATCGGAAACGCAAATGTATTTGTAGACGGCAAGTTCCAGAAGGGCTCCGTGGCCGTGGAGAACGGCGTCATCACCGCCATCGGCCCCGCCGGATGGCCCTGTGATGTGGACGCCCAGGGCAAGTACCTGGTGCCCGGCTTCATCGACGTGCATACCCACGGTGCCATGAACGAGGACTTCTCCGACGGTAAGCCCGAGGGTCTGCCCGCCATGTCCAAGCACTACGCCGCTCACGGCGTCACCTCCTTCCTGGCCACCACCATGACTCTGAAGGAGGAGGTTCTTACCCCCGCCATGGAGACCATCCGTGGTTTTGTCCGCCCCGCCGACGGCGCCAAGTGTGCGGGCATCCATCTGGAAGGTCCCTTCCTCTCCTACGCCAAGCGTGGCGCTCAGGCCGCTGAGAACCTACACAAGCCCGACGCGGAGATGTTCCACCGCCTCAACGCCGCCAGCGGCGGCCAGGTCCGCCTGGTCACCGTGGCCCCCGAGGAGGAGGGCGCCATCCCCTTCATCGAGGAGGTCTCCAAGGTGTGCACCGTCTCCATCGGCCACACCACCGCCAACTATGAGACCGCCATGGCTGCCTATGCGGCCGGCGCCTCCCATGCCACTCACCTGTATAACGGTATGCCCTCCCTGCTCCACCGTGAGCCCGGCGTCATCGCCGCCGCTCTGGACAGCGGCGCTACCGTGGAGCTCATCTGCGACGGCCTGCACATCCACCCCGCCGTCATTCGTGCCACCCACCGCATGTTCGGCAAGAAGCTGGTCATCATCAGCGACTCCCTGCGCTGCGCGGGTATGCCCGACGGCCAGTACGAGCTGGGCGGCCAGCCCATCGAGATGAAGAACGGCCGGGCTACCCTGCTGGGTACCGACACCCTGGCCGGCTCCTCCTCCAACCTGCTGCAGGAGCTGCAGAACGTAGTCTCCTTCGGCCTGCCTCTGGAGGATGCCATCACCGCCCTCACCTCCGCCCCCGCCAAGGCGGTCCGGCTGGACCACGAGATTGGTTCCATCGCTGTGGGCAAGAAGGCTGACCTGCTCCTGCTCACCGAGGATCTGGAATTGGATTCCGTCTACATCGACGGCAACAAAATCATTTAAATCATATTATTGGAGGAAACTGCTATGAGAATCATCAAGGCGAAAGATTACGATGCCATGAGCCGCGCTGCCGCCCACATCATTGCTGCTCAGATCCAGCTCAAGCCCAACTGCGTGCTGGGCCTGGCCACCGGCTCCTCCCCCATCGGCACCTATAAGCAGCTCATCGAGTGGAACAAGGCCGGCGATCTGGACTTCTCCGCCGTGCGTTCCGTCAACCTGGACGAGTACGCTGGTCTGACCCCCGACCACGACCAGAGCTACGCCTACTTCATGCGTCACAACCTGTTTGACCACGTGAACATCGATCTGGCCAACACCAACGTGCCCAGCGGTGTCAACGGCGACGGCGAGTGTGAGCGTTACGACAAGCTGATCGCTGATTTTGGCGGCATCGACCTGCAGCTGCTGGGTCTGGGTGTTAACGGCCACATCGGCTTCAATGAGCCCGACGACCACTTCTCCCTGGGCACCCACAAGGTGACTCTCACCGAGAGCACCCGCGATGCCAACAAGCGTTTCTTCGCCTCCATTGACGAGGTTCCCACTCACGCTTACACCATGGGCGTGCGTGACATCATGCAGGCTCAGCGCGTGCTGATGGTGGCCTCCGGCGCCAACAAGGCTCAGGCTATTAAGGACGCCTTCTTCGGTCCTGTTACTCCTCAGGTCCCCGCTTCCATCCTCCAGTACCACAAGGACTTCATCCTGGTGGCCGACGAGGAAGCCCTGTCTCTCATCTGATTTTTTCATTCCTTTCCAAAAAGGGAGCAGCCCGATGGGCTGCTCCCTTTTTGTCACCTCCAACACTCTGACAGCATAGAGTAAACCAGCAGGCGGCCAGCGCCGCTGCCACGTTTCACTTTTTGGAGGTTTTCTTTTATGGCCGATATCACTCAGGATCTTTTGCAGCTGCAATTGTGACGGGACACGTAAAACGTAATTGAAGAACCTTGAAAGACGCGGTTTTATCTGCAATTAAACGACGTTTAAATGGGAATAACTGAAAGAAAATCGAATAAGTATGCACAGCGGCCCGCCTCCTTCATGGCATGAAGATGGGCCGCTGCTGTGCTTTATTCAAGGTTTGTGCTGGCTATCCGGGTTCGGGCCTGGTTGAGTACATCCTTCAACTGTGCAACCAAATCCGGGTACTGCCGAACCTGGGCCAGCAAGTCCGCCTCCATCTGGTCAAAGGCAAGCTCCGCTTTCCGTTTGGTGGCGTAGTCCGTCCTTTTGCGGTCAGCCTCGGCCTTGGCCAGCTGGACAAACAGCCGCCCCGCCTTTTCAATGGGCATATTATTGAATTCTTCCTCAGCGGAGGAAATCTTCTGTAGCAACCCGCTTTTAAGGATTGCGCTGGTGGCCTCAGTGGTGTCCAGATCGGGATTCCTGCCGATAACATCAATGATGTACTTGGTCTTCTCCAGGTCATCGGCGACACGCTGCGCCGATTCAAACACTTTGAAGGCGTAGCGGGACAGAGACGATTGGCTGACTTTATAGCCCTGCTCCGCGAGCCATGCAATGATATCGGCATAGCTCATGTTGTAGTTCACCAACCGCTCATTAACGCCGTCCAGAACGGTCTTTGGAAGCTGATATAGCTTCGCGTCTGAGCGCGGCTTCCTGGGCTTACCCATCACAAATCAATCCCCGATTCCGGGTCGCCGCCGTTCTCAATGAAATGGACGCCCTTCGTGGTTAACCGTGCCACACCGTCCTGCTCATAAGCGGTGTCGGGCGTGATCTTCTTGTTGGTGAACTCAATGAAACCCATATCATAGAGGTATTTCAAAGGCTCCCAAATATCCGGGTCAGAAACCAGTCCGTCCCGGACAAGGCAGTTGGAGATGCGGCGGACGGCCAGGGCATTATGGTAGCCCTTCACCAGCATACGGAGGATATACCCCCGGACGGCGGCGTTGTGACCGCCGATTTTCTCAAAATCCATGGTCAAACCCTCCTATTAGACATTCCCGTATTTTGCGATATCCTCAGCAGACAGCCCCATCAACTCGTGGACTCTGGAATGATGGCGCTGCGCCTGGGGAGGATTCTCGGGACAAACTTCACCCATAGGCACAACTTGGGGCGCGGTCTTGAGCCAAAGAGTGAAACCGTCCATGTCATTCATTGCGGACTGGAACGCCCAGTCACGTTGGAAGGGCAGCACCTTCCCGTCCTTTAGGGCTTCCATCACCACGCCGTCCGCCTTCATCCGGGCAACCTCAAATTGGTAGGCGTCTGCTTTGAGCTTTAGGGCTTCTTGTCCTTCCAGCAAGGCGGCAACCGCTTGATAGATATCCTCCATGGTGGCGGACGGATCAAGCTGCAAAAGCGACGCCAGCTCCGCCACAGTGTCCTTGCCGCCGTCCACTGCGTTCTCCTGATCCGCGCTGCCCTCGCCTTCGTTGGGCTTATCACTACAGGCAATAGGTGCCATGGCGTCAATAGCGGGGGTGTTGGTGAGGGCCGCAGAGTGGAGCGCAACCACCCGCCGCTCCTTCCCCTGGGTCAGAATGACCGGGGATAGATAGCGGTACTCCCGGTTTTTCAAGTACTCCACCGCCCGATCTGTCCAGTCTACAGCCCCATAGATGCCGTCGCTTTTCAGCACGATATCCTTAATCCAGCCCGCCGCCGGGGCCTGCATATCCTTCAATGTCTGGTGCTCGTAGTCGATGGGAATTTGGAGCTGCCGCTCCGCAAATTTACAGCGGATAGACTGAAAGGATTCATTGTCCACCAGGAAATCACCTTTTGTGCTGTGAACCAGCCCCAGGGGGAGAAGCTTTACCAGCTTATGGGGCGTCTGGGCACTGTAGCCGCTTTCCTCGAAAGGAAGGGAGTTGCTCAGAAAAATATACTTGATGTCCATAGCGCCCTCCTTATGCCTCAGTAGGCATATCTGCCTCGCCGGTGGAACCAAAGGCAAGTTGCCACAGGCCATACCCGGCATTGCAGCGGGCATCCACGCCGTAGATGAATTCCTTACTAAAGAACACGTTGTCATCACTGGGGCTGTCCTTTGCGACAAGCTGCGGCTTGCGGCGGTTCTGGAAGATAAAGGGCTTGACGGGGCGCTTGGTACACAGCAGGAACCACTGCTCCGGGTTGGCGGCCAGCTCCGGCACCACCAGTAGCTCGGCGGTGCCCTTGTAGATGTTGACCTCCTGGTGGATTTCATCCGCCATAAGGATAGTCCGGGCGATGGCTTCCTTTTGAGGTGCCACAACCAGCAAATCCGGGACGATGTTCATAACCTCGCCCTGGTCGTTCACCAGGCACATCATCTGGGTGCGGGCTGCGCCGTAGCTGTCGGGCGTGAGTTTGTACGTTCCCTTGTTGCTCTGGGGATTGACCATTTTCCCCTCGACGGCAGGGGTGTGGTCATCGCTGATAAAAGGCTTACCGTCAAAGCATGGCTCCGTGAAGGACCGGGGGAACAGGCCGAACACCAGCTTGTCCGGGTGCTTCCGGGCGCTGTAGGCCAAATCCTGGAACATGGGCTTGTAGACACCGATGCAGTCATCTTCCAAATCGTTGCGGGGTACAGACACGGTCAGCTCAAAGTCCTTGTTGCGGATGGTGTAGCCGTAGGCGGATAGATTTTTGATTTCCCTGTCACCAATCCACTCCCGCATGGAGGGGACAGCTCCCAGCCATGCGTAGCTTTCGTCCCGTGTTTCGCTGGGGACCTCCATAGCCACGCGTGGGTACTGTGCCTCCATCTCCTGGAACGCCTTGTTGAACACAGTGTTGAAGCTCTGAAATGCTTCCCTAATTGTGCCGCTGTTGATAATCATTTGGTTTGTCCTCCTTTTTAGTCAGATGTGGGATAAGATGGTTTCTGCCGTACAATTTGCTGAACAAGCCGCTGGGTGACGCCGTATCTTTCTGCAAGCTCTGGAATGTTGTAACCGTTGTATGCCTCTTTGATTTTCTGGTCTCTGAGCGGTCGTAGAATGCTTTCAGCTTGAGGCATATAGAAGGTTGAACCGCCAACCAGCACAGCCAATTTTAGAAGATTGTCCGCCCCGATTTCCTCAGCGATTTTTTTACATATCCCTTCGGGCAGCATGGAAGATGTAAGCTCATTTGTCCATGGCTCCAACACGTTATGCACCGCCTTTCAGCAAACAAATTGCATTTTAATAGTAACGCTATTTCTACGAAAAGTCTTGTTGAAGCATTTCTTTGAATTACCTCTAAGCAAAAATCAAATGTGACAGTGAGACCCGCGCATAGACGATATTCACCACCCGCTCAATTCGCCGTTTAAAGAGCGCATAAGCGTCTTTTGTGCACGGATGGTCACACATACGCCCGGACGATTAAACCCCCGTTATCACGCGTGATAACGGGGGTAGAAACAAGATTATTCATTGAACTCTCGGAACACCTTCAAAATCTGCTCCGGGAACTTGGAATCGGAGATATGCCGCTCCATGTCAGCCCCAGTCTTGAGGCCGATATAGAAGCCCAGCAGGGACGAAGCCGAGACAATGCCCGTGATGGCGTCATCGACCTCAACCTCTAACCGCCTGTCGTTTGGGGCCATGCTGCCGATCAGCGCGAAGGCGTCGGCCTTCATGCGCTGTATGTAGTCATCCCTCTCGCTCAGCTCGCCAAATTCATCGTGGAATTCTTCCCGCAGGGCGTCCAAAACTCTTTTGCTCAACATTTTACATACCCTCCTTACTTCATGCTTTCCAGGGCCAACCGCATAGCGGCTTTAAATCCGCATATAAACCGCCGTGTCTCCGCGAGGCGCAGCAGCTCCGCTTCCTGCTGTTGGTAGCGCTCAAACAGCTTTTGCTGTTTAGGATTAAAGCTGAACAGCAGAGATTCAAGGACACCATCAAATTCCTGGTCAATCCGGTCCTCCTCTTCACACCGTTCCGAGGTAAGGTGCCATAAAACATCTCCCAGTGCGGAAATGGTTTCATTGTTTGCTGTGCTGATATCCAGCGATTCAAAATCGAATTCTTTCATTTTAACGCTCCTTTCTATTTGAGCCGGTCTTATCTTGAAAATCTCTGAACCAGATGTTATACTATTAGGGACTTCGTAGCAGAAGTTTCCCCAGCGTTCGGGCGGTTGCTATTTGCGGTAGCAGCCGCCTTTTTCTCATTTTTGTTGCCTGCTTTAAATCTTGCGTTCATGCAACAACCTCCCCCAAAAGCTGTTTTTGAGTTTCACGGAGGCGCTTCACCGTAAGGGTGGTCTTCTGAGCCACTGCAAATTCAAGGGCTACATCATACAGTTTTACTGCTGTACGGAGGCTTTCAACCTGGGCCAACTTCAAGAGGTAGCTGATACACTCCTGATTGAGGCCGGGGAACATGGCTTCCATCTCCTCCACGGTGTATTCATTGAACACTTTCTTGCGTACAACAATTCTGGTGCGGAGCTGGTCAAACTCATAGCTCCTACGGCCCGCAAGCATTTGGCGATAAATCTTGTCGTTTCCCGAAAGGACAACTCCCACCCCGGCCAAATCGTTGAGGTTTCTCACGGCCTGGAGAGCATCAAGGGATAAGTGGTCGGCCTCGTCAATGATAATCAAGCGGTTGGAGTTGGTAAGCTGTTCCACCAGCGCATTCATAAGCATTGCTTTCCGTCCTGGGGCTTGCCGTCCCAACTGCTGGCAGATAAGCCCCAGTATAGCGGTTGCTGTTGTGGTACAAGCGTTGGCAGTAACGAAGACAACGCCCGTGTTGGTTTCTGCATAGTAACGAAGGGCGGTTGTTTTCCCGGCTCCGGCGTCCCCGCTCACCAAAGCTAAATCATTGTGGCGATGTGCGTAAAAGCATGTGAATAGGACTTCTTTGGTGTTGTAAAGTTCTGGATAAAATTGGGTGCCTGAAACATTGTTTAAACGCTCTTTACCGACCGTTAGATACTGGATTATAGTCTTGGCTACTTCCTCGTTGTCGCCCGTATAGGAGCCGTTCAGGAACTGAGAAATGACAGAAGTGGATAGATCTGTTTCCTTCGAAATCTGTCGTTGGGATTTGTGGCTCTGCTCCATGAACTCAGTTAGGGCAGCTCTGGTCTCTGCAAACATTTCATTACCTCCTTAAGCCTGTTTTTGATAGAATTCTAGCAGCGTGGCGCTTGCGCTCTCCTCCTCTCTGATGCGCCGGGTGTTTTGCGTCTGGTCGGTAGCTTTCAAAATGGCGGCGTTTTGCACTGCCTGGGGCGTGATTTGTTCTACGACACCTGTTTCTCCGGATTCGCTGAAAACCTTTTCCATGAGCTGATTCCGGGCAATAATTTCGTGAATATCCATATCACGAGAAGGCTTGTACTTTTTAACGATGGCCTGTGCCTTCTTTTTCTCTTTGGCGGCCTTGATGTAATCTTCCTCGGTAGTGTGGCGGAAGGGGGTACGGACTTTGGCCTCGGCCATACAAATTGCCCGCCCATCCATATCAAAGACAGCCATTTTATCGATGTTGTCCGGGTCGTAGACTACAACCACATGGTCGCCCAGATGGGAAAGGAGCAAATCGTTGAAATAATGATTGTTCTTGATAGAGACCCCGTTTTTATTAACTACCCGCTCCTCAGAGTTTCCGCAAAGGAGACGGAGGGCGTCAAGGTCAGTTACCTCCCGCTTAACCGCAAGGTTTTCAAAGTAAATCTCATCTGGGCACTTTCCGCACATGTCGATTCCGCTGCTGGGTGTCTGATTATACTCGTCTATGTAGGCGGTAAGCAGTTCGATAAATTTATCCAGCGTGGGAGCCTGAGACAAAATCTCTCGGTCGGAGACCTGCATACACTCGGGCCTGATTTTAGCGTTGCAGCCGGTATAAGTGTCGAATCTGCGGCTAAAGCGGTTGGTAAAGGTGCCGAAGAAGCGCTCCACAGTCTTAGCTGCTCCGTGGTATGGGGTGGCGTATATGGTTCCCACTCCGAGCTGGTTCACAAGGGACATGGGATAGTCCCGGCTAAAGCTGCTGGAACGGTAGTCCTTACCGTTGTCGAAGTAGACCTCGTTGGGAACACCATACTGTTCCACGCCCAGACGGAAGCACCGCTTTACGACAGTTGCGTTAGGGTCGGCATTTCTGACTACGAAGGACATCACGCGATTGGAGCGGGCGTCAAAGAACACGGTCAGCCACGGACGGATTGCCTTGGTCCCGTCTGCGCTCTTGACGAAGACATCTACAAGATGATGGTCACTGAACCAAATATCGTTGGAAGCGATGTCCAGTCTGCTGCGCTCCATGTAGGGAAGGGCGTCATTGAAAGCTTTTGGCCCCTCACGGTAATAGAGGATGGCATAGTAGGGAATCGTCTGGACCTTCCGTGCAAAGGTTTTGTAGGACGGAATCATGGGGTATTGCATCTTGGTTACGTCGTAGCAAAGCCTGATGGATCGTTTTTGCTGGGTCATGTAGAGGGAGTAGAACAGTTCCCAGGCATCCGCTGGTATGGTGTCCTCTCCCCGGTTATACCCGCCGCGCTGATCTATGAGGCCCGCCACGTTCTTGCCCTGATATTTCTGTTGCCAGCGGAACAACTTGCTTTTGGTGATTGCGTCCTCAGGCGGGTTGTTGGCATTGAACCAGGCAACGAATTCATCTGGAGCAAGGCTTGATTGGTGGTACTGTTCCACAACCCACGCCTTGGCGTCGGCCTCAGTCCGCTGTTTTCCCGTAAACTGCAAGATGTCAGTGGGAGGAGGAAACTCTCCACGATACTTGGCCTGAGCTTCCTCTGGAAGTGATTCTAAGGCGATACGCAGCTGCTTGCCGCCTCGGCCCTTGCCTTTGACATGACAAGATTCATACCGATTTTGTTGTGCCGCGATTTGAATCGCTCTTTCAGTTACTTGAAGAGCCTGTGCCGCTTCCTGTACTGTTAGCCATGTCAAAGGAACTCACCTCCTGTCGAACTGAATTATCTTATGCGAAAGAGAAATACTTTATTGGCTGATGCTATGGCATCAAAACTCTTTGCCGAACAACGCGGCAACAAGGTCAAATGGGTCTAAGCCTAAAGGTTTCGCAATTTGCTTTAGTGTTGCCAGTGTTGGTATTGCCCTGCCATTGATGACGGCGCAAAGATATGTTTTTGATATCCGCGCTTCCTGTGCAAGCCATTTTTGTTGTTTGCCAATTTCCTTCAGTCGCCTACCAATCAGCGTACCCAAAGGAGGCTTGTTGTTAAGATTGGTAGTCCTAGACATATATTCACCCCCTTGAATTTTGTTGTGGCAGTAGATATAATGAACTATCTAAGTTTATTATAATGTGAGTTAGTTACAAAGTCAACAAGAAATAATGTAACTAAAGAAAGGCTGCGGTACAGATGAAACTAGAATCCAGCAATGAAAAGCTTAACGGAGAGATGATTAAGGCAATTCGCCAGAGGTACGGACTATCTCAGCAAGAATTTGGAGCGCGACTTGGTGTAACTCACGCACATATCAGCAAAATTGAGAGCGGAAAAGAAAATCCCTCTGAAACACTTTTAAAGCTTATTAAATACGAATTTAAAGTCGATAAATTTTTGGGCGTACCATCTTCAACAGTAACGAAGCCAAAGATTAAGCAATATCTCAATATCCTTGAAGACTTAATGCTTAAACATAAGAAGAGTGATGGGTGCTTATATAATACAGAATTTATGTTGGCTGCACTTATTACAATTTATCGTGATACCAACAAAAGCGAAATGTATCAGGAATTATTGCTCGATTCTCTCTCTGGCATAATTGACGAAATAGCGCAGTTTATCGAGACTACTCAAAAGGAGCCAGTGGGTGAAGACTCAATACTATTACAAGGAAGTAAGCTCTCACGTTTAAAAAATGAGGTTGGTAGCTGTTTAGACAACCTCTATAGTTTGCTTGAAGAGCGCATTAAATAATGGAATAAATATCCCATGTTTTTGAATGTTTATTAATTTCGTTTTGTGTGTCAAATTTTCGTTAGTCGTTTCGTATAAATACAGTATAAAACCCCCGCAAGCCCTTTATTAAACAGGGTTTGCGGGGGTTTTGAACAGTTGGATAGAATTTCGTTAGTCAGGTTATCAATTACGTTTTGTGTGTCAAATTTTCGTTAGTAAAAATCGCCGTTTTCCCTTGTTACACAATGGATTGACGGTATTTCACCGACTAACGAAATAATATCGTTTTGCGTGTCTCGCTACAGCAATACAGCCAGAACTTTCCCATCAGCGGGATGCAGGAGGCTGACATCAATCTAACCCTGCCCCCGGTTCCTACTGCCACCGCTACTGTTTACGGCACCGTGACCGACAGTACCGATCCCATTCCCGATGCCACCGTTAAGTTATTCGATAGTAAGGGAAAACCCTACCAGCATACCCTCACTGATAAAAATGGTGAATATACTCTGGACGGTATTCCCGCTGGCACCTACACTCTGGCTGCCGTCAAGGAGGGGTATCTCCTCAGCGACGCCGCCGGCGTGGTCCTCACTGCCAGCGACACCACCCAGATCAACCTGGTATGCACCCAAGATTCTTCCCTGTCTCTGGGTGCGCTTGCCGGTGTGGTGAAAACTCTGGTAGACAAGACTGAGACTCCGCTGTCCGGCACCAAACTCTCTCTGCTCAATGCCGCCAACGAAGTGGTAGCTACCACCTATTCTGTGGATGACGGCGAATTTGCCTTCTATGATCTGGCTGACGGTTCCTACACCCTGATGGCCTCCGCTATGGGATATCTGCCTGCTGCTCCTATGGCTGTGACCATTGTTAATGGCTCCATCGCCAACGTATTGGTGACTATGAGCGCCGATTCCCGCACTTATAACGGCACCGTCAGCGGTATCATCCGAGATCAGAACAGCAATGCTGTGGCCGGGTGCTTCGTCGGGCTTTTCCAGGTGGTAAATGGCCAGGAGAAGCTGGTTGCTACTACCAAAACCAATGCTGCCGGCAAATATCTGTTCGGCGGTGTGACCGGCGGCGAGTACCTGGTCAAGGCCAAGATGAATCAGTAACCGGTGCACTGACTGTAGGAGTTCCCTTCTGCCTGTGGGGTGACGGTGAAGCGGAGCAAAATCTGTGCTTCTCCCAGCGGTATGCCTTGTGCGCCCTGCGGGTGCTGTGCGGCGCCTGCTGCCCTTGGAGCTGGGTGCAGTTAGTAAGTCATACCGGCTGCCATGAACGCACCTATCGCCTGCTGTGCAGCCAGGAGATCAATTTTTCTTCCCTGCCTCCAGGAGATTATTTGCTCACTCTCTGCCGTCCCCACGGGCGGCAGGACCTGTGGATCCACCTGTCACCAGGCTCCAATGTGGAGTGCCGCTTTTGTCCCAACTCCAGTCAATGGTACTGGAGAAGGCTCCCCTGCCACTGCGCCTATAATCTCACCTAGCAAAGAAGACCGGGAAGGCTCTGCCTTCCCGGTCTTTTCTCATGTTTAGTTTGAAAAGGACTCCAGCGCCTTGGCGTCCTCGCTGCGGCGCTCCTCGATAGCTTCCTTCAGAAGCATATCCTTTACCTTCATCAGCCGGATGGTGTTAGCGCGCTCGTTCTCATCCAGCTTCATGGTAATATATTTGATGCTCTCCTCCATCTGGGGGATCTTCACATACTCTAGAGCATTGACACGGCGGCGGGTCTTCTCGATCTCCTCGGCCAGCAGCTGGGAGGTCTTTTCGATCTCTGCCAGCTTCAGCATGTCTTGAAAAACCTGGGACATGGCATCCACCGCGTCGTCCAGCTCACCGCTGGTCTGGGCAAAGCCGTAGGGATAGACCTCACCCGGGTCCTGGCTGCGGGTCTTGAAGTGATACTCTGGCACATCCACGGACATGATGTTCTGGAAAGTCATCTCCAGCTCCACGGACTGCTTGGGGTACATGAGGGACTGCTCCAGCATCTCAGGGGACATAAGGGCGGCAGCTACGGTAAAGGAACCGTGGGCCCGCATAAGGCCCTCCTCTACCCGTTTCCGAAGGGCCCGGTTCTCCCGCACCACATCCATAAACTGCTTCATCAGCTCGTCGCGCTTATCTTTGAGCAGCTTGTGGCCCCGCTGGGCGGTCTTCAGCCGGCCTTTCAGCCGGGTCAGTTCCATACGGGTGGGATTTATTGTTGTGGAAGGCATTCCAATCCCCCCTTAATCCTTCTTGGGCAGATACTTGTCGATATACTCGGGCTTAATGCGCTTGAGCTCACTGCGGGGCAGGATACTCAGCAGCTCCCAGCCCAGGTCCAGGGTCTCCTCAATGGAGCGGTTCTCCTCGGTGCCCTGGGAGACATAGCGCTTTTCAAACTCGTCGGCAAACTTGGCATACAGCAGATCAGTGGGGCTCAGGGCGGCCTCACCCAGGATGGACATAAGCTCCTTGTTTTCCTTACCGGTGGCATAGGCGGCAAAGAGCTGGTTCATGGTACCCGAGTGGTCCTCACGGGTCTTGCCCGCACCGGTACCCTTATCCTTCAGACGGGACAGGGAGGGCAGCACGTCCACAGGGGGATTGACGCCCCGGCGGTACAGCTCACGAGACAGAATGATCTGGCCCTCGGTGATATAGCCGGTGAGGTCGGGGATGGGGTGGGTCTTGTCATCCTCAGGCATGGTGAGGATGGGGATCATGGTGATGGATCCTTCCTTGCCCATCTGGCGGCCGGCACGCTCGTACATGGTAGCCAAGTCGGTGTACAGGTAGCCGGGGTAGCCGCGGCGGCCGGGAACTTCCTTCTTAGCCGCAGAAATCTCACGCAGAGCCTCGGCGTAGTTGGTAATGTCGGTGAGAATGACCAGCACGTGCATGTTCTTCTCAAAGGCCAGATACTCCGCGGCGGTCAGAGCCATACGGGGGGTGGCGATACGCTCGACGGCGGGGTCGTTGGCCAGGTTGGTGAACAGGACAGTACGGTCAATGGCGCCGGTGCGCTTAAACTCGCTGACGAAGAACTCAGACTCCTCGAAGGTGATACCAATGGCGGCGAAGACCACGGCGAAGTTGGACTCGCCGTCCAGCACCTTGGCCTGACGGGCAATCTGAGCAGCCAGCGCGGCGTGGGGCAGACCGGAACCGGAGAAGATGGGCAGCTTCTGACCACGGACCAGGGTGTTCAGGCCGTCAATGGTGGAAATGCCCGTCTGGATAAACTCGTTGGGGTAGTTCCGGGCGGCAGGGTTCATGGCCAGACCGTTGATATCCCGGTACTCGTCGGCCAGAATGGCAGGGCCGCCGTCAATGGGCTCGCCCATGCCGTTGAACACGCGGCCCAGCATATCGCCGGACACGGCCAGCTGGAGAGGATGGCCCAAGAAGCGAATCTTGGACTGAGCCAGGTTGATACCGGCGGAGTTTTCAAACAACTGCACCACGGCGGAGTCGCCGTTGACTTCCAGCACCTTACAGCGACGGACAGTGCCGTCAGCCAGCTCGATCTCGGCCAGCTCGTCATAGGTGACACCCTGGACGTGGTTGACCACCATCAGCGGGCCGGAGATCTCTTGGATGGTTTTATATTCCCGAATCACAGAGCCATCTCTCCCTTCTCGCCAATGGCGTTGGTCTCCTCTTCCAGTTCCACCATAATGTTGGCGTAGTTGTCCAGATACTGGTCGGCGGGCACCGACTTGGCGCGACCGATCTTTTCACGCACAGGTACGGAGAACAGCTCGTTGAGGTTCCCGCCCCGCTCAGCGGCAGCGCGGCAGTGCTCGTCGTAGTCCCGGATCAGCACCAGCATACGAGCCTGACGGTCGTACTCAGAGTAGGAATCGATATCCACAAAGGAGTTCTGCTGCAGGAAGTCCTCACGGATCATCTTGGCCACTTCCAGAGTGATCTGGTCCTTGGCGGACAGGGAGTCCTTACCGACCAGCTGCACGATCTCGTTGAGGTTGGCCTCCTCCTGGAGGACGGCCATGGCCCACTCTCGGTTCTGGAGGAACTCCTTGCCCAGATGCTCGTCGTACCAGGGCTTCAGGGAGTCCAGATACAGGGAGTAGGAGTTCAGCCAGTTGATGGCGGGGAAGTGGCGGCGGTAAGCCAGGGAGGCGTCCAGAGCCCAGAACACCTTGACAATACGCATGGTGGCCTGGGAGACAGGTTCGGATAGGTCGCCGCCGGGAGGCGACACAGCGCCTACGGCGGTCAGGCTGCCCCGGCGGTCATCGGAGCCCAGGCAGGCCACGCTGCCGGCTCGCTCGTAGAACTGAGCCAGACGGGAGCTGAGGTAGGCGGGGTAGCCTTCCTCACCGGGCATCTCTTCCAGACGGCCGGACATCTCACGCAGAGCCTCGGCCCAGCGGGATGTGGAGTCGGCGATAACGGCCACGGCGTAGCCCATGTCACGGAAATACTCGGCGATGGTGATGCCGGTGTAGATAGACGCCTCACGGGCGGCCACGGGCATATCAGAGGTGTTGGCGATCAGCACGGTACGCTTCATCAGAGACTGGCCGGTACGGGGGTCCACTAGCTCAGGGAACTCCCGCAGCACGTCGGTCATCTCGTTGCCGCGCTCGCCGCAGCCGATGTAGACCACCAGGTCCACGTCAGACCACTTGGCCAGAGCGTGCTGCATCACCGTCTTGCCGGAGCCGAAGGGACCGGGGATGGCGGCGGTGCCGCCCTTGGCTACGGGGAAGAATGTATCCACGATCCGTTGTCCGGACTGGAGAGGGATGGTGGGAGGATACTTGTGCTTGTAGGGGCGGCCCACACGGACGGGCCACTTCTGCATGAGGGACAGCTCGGTCTTGGAGCCATCAGGCTGCTCCAGCACGGCTACCGTCTCCGTGACGGTATACGAGCCGCCCTGGATGGAGACGATCTTGCCCTGCATCTTGGGGGGGATCATGATCTTGTGGAGGATGGAGTCGGTCTCCTGGACGGTGCCGATGACATCGCCGCCGATGACCTGGGCACCGGGCTCCACGGTGGGGGTAAACTCCCACTTCTTCTCCCGGTCCAGGGCAGGCACTTCCACGCCGCGGGGCAGGTTGTTGCCCTGCACCTTCTCCATGATGACCTCCAGGGGACGCTGGATGCCGTCGTAGATATTCTCAATGAGGCCGGGGCCCAGCTCTACGGACAGAGGGGCGCCGGTGGTGACCACTTCCGCCCCGGGACCCAGGCCGGAGGTCTCCTCGTAAACCTGGATGGAGGCGGAATCGCCGGTCATGGTGAGGATCTCGCCAATGAGGCGCTGCTCGCCCACACGGACCACGTCGGCCATGTTGGCCTCAGTCATACCGGTGGCGACCACCAGAGGACCGGAGACCTTAACGATTTTTCCCATAGGCTAACAAACCTTCTTTCTTCGCCAGGGGCTTTGCCCCTGGACCCCATCCGCTTTTTATAAAAAGCGGCGCAAAAATTTCCGATGCGTGAAATTTTATTTCACGCTAGTTTTTACCAGGATGGGTGCTAGACTTTCTGCCTCCAACCCTCTCTTAGGCAAGCGCAGAAGCAAAACAAAGTTTTGCAGGAAGTTCTTTTGCCTACTTTTCTTTCAAGAAAAGTAGGAGCTTTCTTACAAGAAAGCGGTTAGAGAATATCGGCGCCCACAGCGCGCTCCACGGCGCTCTTCACGTTGGCCATACCGATGCCCAGAGAACCTTCCTTCCCGGGAATCAGGATGATGGCAGGTGTGACCGCGTCCTGGTAACGGGCGATATCGCTTTTCAGCTGAGCGGCCAGCTGCTCGGTCAGGTAGAGGATGGCGTAGTTCTCCCGTGCCATCCGGTGGATGGCCTGCCGCGCCTCGTCCGCGCTGTTTACCGGGCACACCTCCAGCCCCAGGGCCTGAAAGCCCAGCACGCTGTCCGCGTCACCGATCACCGCAATGCGATACATGTCCATCCACCTCCCTTACACATAAGTTTCCCGCAGCCGCTCCCGGATGCGCTCTCCGCTCAGTCCGGCCCGACGGCCGGCCAGAATGGTACGCACGGCGGTGAGCTCCGCCTCTTTGGCGTACAGGTAGCCAATGACTGCCTGCTCTCCAAAGGGCACCCGGCGGGCAGCCTCCAGGTAGGCGGTGAGGGCGTTGTCGCACTCCCGCTCAAAAGCGGTGAGGGCTCCTGCCCCCGGCTGGGCCAGCTTACTGCCCAGCTCTGCCGCCCCGGCCAGAGGTCCGGTCTGGAACAGACTGGAGAGCTCCTCGCCCCGCTGGGCGGCAATGGCCCGGGGAGAAACACTGCCGCCGGGCAGCAGCACCTGGCTTAAAAAGTCGCTGACCTTGTCCATACGGTGGACCCGCACAGCGGTACGCAGGTTGGCTACATCCACGCTCAGAGAGACATAGCCCTGCAAGAATTTGCTTCCTGTGTCCTTGGCCAGCTGGGCCATCTCCTCATAACAGGCCCGGTCCAGTACCAGGTCGGACAGCTGAGGGTCTTTGGTGGCGGCCAGAGTCTCCTGTGCCTGCTTCAGGGCGGTTCGGAAGGCGTCGCTGAGTCCTCTCAGCTCCTCCTTACGCCAGCCCTCCAGCAGCTCTTTGGGATCATAGCGGCCTCCGGACAGGAGCAACCGCTCCCCATCCTTGCCCAGCGCCTGTGCCTTCACCAGCACTTTGGCGTTGTGGTAATCATACTTGATCTGAAATACATCGGCGATGCGGGTGTCAGGCAGAGCAGTACGGATCTCCCGAAAGGCGGAAGCCCGCTCCGCGGCCAACACCTGCTCCAGGTTTTGGACCTCTATGGTCTCCCCGCCTGCATAGCCGCATTCGGAGAGGACCTTCAGGGCCTCGGCGTCGTCCCGGGCCTCGATCATCCGGTCCATCCGCTCCCGGGTCAGCATCCGGTTTTCCATGGCGTGGATCCGGGTGGAGATGCCCAGGTAGTCGGTATCTTTGATGTGAGACAAGGTATCCCTCCTCACTCTCAGGCTTCAAACAAAATGTCAGCCACTTGTTTTTCCAGCTTCTCCCGCTGCAGCCGCACCAAGGTCTCAAAGGCACAGTTGACCTCGATGGGACCGTCCACCAGGATGAAGCCGCCCCGGATGTTCCGGGTCTCCTCCGAGAGGGACAGCAGGCCGGTGCCGGTGATCTGGGCGGTGGCACTGTTGACCAGCTTGCCCACAAAAGCGCCCACCTTGGAGTCGGTAATGGACTCAGGCAGCTCAGGGGCCACGTTCTTCACCAGGGCCTCGTTGGCGGCCACCACCACCTGCTTGCCGATGCGGTTGCGGTCCTTGGGGGAGAATACCAGCTGCTCCTTGCCCGTGGACACCGCCTGAAGCACCAGATGGGTGAGCAGCTGGATGTACTGCTCATCGGGCAGAGCGCACAGCTGCTCCAGAGCCTTATCAAAGGCCTCGGAGAGCACCTCCTGCTTGGCGGCCAGCGCCAGCTTGCGCTTTTCCATCTCGGCGGCGGATTTCAGCCGCTCCAGGCGCTCGGCGGCAGCCTTCTCGCCCCGGGAGAGGATGTCCTGCCGCTCCCGGTCCACCTGGTCCTGGGTCTGGGTGTGGATGGTCTGCAGCTGCTGCCGGACATCCTCTTTCAGGCGGTCCAGCTCTGCCTGACCATCGGCCTGGATCCGGGCCGTGATTTTTTCAATTCCGTCCATAGCGCGTTCCTTTCCCGGCTCAGGCGCTGATGTTGATGATCATCAGCATGGAGGCCAGCAGAGACAGAATGGCGTAGAACTCTACGGTAATGCACAGCACCATGCCCTTGGACCAGTCATCGGGCTTCTTAGCCAGAATGTTGATGGAGCCAGCAGCCACGCGGCCCTGAGCAATGGCGGAGAACAGGCCGCCCAGCGCCATGGGCAGGCAGGCCACAAAGTACTGCATACCCTGAGCCACAGTGAGTTCGGGCAGAGTACCGGAGAGCAGGCCCATGCGGAACACGGCGAAGAACCACACCACCAGGCCGTACAGGCCCTGGGTGCCGGGGATAACCTGAAGGATCATGACCTTACCAAACTTGCTGGGGTCCTCACACAGCAGGCCGGTGCCCGCCTCACCGGCGATGCCGGTGCCCTTGGCGGAGCCGATGCCGCTGAGCACCGCCGCCAGACCTGCGCCCAGCAGGGCCAGGGCCAAACCACCGATGCTGCCCAGGAACGTTGCGCTCTGCTGCAATTCAATCAGTTGATTCATATCCATTGTGTTGTCCTCCTTTTATTTCACCACATCATAGTAGTTGGTATCCAGCTTCATGGGACGGAAGGGCTTGCCTCCATCCTCATAGAACTTATTGAAGTATTCCAGACATTGCAGACGCAAGTCGTGGACGTAGCATCCCAGCAGGTTCAGGGCAAAGTTAAGGGCATTGCCCAGCATGGAAATGATGATAAAGATCACCACATTCCCTGGGATGGCGCCCAGGGTATTGAACACCTGAGCAATGACGCTGCCTGCCAGCATCAGGGCCATAAGACGGGAGTAGGACAGGATGTCGCCGAAGTAACCCGTCACATGGTTGTAAAGGGAACCGAAAATGCCGGTGATCTTGCCAAACCCCTTCTCCGTCAGGATGGGTCCGGCCACCACCATCACGCCGCCCAGAATAATCACCAGATTGGTCACACCCAGAATGGCCAGAGCCAGTCCGGCAAAGACCACCCACCAGGTGACCTCTTCCCAGATGGCGCCCATCACCTGGCCACGGCGCAGCTTTTTCACAAAGCTGATAGCCATGCCCACCAGGATCTGGACAAAGCCCAAAGCCATAGCTCCCACCAGGATCATCATGGTATCCTCCAGGGGAGTAAACAGAGTGGGCCAGAACCAAACAAAGGTGCTCTCCGGGTTGATAAGTTTCAGGAGCTGAGGGATAAAGTCACCGAAGAATCCTCCGGTCACCGCTCCCATGATAAAGGTGCTCACACCACACAGCCCCAGCAGAGCAAAGAAGTTGTGCATACCTGCCCGGGGACGGGACTTTTTCAGCACCACCACCGAGGCGATCATCATCAGCAGCCCGTACCCCATGTCGGCCATCATGATCCCGTAAAACAGGATAAAGAACGGGGCCATCAGGGGGTTGGGGTCCAACCCGTTATAGGCGGGCAGAGAGTACATCTCAGTGACCATACTGAGAGGCCGGGTAAACCAGTTGTTTTTCAGCTTCACGGGCACCTTGGGGTATTCCTCCTCGGTGGGATCCCGCAGCTCCCAGGCGCAGGGGTAATTCTTCATCTGGCTCTCCAGCTGGGGCCAGTTTTCCTCCGGCACCCAGCCCTCCAGCAGGAAGGTCTTCTCCGTATCCAGCAGGCGGCTACGCCCCTCCTCCCGGTTGATGCGGACCGAAGCACGGTCAGCGGCCTGACGGATGGGCTCGGCCAAACTGGTCAGCTGGGCCAGCTGCTGCTCCGCCTGAGCGCTCTCCTGCTCGTTCTGTTCCAACTCCTGGGCAATGCGCTGGTCGTTCTCCTTTGCGTTTCCGGTCCAGCCGGACAGGTTCATGCGGGACCATCCAAAGTCCCGCAGCGCCTGGAGCACTTCCTCCTGGGCGCTGGTGTGACATACCAGCAGACAGTAGCGCACATCCCGGTCCACACTGGCCTGGGTGAGCTGGGCCAACTCGCTGGCCCCTTCCACCGCCCGCTGCACCTGCTCCAGCTCCACACCGGCGGTGACGGTGCCAAACTGCACCACCATCTCCTGGGTGGAAGCCGTGTCCAGAGGAATATTCAGCTCCAGCCAAGGGGCCAGAGCGGCTCGCTGGGTCAGCAGCTTGCTGTGCTGGGCCTCCAGGGCAGCAAGCTGGCGGTCGGCCTCCAGGACCTGCTGCACCGCCTGTTTTCCCTGCTCCTCCCCGTCAAACAGCTGCTGCCGGGTGAGTCTTGGACGGGGTGCCAGCAGGCCTCTTCCCTTATCTCCGTGCCGCTTGAGCACCGCCAGAGCACGCTGGGCCGCCTGCAGATCCTCCCGGGCCTGGGAGAGCGCCTGCCCATCGGGCCGGGAGAGCGTCTGGCTCCCCAGCTGTGAGAGCAGCCCCTGCCAGGTCTGGGGATCCTGGTCGGGCTCGTCGATCTCCACGCAGCCCATCCCCTGCAGCAGCTCCAGCAGCGCCTCTCGGTCGCTGCGCATGGCCAGCAGCCGCAGCCCCTTCATTTTGACGATTGCCATCAGCTATTCACAACCTTTTCCACAATGAACGCCGCGGCCTGGTCCAGCCGGCCCCGGGCTTTTGTTTTAAACTCCTCGCATTCCTGCGTGGCGTCTTTCAGCGCGTCCAAGGTCCACTGGGCGGCCTCCGCCTCTGCCTTGGCCATCATCTGCCGGATCTGGAGCTCCGCCTCCTGACGGGACTCCTCCAACTGACGGCGGGCCAGACGCTGGGCTTCCAGCACACGCTGCTTGCCCTCGGCCACAGCGGCCTCCTTGCGCTGTTTCATTTCCTGCTCCAGCTGGGCCACTTTCTTGATCTCTTCCACTGCCATATCAATCACCACCCTGTTGTTTCGTTGTGCGATATTTTGTTCTTGAAACACATTGGATATCTAGCTCTGATTTTAGGCGAAATCGCACAGAATTGCAAGCACATTTTCCCCTCCCCTTCACGGTCCAATTCCTCTCTTTTTCATTTCTAGGCCTTTTTTCCAGTCTTTTCTTTCCTTTCTCTTCCGGTTTTGTTGCTTATTACACGTTTTTTTACAGTTTTCGCATTTTGTATGAATCCTACTCCCTGCACAGCTGCAAAAAACCGCCCATTTCCGTAGTGAACAGGTCCATTAAAAACGGACAATAGACAAAACACCCCCTAATGTAGGAAAATAAAAGTAACTACATTAGGGGGTATTATCATGGGCAAAAGAAGCTATACGCACACACAGATATT